>NZ_JBFTJD010000002.1:0-427885 GCF_056395245.1 Arthrobacter sp. 10L430 | reverse complement strand
TTGACGTCGACGGTGGCGTTGGTTGCCGGGATGGTTTCGGTGCCTGCGCCGGTGGTGTTGCCGAGGTTGACGTCGACGGTGGCGTTGGTTGCCGGGATGGTTTCGGTGCCTGCGCCGGTGGTGTTGCCGAGGTTSACGTCGACGGTGGCGTTGGCTGCCGGGATGGTTTCGGTGCCTGCGCCGGTGGTGTTGCCGAGGTTGACGTCGACGGTGGCGTCCACCACGGCCGTGGCTTCAGTAGCCGGCGCCGTGTTGCTGCCAGTGATGAGGTCGATGTCAGCAGCTACAGCGACTTGAGGAGTATCCGACGGCGTTGGGCCACCCAGCAGACCCAACGACGTCGAAGCAGTGAGGTCCGCTGACGCGGATGCGGGCGCAACAGTAACAGTTCCTGTGGCCGTGGTATCCGCGTTAGCCGCGGTGGCGCCAAGGGCTAAGAGCCCGCCGGCAAAGAGGGTGCCCAGTAGGCCCCTGCGAATTTTCTGGTGCATTTTGATGTCTCCTGAAGAGTTGTTGACAGGCGCACAAAGGCAGCCCGATTGGCCGGATTTCTGCCCAAGGAAAGGCAGGAAAGGCCCAACTAGTCAGGAGAGGAGCCGGGGTCAATAGCCACCGGCGAAGGGACATGCTGAAGTGGACCGCTGGCCGGGACAATGCCGGTGAGCGGAAGGTATTCAAAGGGACTGGTCAGCCACGCGGCGGAGGTTGACGGGCCGCCCGAGGACTGGCCACTGCCCGACCCCGACGGCGTAGACGGCAGCAGGGCATCCGGGGACCGCGTGCCGTCGCCGCCGGGTGTTCCTCCGCCGGAGGGAAGTGCAGGCGACGAGCCCGAAGCGTTCTTGTGACCCGCATGGCCGGCACCGCCCAGGTGACCGGGCGCAATTCCGCTGGAGACCACAGCGGTCACCAGGGGGGCATATCCCGGGCGGACCTGCGCGGAAAGGCCTGCGCCGTCAGTCCTGTCAGTGGCAACAGACGTAGCAACAGACGTGGCAGCAGGCGTGAGCGGGGGACCGGTGGAGGATTCGGGAACGGTGACGAGGTCCTTCACGGCTTCAACAACCGGCGTGCCCACAGGAGCATTGAGGGCCGGGGCATCAGGATGCAGATCGGGAATTTGGCCGATCACCTGGTCCACCGGGACCGTCGCGGTCACGGGCCGCACAACTGTCTCCACCACACCGCTAACCGCGGAATCCACCTGTGAGGCGACCGGGGCAACGGCCTCGACGGGCAGTACTTCTGCCGCAGGCAGGATGCCTACCACCGTCTCCAACGGGATCGCGATCTCGTCCACGACGGGTGCGACGACGGCCGGTAGCACCGCCGTCTCGGGAGCGGGCGTTTGCGTATCGGGTTGGGGCAGCGGAGCAGCTGGCGCAGGCTCCGGAATGACAACCGCAGCAGGGTCCGGCAGCGTCTCGCCTACCGGATCGGCAACGTTCTGTGCATGGTGGATGACGTCAACAGCGTTATCGACGCCAGTGCTTAGCGACGAAACCGTCGCGGTGATTTCACCAAGAGGAGACTCGGAGGTGGACGAGTTGGATGCGTCTGCACCCGGGGCTGAAAAGGAGAGCCAGGCCACGGCGACAGCTCCGGCGATAAGCACCGGGCGCAGGGGGCGGAGCGCGGACCATGGCAATCCAGCACCAGCCATGCGCAACACCCCCAAAGTCACCGAATAATCGACGATCTTCTACAGCCTAAGCCCGCTTCAAAGTGAGAGTCCAGACCCGGCAGACAATATTATTTGGATTTCTGCGAAGCGGTGCCTGCACAGGACCAGCCTGTCAGTGGGCGTCGTTCGGATAGCTGACCCCAAGCTGTGCCCGGACACCGTCGAAAAGCCGCATGGTGTTCAGGGAATCCTCGAGCGGCATGACAGGGCTTTCCGTCAGGCGTTGCTGGATGCACCGGGTCACCTCGCGAAGCTCATAGGTGTAGCCCTGGCCCGCAACGTGGAAATGTTCCGTGCGAAGCGGTTCGCGCCCGATGCCGATGACTAGTTGCTTGGGGTTGTTGATCGAGCCGAGTGCCTGAAGATAGCCCAGGCTTCCGGCAACTGTGGCGGCCCGCGGGCCGTGGGCCAGCAGCGACGAGGTCAGCTGCGCCTGTGCTCCGTGGTGGTAACCCAGAGTCAGCGCATTCTGGGCGTCGACGCCGTCATCATTAAGGAAGCCCGTGGCGCTGACCGCCTGCGGGAATCCTAAGGTGCCCAGCGCCCACAGCAGCGGGTACACCGTCAGGTCGAGGAGCGCACCGCCGCCGTCCTTGACCGCCCACAGCCGTGCTGTGGGCGAATAGGGTGCGGGGAAGCCCAGATCCGCGGTGACCCATTGCACCGTTCCTAGTTCGCCGGAGGCGGCGATTTCGAATGCCCGCTGCATGCTGGGAAGGAAGCGGCTCCACACCGCTTCCATCAGGAACAGCTGCTTTTCGCGGGCCACGGCGATCAGCTCGGCGGCCTCGCGGGCGTTGATCGTGAAGGCTTTTTCGCACAGCACATGTTTGCCGGCATTCAGGGCGGCCAGCACCATCTGGTGGTGCTGGGCGTGAGGCGTGGCCACGTACACGACGTCGACCGAGTCGTCGGCGAGAAGGCGCTCATACCCAGGCGTCCCGCCGTCGTCACCGTACGCCCTTGAGAAGCCGAATTCGGCGGCGAACGTGTCCGCCGCCTCCTGTCGGCGTGAACTGACCGCGTATAGCTCAGCATCTTCGAGCAGGGCCAGATCCCGGGAGACCAGCGAGGCGATCCGCCCGGTGGCGATGACACCCCACCGAATCGGAGCGCCGGTGGCGGCGAGGGGATCCTGGTTGGACTGGCTGAAGAGCCACGGCTTGGCGATGGGTGACGTCATGACGCCATCCTCTCATCCGGGTGAGAGAGCGTTGGGTTGAACGCTGCAGGAAGTGAGAGAGCGTTGGGTTGAACGCTTCAGGAAGTGAGAGAGCGTTGGGCTGAACGCCGCAGGAAGTGAGAGAGCGTTGGGTCGAACGCCGCGGGAAGTGAGAGAGCGTTGGGGAATTACCGACAGGAAGTGAGAGAGCGTTGGGCTGAACGCTGCGGGAGCTGAGAGAGGGTTGAAACCAGCCCTCCATCAGCTCCCCGCTGTGCGCGCACCCCTGCGGGACGTTACCCCGCTGCCGCCGCGCCCACCCGGCTGCGGGCGGGTTCCTCCGTCAGTTTGCCCTGCTGCAGCCGGAAGCGCCGGTCGGTCTTGTTGGCGAGCTGGCGGTCGTGCGTCACCACGAGGATGGTGGTGTTGTGGTCCCGGCTGAGCGAACTGAGGAGTTCGATGATGTGCTCGCCCGTCTGCTCGTCCAGGTTGCCCGTTGGCTCGTCGGCCAGGATCAGTTTGGGCTCGTTTGCCAGCGCCCGGGCGATGGCAACGCGCTGCTGCTCGCCGCCCGAGAGCCGGTTGATCCGGCGCGCGTGCTTCTCCGGGTCGAGCTGTACCTGCTCGAGCAGCTCGCGCGCCCGCTGTACCCGCGCTGACTTCCGCACGCCGGCGAATTCCATTGGAAGCATCACATTGTCCAGCGCGGACAGGTTGGGGATCAGGTTGAACTGCTGGAACACAAAGCCGATGTCCCGGCGCCGGTACTCCGTCAGCTTGCCGTCGGGCATGCTCGCCAGGCTCACGCCGTTGACGACGACGTCCCCGCTGGTGGGCTTGTCCAGCGCACCGAGGAGGGACAACAGGGTGCTCTTGCCGCTGCCGCTCTTCCCGACAATGGACGCCAGTGTGCCCTGTTCCAGCTCGAAACTGACATCATTGACCGGCTTGATGGTCCGGTCGCCGGTCTTGAAGGTGCGGACGAGGTTCTTGACTTCAATCATGGCTATTCTCCTCGGAGGACTTCGATGGGACGGATGCGGGCCGTGAGCAGGGCAGGGACCAGCGCACCGATGATGGCGACGCCGAAGACCGCGGCGATGCCGGCGGCGATCACGCCGGGGGATGCACTCGCGGTGACAGAGGTCAGCAGCTGGGACGCACCGCCGAACGGACCTCCGCCGGGAAGTCCAGCCCCGCCGCCGGGGAAGCCGGCACCGCGGCCGGCAGCCGCCGTCGTGCTCGTGCCGGAGCTGACCAGCGCACTGGCGATGCCGCCGCTGGCGAAGGAGGCGATGGCGGCACCCACCACGCTTCCCAGGGCCACCAGCACCAGCGCCTCGAGCACGAACTGGAGGCCGATGGTGCGGTTGCGTGCGCCGATGGCCTTGAGGACGCCGATCTCGCGGCGGCGCTCCCGGACCAGCATCACCATGATCAGCAGAATGATCAGGCCGGCGGTTCCGAGCGCGGCCAGGAAGGCCACCAGGGAGATGTTCTTGACGCTGTCCAGCGAGCTGACGGCGGTTTCCAGGTTGCGCTGGCCCTGCGTGACGTCCGCCTTGTCCGACCCGAGAGCGGCCTGCAGGGCCGTCTTGGTGGAGTCCACGTTCTCCATGCTGTTGACCGTGACGATCATTGTGGAGAGTTCACCGGGCAGTTCCGCCAGCGTCTGCGCTGCCGGCAGCGTCACGTACAGGGCGTTGTTGCCGAAGGCAGTGCCGGCGTCGAACAATCCCGCGACGGTGAATTTCGTGCTGTTGATGGTGAACGTGGAGCCCACCTTGAGGTTGTTCTTCTCGGCGAGCGTGGTGCCCAGCAGCGCTTTGGTGGAGGCCGCGGTGTAATTGCCCAGACCGGCGCCTTCGGTCAGTTCAAGCGCCTTTCCGGCGCTGTCCACCTCGGCGCCGATGCCGGTGGCGGTGATAGGAAGAGTCCGCGCCGGCTGTGTGGCGGCGCCGGTGGTGCCAGTGGTTCCCGAGCTGGCCTGGTTCCGGGTGCCGAGCGTTCCGGCGTCCACCGCCGCGGTGAGGCTGGTGGTCAGCGTCGTGGTCTGTCCGCCGGGGCCCCCCTGGCCGCCGCCCGGACCTGCCTGGGTCCCGGCCGCCGCCTGCGCGGCAGCTTCCGTGGCGTTGCGCAGCCGCAGCGCTTTGGTTCCGACGACGGCGGTCACGTTGGGAACGCCGGCGGCCGTCACCGCCTGTGCCGAGGTCAGCGGCTCGCCGCCGCCCTCGAAACCCTGGCCGCCGGCCGGATTGACCGTGAGCACCGTCCCCACCGAAGCGTTCAGCTCCTGGACTTTCGCCGCCACAGCCTGGTTGGCCACGAGCATGGCCAGGGCCAGTCCGATTGCTACGGCAAGAACGGCCACAACGGCAGCCGTCCTGACCTTGTTTCTGAAGGCATTGCCTACACTGCGGGCGAGGACGCTCACGGTACTCCTTGGGATCACGTGCCGGCGGAATGGCCGGCTTCGGATCCCACACGGGCGCCCGCGGCTGTGCAGAGTCGGAGCCAAAGCTATGCGTTTGCTGTGACTGTTTCCCAGCGCCCTCCGGGAGGTGCAGGAGGGTTAAGAGTTTTGTTGCGAAAGGTGCAGGAGGGTTAAGAGTTTTGTTGCGAAAGGTGCAGGAGGGTTAAGAGTTTTGTTGCGAAAGGTGCAGGAGGGTTGAGAGTTTGTTGCGAAAGGTGCAGGAGGGTTGAGAGTTTTGTTGCGAAAGGTGCAGGAGGGTTGAGAGTTTTGTTGCGAAAGGTGCAGGAGGGTTGAGGAGGAAAGCGACGAGCCCCGGCCCTCCCTTGCGGGGGAGCCGGGGCTCGTCGGTGCCAGCGCCTGGAACGCTGGGACGCCTGTGACGTTACTTCGTGATCGGTCCGAGTACCGGATCGCCCACGTAGGCCGTCTTGACGTTCTCCTTGGTCACGATGACCGGCTCCAGCAGGTACGCAGGAACGGTCTTGACCTTGTTGTTGTAGGACTTGTCGTCGTTGATTTCAGGCTTCTTGCCGGCCTGGATGTCCTTGACCATGACGATCGCGTGCTCAACGAGCTTGCGGGTGTCCTTGTTGATGGTGGAGTACTGCTCGCCGGCCATGATGGACTTGACGGACTCAACCTCGGAGTCCTGGCCGGTGACAACCGGAAGCGGCTTGCCGGCGGCCCTGACTGAGGTCAGGACTGCACGGGCCAGGGTGTCGTTCGGGGACAGGACGCCGTCCAGCGAAGCGGAGGAGTAGCTGCCGGTCAGCAGCGTGTCGGCGCGGCGCTGGGCGTTTTCAGCCTTCCAGCCCTGGGTGACAGCCTGTTCGAACGACTTCTGGCCGGAAACCACCTTGAGGGTGCCGTCGTCGATCTTCGGCTGGAGCACCTTCATGGCGCCGTCGAAGAAGACCTTCGCATTGGCGTCGTCGGGGGATCCGGCAAAGAGCTCGATGTTGTACGGGCCCTGGGCCTTCTTCTTCGCCATGCCCTCGAGCAGTGCCTGGCCCTGCAGCTCGCCAACCTTGAAGTTGTCGTAGGCCACATAGTAGTCCACGTTTTCGGTGTTCAGCAGCAGACGGTCGTAGGCGATGATGGTCGCGCCGGCGTCCTTGGCCTGCTTGAGCTGGGTGCCAAGCTGGGCGCCGTCGATGGCGCCGACGATGATGACCTTGGCGCCCTTGGTGATCATGGCGCTGATCTGGTTCTGCTGCTCCGAGACGCCGCCGTTGGCGAACTGGACGTCTGCTTTGAAGCCGGCGCCGGTGAGTCCGTCGTTGAACAGCTTTTCCGCCAGGACCCAGTTCTCACTGGTCTTCTGGGGGAGCGCGACGCCGATCGAGGAGTTCTGGGGGAAAGCCTCGCCGCCAGCTGTGCCACCGCCCGTTGTACCGGAGTCGGAACGGCCGCAGGCTGTCAGCGCCAGTGCCGCAATGGCAGCGATCGCTGCCGCCTTTCCTGCTTTACCAATCATTCGCATTGTTGGTTCACTTTCTATAGGGGTGGGAAATGCTTCCGGGGAGTGGCGGTGCTCAGGCTTCCCGGGAGATGGTTTCTTTGGTGGAAGTTGTCTCGTCCGGCTGGAGCGACGTGCCGCCGCTGGGGCGGTTGAAGCTCTGGGTCAGCATGCCGATGATGGACCTCTTTCCCTGGCTCTTGTTGTAGACGTCGAACGCCACGGCGATCAGCAGGACCAGGCCCTTGATGATCTGGGTGAGGTCGGCGCCGACGCCGAGGAGCTGCAGGCCGTTGTTCAGCACTGCCATCACAAGGCCACCGACGATCGAGCCGATCACGGTGCCGACACCGCCGGTCACGGCGGCGCCGCCGATGAACACGGCCGCGATGGCGTCCAGTTCCCAGCCGACGCCGTCGAACGGTCCAGAGGCAGTGGACCGGCCCACGAAGATCATGCCGGCGAGGCCGGCCAGGATGGACATGTTCATCATGACCAGGAAGTTGACCTTCTTGGACTGGACGCCGGAGAGCTCGGCTGCATGCCGGTTGCCGCCCACCGCGTAAACGTGGCGGCCGACGACGGTCTTGGCGGAGATGAACCCGTAGATCAGGACCAGGACGGCGAGGATGAGCCCGGGGATGGGGAACGAGGTGCCCGGGCGGCCCGTGGCGAACAGGTACGTGGCGTACAGGATGGCACCGCAGATCAGCACGAGCTTGGTGATGACCACCCAGGCCTCGGGGACCTCGGCGCCGAGTGCCTTGGCGGTGCGGCGGGAGCGGATTTCACTGAAGATCACGAATGCGACGCCCAGCAGGCCGAGCAGCAGGGTGAGGTTGTTGAAACCCGTGTTCGGGCCGACCTCGGGAAGGTAGCCGGAGCCGATGTACTGGAAGTCGGCGGGGACCGGGATGGTGTTGGACTTGCCGACGAACTGGTTGAAGCCGCGGAACAGCAGCATGCCGGCCAGCGTGACGATGAAGGCGGGAATCCCCACGTAGGCCGTCCAGAACCCTTGCCAGGCGCCGATCAGGGCTCCGAGCGCGAGTCCGAGCAGGATGCCCAGGTACCAGGGGATTCCCCAGTCCCTGATGGCAAGGGCCACGGTGACGCCGACGAATGCTGCCACAGAGCCGACGGACAGGTCGATGTGGCCGGCGATGATGACCAGCACCATGCCGATGGCCAGGATCAGGATGTACGAGTTGCCGTTGAAGAGGTTGATGACGTTGCCGGGGGTGAGCGTGCGGCCTTCAGTGGCGAATTGGAAGAAGACGATCAGGGCAACCAGGGCGAAGATCATGCCGAATTGGCGGGTGTTGCCGCCAAAGAGCTTCTTGAGCGCGTTCATTGTGTCAGTCCTTGTTCTGGAAGGTTCTGGAGGATTCCAGAGGGTCAGGCGGTTTTTCTGGCGGAAGTCATGAGTTTCATGAGGCTTTCCTGGCTGGCTTGGTCTTTGTCCACGACGCCGGTGATGGCGCCTTCGAAGATCGTGTAAATGCGGTCGGAGAGGCCGAGCAGTTCGGGCAGTTCGGAGGAGATGACGATGACTCCTTTGCCCTGGTTGGCCAGCTGCTGGATGATGCCGTAGATCTCGTACTTGGCGCCGACGTCGATGCCGCGGGTGGGCTCGTCCAGGATCAGCAGGTCAGGATCGGTAAACATCCACTTAGCAAGGACCACCTTCTGCTGGTTGCCGCCGGAAAGCTTGGCCACGCCTTCCTCCACGGATGGCGTCTTGGTGCGCAGCGATTTGCGGTATTGCTCGGCCACAGTGAACTCCTTGTTGACGTCCACCACGAAGTGCTTGCTGATTTTGTGCAGCGCCGCCGAGACGGTGGTGGTCTTGATGTCATCCAGGAGGTTCAGGCCCAGGGACTTCCGGTCCTCGGTGACGTAGCCGAGGCCGGCGTCGATGGCCTGTTTGACGTTCTTGAGGTGGAGTTCCTTGCCGTCCTTGTAGATGCTGCCGGTGATGTAGCGGCCATAGGAACGGCCGAACACCGACCGTGCCAGTTCGGTGCGGCCGGCTCCCATGAGGCCGGCGAAGCCGACGATCTCGCCCCGGCGGACGAAGAAGTTAGAGCCTTTGCAGACAATGCGGTCCTGGACCTGCGGGTGCCCGACGGTCCAGTTCTTGACCTCGAACAGGACCTCGCCGATCTTGGGCACGTGGTCCGGGAACCGGGACTCCAGCGTGCGGCCGACCATGCCCTTGATGATCCGGTCCTCGTCGACGCCGTCGGCCTTCACGTCCAGGGTCTCGATGGACTTCCCGTCGCGGATGATGGTGATGGAATCCGCGATCTGCTCGATCTCGTTGAGCTTGTGGGAAATGATGATGGAAGTGATGCCGCGGCCCTTCAGGCCCAGGATCAGGTCCAGCAGGTGCTGGGAATCGGATTCGTTCAGCGCCGCGGTGGGCTCGTCGAGGATGAGCAGCTTCACGGACTTGTTCAACGCCTTGGCGATCTCCACAAGCTGCTGTTTCCCGACGCCGATTTCCTTGACAGGAGTATCCGGGTCCTCCCGCAATCCCACCCGTGCGAGCAACTCGCGGGTCCGGGTGCGGGCCTCGGCCCAGTCGATAACGCCGCGCTTGACGGGCTCGTTGCCCAGGAAGATGTTCTCCGCGATGGAGAGCTCCGGGATCAGCGCGAGCTCCTGGTGGATGATCACGATTCCGGCGTGCTCGCTGGCACGGATGTCCTTGAACTGCTGGACCTGTGCCTGGTAAACGATGTCGCCGGTATACGTGCCGTGAGGGTACACCCCCGAGAGGACCTTCATCAGCGTGGACTTGCCGGCGCCGTTCTCACCGCAGATCGCGTGGATCTCTCCGGCCTTCACCAACAGGCTTACCTCGGCCAAAGCTTTAACGCCGGGGAATTCCTTGGTGATGGAGCGCATCTCGAGGATTACGGGATCGCTATGCGTGTCGAGGGACGTCATTTGCCCTTACGCCTCCAATGCGTGACTTCGTTGTCCGCCCTGCAAAACGCAGGGCCGTCTGATGAAAAAGTAAACTGGATCACAACCCTTGTCGTCAAGTCTTTAACGCAACGGGCAGGTAACGAAAACCTTACGAACGCCTGATTCCGGCATGTTGGAAGACCAGGGCCGCCGCGCCCAGAGCCTCGGCGCGGTCGCCCAAAGAGGACATTGTCAGGGTCGTGGTTTCTCCGATAACAGGGACTGCGTGCCGCACCAGACCCCTGCGGACGGGGTCCAGCAGCAGCTCGCCGAGCCCGGCCAGCGGGCCGCCCACCACTATCACCTCCGGGTTGATCAGGTTGGCCACGTTGCCCAGCGCACGCCCGACTGCCAAGCCGGCGTCGTCCACCACGCGAAGGGTGGCCGAGTCCCTTGCCAGCGCTTTGCGGACAATGTCCTCGGGTGTCAGCGGCTTTTCCTCCCCCCGGCTCAGCAGCTCGATCATGGTGGTGGTGGAGGCGATGGTCTCGAGGCAGCCCCTGTTGCCGCACCGGCAGATCAGTCCGTGCTCGTGGATCGTGGCATGGCCGATTTCACCCGTGATGCCCACGTTGCCGTAGTACGGGTTGCCGTTGAGAATCAGCCCGGCGCCAATGCCCGAACCGATCTTCATAAACATGAGGTTGCTGATGCCGCTGTGCGGTCCCCACGTGACCTCGGACAATGCCCCAAGATTGGCGTCATTGTCGATGAATATGGGGAACTGCAGGGTGTTTTCAAGGTGTTCCAGGATGTTGATACCCACCCATTCGGGGAGGATGGCGCCTTGGGCCACCGTGCCCGTCCGGCGGTCTATGGGGCCGGGAATGCCGACGCCGGCACCCACTATGGCGCTGCGCTCCACTCCGCTGTCGGTGAGCAATTTGGACAGCAGCGTGACGGCGGCCAGGATGCCCTGATCGGCGTGGTGCCCGAGGGGAAGCAGGACGGATTCCTCGGCGATGATGTGGTAGCTAAGGGAGGCAAGCACCACGCGCAAGTGCCGGCGGCCGAAGTCGATGCCCACAGCCACCGCGCCGTTGCTGTTCAGCCGGACGTTGAGCGCCCTCCGCCCGGAACTGGTAATCGGCTCGGTGGAGGCCAGGCCGGAATCCTGCATGATTTTCACGATGTTGGACACGGTCGCGGTGGACAGGCCCGTTTGCCGGGCGAGTTCCGCCTGGGTTGAGGGTCCGTTCAGCAGGCATTCGATGATCCGCTGCTGGTTCAGATGCCGGAGAGCGGACTGCGACCCTGGGTTTTTAGTTCGGCTCCTCGTTGAGCGCGATGTTGAGGGCATGCTTAGAAGAGTGCACCATCGCAGCCTTGCAGTCAAGAAGTTAACGCAAGCGAGGGGTTCTCATTGCCCGAGTGCAGGCGGACAATACGTCCCGCAGGCCGAGTTCGACGGTGCAAATGGCCCGGGCTAAGGACTTACGGCCGGGGCTACGCTGAAGACAAAAGCGGTCCGGTCCAGGCGGACATTCGCAAAAGACTCTTGAGGTGATCATGGTGTTGCTGGCGCTGATGCAGGCAAACTCCACTGTTTTGGATGTGGAACACAACTGCCGTGCGGTTGATGAGGCGGCGGAGAACGCGGCTGCGGCAGGTGCGCGCGTGTTGCTGACCCCCGAACTGTTTCCGGTGGGCTACGCGCCGCTGCGGGTCCGCACGGAACTGGACCCTGCCGGCCTCTCCGCGATCCGCAGTACCTTGGCGGACATCGCCCGGCGCCACAGCATCGCCATCGTCTACAGCCTTCCTGCTATCGCGGCCGACGAGCAATGGCAGATCTCGGCGACCCTGGTCAGCAACCACGGTGAGGAACTGCTCAGCTACTCCAAAGTCCACCTGTTCGGGCCCGAGGAGCGCAAGGCGTTCAGCCCCGCCGAAGCAGCCCCCGCCGTCGTGGATCTAGACGGGATCAAGACGTCACTGGCGATCTGCTATGACGTGGAATTTCCCGAGACCGCGCGTGCCGCGGCCGCCCGCGGCGCCGACCTGCTCCTCGTTCCCACCGCGCTTGCCCACGGATTCGACGAGGTTCCCCAGATCCTCCTGCGTGCCCGCGCGCTGGAAAGCCAACTGACGGTGGCCTACGCCAACCACTCGGGCACGGAAGATGGCTGCGAATTCCTCGGCGGAAGCGTGATTGCCGCTCCGGACGGTTCCCTGCTGGCCGCGGCCGGGTCCGGCCCGGAACTGCTGTTCGCTGACGTCAGCGCCGAGGCGGCCCGGCAGGCAAGGGAGACCGTGCCGTACCTGGCCGAACGCCGTCCGCGCGTCTACCGCGCGTGGGAAGACGGCCTGGATGTGGACGGCCCGGGTTAATTACGCCACGGGACCGGCCGTCGCGGCGCCGGCCGCCGGCAACAGCTCGTCCACGTACTGCAAGGCGATCCACAGTTCGGCCCGTACCTGCGCCTGGTTGAGGTCGCTGTCCAGCAGTTCCGCCACGGCGTTGACCTGCCGCCGGACGCTGTTGCGGTGCAGTCCGAGCACCTTGGCCGTGGCATCCCAGCTTCCGTTTTCGCCCAGCCACGAGCGCAGGACCGCGAGCTGCGCGTCCCGGCGTTCGGGCTCCTGGCTGAGCAGAGGCTCCAGCAGGCGGCCCGCCAGCATGGTGCCGGCTTCCCGGCCCAGCAGGCCGGCCACCGTCCACGAGACGTCATCCACCCGCGCGCTCTTTCCGGTGTTCCTGACCCGGGACCGGAGTGACGTCACGCGCTGGTACGCGCCTGCCAGCCCCGCCAGTTCGGTGGCGTCCCCGATGACCAGGCGCCAGCCGAGTTTTTCGACTTCGCCCACCAGGGCGTCGTCGACCTTCAGCCGTGTGACGGCCGCGAAGCCGTAGTCCGTGATCTCCACGAGCTTCGTGTCGAACAGCCGCCGCCACTGCAGCAGTTCCCGCACCGGGCTGTCGCCCGCCGGCCATGCGGCATGCTCCGCCTTGATGCCCTGCACCACCCGCAGCGGGGCCGATCGGGTAGAGGACGTGCTTTGGCCCAGCAGGTCCCTGAGGCCGTTGACATGCTTCGTTCCTCCGCTTGCCAGGCTGTCCGGGTGCAGCAGCAGCGCGGTGGCCAGTTGGCTGGGGGCGAGGGACCCGCTGGTCCGCTGCCGGACCAGCAGTTCCAAGAGTCCGACGGCGGATGACACCACGCTGTTCTGCGACGGCGTCAGCGGGGCGTCAGTGCCCAGGATCAGAGCGCCAAGGTTGGCGTCGCGGGTGCTGCGCAGCGGATGCCCGAACACCAGCGCGGAGCCGGGAACGTCGAAGGAATCCATCTCCACCCGGGGCCCGCTGCCGCCCAGGAGCCGTTCCAGGATCTGCTGCAGTGCAGGAAGCTCGACGCCGGCGCCCGCCCGGGCGCGGACCCTTCCGTCCGCGCCGACCAGCACCGCCCACACCGGGACCCGTTGGGTCAGCGCGGCCAGGAGTTCGTGCTCGGGCCGGGCGGAAAGGACCGCGCGCATCAGCTGCCGGTTGGTGTCCGCCAGTTGCCTGAACAGTTTTGCGTTGTCCGATTCGAGCAGCTGCGAGAACTCCAGCCCGATGGCCGCGAACGGCACCGTGCTGGGCACTTCCACCAGTGTCAGGTTGTGCCGGACGCAGGCGTCGACCAGTGCCTCCGGCGCAGCGTTGAAGTAGGGCTCCAGGCCGAAACCCAGGGCACCTACGCGGGCTCCCACCAGGCGCCGCACGTAGGCATCAACCCTGGCTTCGTGGCCTGCCTCGCCCACAAAAGGCAGCCCCGCGGTGAGGAGGAACTCGCCGTCGAGCAGATACGGGGTGGGATCCTCAAGCTCACTGGGCTCGACCCACCGGAGCAGGCCGGTGCCGTTGCCGCCGTCGTGAAGGATCTTCAACTCAGGCGGCAACTTGTCCAGGAACTGCTGGAGCGTGACAACGCTCAGCCGTTCGGTCCCGGTCCCGGTCCCGGTCCCGGTCCCGGCCCCGGCCCCGGTCCCGGCTCCGGCCCCGGTCGCGGTCCCGGAGTCCGTTCCGGTTCCGGTTCCAGCCTCAGGCGACATGGTTCGCACCGCCTTCGGGGTCCTGGTAGTCGGGGCATTCGTACGCCCTGGGCAGGCCGTCATTGAGGGGCGGGCCGTAGGTCCGGGGGAGGCGGGGCGCGATTCTGTTGATGATTTCGTCTCCGTGGCTGCCGATGGCCGAGCCCCAGTCGTCAGCGCTCGCCGCTCCGGTGTCCGGATCACCAAACAGCACGGCGGTGTCGCCGACGGACACGCCGCCGGTTTCCGGGCCGAGATCCACCATGAACTGGTCCATGCACACCTTGCCGATCACGGGCACCCGCCTGCCGCCCAGCTGGACCATGCTGCGGCCGGAAATGCCTTTGGGAATGCCGTCCGCATAGCCCAGCGGAATCAGCCCCAGGAACCGCGCCTCATGCGTGATGGCCTGGTGTTCGTAGCTCACGCCGGTGCCCGCCGGCACCCTCTTGACCAGCACCACGGGAGCCGTCACGGTGAGGGCTGGACGCAGCCCGAAATCCGCCGGATCCAGGTGGTCGGCGGGCGCCAGGCCGTAGACGGCCAGTCCGGCCCGCACCATGTCGAAGGCAAACTCGGGGCGGTCCAGAATGTTGGCGGAGCTTGAAACGTGCCTGAGTTCCGGATCCAGCCCGCCTTCCCGGGCCAGCCGCACGGCGTCCTCGAAGGCGTTCACCGCGGCGGCGTTGCCGGGGTGCGCGGGCACGTCGGCCCAGGCCAGGTGGGTCCAGATTCCCCTGACGGTGAGCGTTCCCTCAAGCTCAGCGCTGCGTGCGGCGGCCACAAGGTCCGGCCAGTCCTCGGTGCGGGCGCCGCCTCGGCTCAGCCCGCTGTCCAGCTCCAGATGGACCGGCGCCGGCTTTCCGAGCGCGCGGGCGATGCCGGCCACCACATCCAGCTGGGCGGCGCTGCCCAGGGACATGTCGACGTCGTTTTCCAGGGCCTCGCGAATGATGTCGCTGGACGCCGTGGCCAGGTACAGCCAGGACAGAACCGGGGCGGTGACGCCGGCCCGTCGCAGCGCGAGGGCTTCGGTGAGCTGCGCGGTCCCGAGCCAGTCGGCCCCGGCGGCAAGGGCTGCCTGGGCCACGTCCACCAGCCCGTGGCCGTAGGCGTTGCCCTTGACCACCGCCATGAAATGCGGCGCAGAAGTGAGCGCCCGGAGTGCCCGGACATTGTCGGAAATGGCAGTCAGGTCAACGCTGACCTGGCCGGAAAACACGGCAGATGGCGTGCTTTCCTTTTGTGCATTACGTCTCATGCCAGAACACTATAGGTCATTTTGCACAACAGTGAGAGGTGCCTCACGCGTCTAGGCTAGGGCGAGGGGAACCGACAACTACTCACGAACGGACGTCAACGATGACTGTGCCCACCTACACAGAACAGCGGCCGGCGGCACCGGCCGGCCGGCCCGGCCTGGCAGCCCAGCTGCTGCGCCGCAAGCCGATCGGACAGATGGTCACTGAAGCCGAAACAGGCCACGGCGGACCCCGCCTGGTCCGCAGCTTCGGCGTCCTACAGCTGACCATGATCAGCGTGGGTGCCACCCTCGGAACCGGCATCCTGGTGATTCTGGGTGAGTCGGTTCCGCTGGCCGGGCCGGCCATCTGGATCTCTTTCGCCATCGCCGGCGTGGCCGCCCTGCTGTCCGCCGTGTCGTACGCCGAAATGGCCGGCCTGGTGCCGGTGGCCGGCTCCAGCTATTCCTACAGCTACGCCACCCTGGGTGAGGGCATGGCGTGGATCTGCGGCTGGTGCCTCGTGCTGGAATACGCCGTCTCGGTGGCCGCCGTCGCAGTGGGCGCCGGCCAGTACGTGAACGAGGCCCTGGCGGTCTTCGGCATGGTCATGCCGGACGCGATCTCCCAGCCGCCCGGTGACGGCGGCGTCATGAACATCCCGGCCATGATCATTGTTCTCCTGGCCATGGTCCTGCTTGTACGGGGTGCCAAGGAAAGCGCCTGGATCAACACGGCCATCGTGGCTATCAAGGTGGTCATCCTGCTCTTCTTCTGCGCGGTTGCCTTCACAGCCTTCAACGCCGGCAACTTCGAGCCTCTTATGCCCATGGGTGCCGCCGGGGTGTCCGCCGCAGCCTCCAGCGTTTTCTTCTCCTACATCGGCTTCGACGCCGCATCCACCGCCGGCGAGGAAGCCCGCAACCCCAAGCGCGACCTGCCGCGGGCCATCATGCTCTCCATGCTGATCGTCACCACCATCTACGTCCTGGTTGCCGTGGCCGCCATCGGCGCCCGGCCCTGGGGCTGGTTCGACGGTAACGAAGCCGCGCTCGTCAAGATCCTTGAGGAGACCACCGGTCAGCCGTGGATCGCCCTCGTCTTCGCCGTGGGTGCCGTCCTGGCCATCGCCAGCATCGTGCTGACCGTCCTCTACGGACAAACCCGCATCCTGCTCTCCATGGCCCGCGACGGACTCATGCCCAAGGTCTTCGGCCGGGTCTCGCCGAAGACCGGCACTCCGGTTGCCGGCACGCTGATCGTGGGCATCCTCGTCGCCCTCACTGCCGGGCTGGTTCCGCTCGGTGCCCTGGCCGACGCCACCAGCATCGGCACCCTCTTCGCCTTCGCGCTGGTAAACGTCGCCGTCATCTACCTGCGCCGCACCCGGCCAGAGCTCAAACGGACCTTCCGGGTCCCTTTCTTCCCGCTCACCCCGATCCTCGGTGCGCTCATGTGCGCCTACCTGATGGCCAACCTGGGCGTCGATACCTGGGTGACCTTCGGGATCTGGATGCTGGTAGGGCTGGCCGCCTACTTCGGCTACGGCCGCCGCAACTCAAGGGTGGCTTCCCTGAGTCACGAGGAATACCGTGAATTGTCCAGCCGCGAACTTTCGAGCACCACGTCAACCCCCGAAACCATGAAGGCAGAGCTTCCATGACCATCGCCACCGAACTGCCCGCCTCCGATCCGTCCAGCGTCGGCACCTCCGCCGGCACCCTGACCGGCACCGCAGCGGCCGCTTCCGACAAGCTGGACCAGGCCCCCATCACCATGCTGAACCCGGACTTCCCGTTCAGCTACGACCACTACCTCGCCCACCCGGACGGACTGGGCTCCGTGCCGGCCGAGCTATACGGCACAGAAGTGGCTGTGGTGGGCGCGGGATTGTCTGGACTTGTCACCGCCTACGAACTCATGAAGCTCGGGCTGCGCCCGGTAGTCTATGAAGCCGACCAGATCGGCGGCCGCCTGCGCACGGCCAGCTTCCCCTCCGCTCCCGGAGTGGTAGCGGATCTGGGCGGCATGCGTTTCCCAGTCTCAGGCAAGGCGTTCTACCACTACGTTGACTTGTTGGGCATCGAGACCCAGGACTTCCCCAACCCGCTGGCCCCCGCAACCTCCAGCACTGTGATCGAACTCGCCGGGCAGAAGCACTACGCAAGCACCGCGGCGGACCTGCCGCCGTTCTTCCGCGAAGTGGCCGAGGCCTGGAAGGCGGCCGTGAACGACGGCGCCAAGTTCAGCGAGATGCAGGACGCCATCCGGGCTCGCGACACAGCGCGGATCAAGGAGCTCTGGAACGAGCTGCTGCCGCTGCTGGACGAACAGACCTTCTACGGCTTCATTGCCGGAAGCGACTCGTTCAAGGAGGCGGGCTTCGCGCACCGCGAGGCCTTCGGCCAGGTGGGCTTCGGCACCGGCGGCTGGGACACGGACTTCCCCAACTCCATCCTGGAGATCCTGCGCGTCGTGTACACGGACGCCGACGACCAGCACCGTCTCATCGACGGGGGAGCGCAAAGGCTCCCCGAGGCACTGTGGCACCACGCGCCGTCGGGCATGGCCCATTGGCCGGAGGGGACGTCACTGGCGTCGCTACACTCCGGTTCCCCGCGGGGAGCCGTTGACCGGATCAGCCGCGATGCCAGCGGCGACCTGCGCATCCGCGAGCGGTGGGGCCGCGAGTCCGCGTACCCGGCCGTGGTCACCACATGCCAGTCGTGGCTGCTGTCCACCCGCATCCACACCGAGGAGGCGCTGTTCCCGGCGGAGCTCTGGACGGCGATTGAGCGTTCCCACTACATGCAGTCGTCCAAGACCTTCGTGATGGTGGACCGGCCTTTCTGGAAGGACATCGACCCCGCCACCGGCCGCGAGGTCCTGTCCATGACGCTGACGGACCGCCTTAACCGCGCCACGTACCTGCTGGACAACGGACCGGACAAGCCGGCAGTGATCCTACTGTCCTACACCTGGAACGACGACGCCCTGAAGTGGCTCGCGCTCGACGCCGACCAGAGGGTCGAGCTGATGCTGCACTCGCTGGAGCAGATCTACCCGGGCGTGGACATCGCGAGCCACATCGTGGGCCAGCCCATCACCGTCTCCTGGGAAGCTGACCCCAACTTCATGGGCGCATTCAAGGCAAACCTGCCGGGGCACTACCGCTACCAGCAGCGGCTCTTCTGCCACTTCAAGCAGGACAAGCTGCCGGAAGCGCAGCGCGGGCTCTTCCTGGCCGGCGACGACATCTCGTTCACCGCCGGCTGGGCCGAGGGCGCCGTGACCACCGGGCTGAACGCCGTGTGGGGCGTGGTGAACCACCTCGGCGGTTCGTCGTCCGCTGCGAACCCGGGCCCCGGCGACCTGCTCGACGCGCTGGGACCCATCAGCCTGGACTAGCCGCTGGTTGACCTCGGCAAAACCGTGATCTCGACGAGCTCGGTCAGCCGCTACTAGCCGGCGTGCAGTTCGCGGTGGGCCTGCGCGAGTTCACGGTAGTGGGCGGCGTTGCGCTTCACGCCGTCGAACTCCTCATCTGAAAGTTCGCGGCGCACCTTGGCCGGTACACCGGCCACCAGGGAGCGCGGCGGAACCACGGTTCCTTCGAGGACCACGGCGCCGGCGGCCACGAGCGAGCCGGCGCCGATCACTGCGCCGTTGAGGATGGTGGCGCTCATGCCGATGAGGCAGTCATCCTCAACGGTGCAGCCGTGGACCACGGCGCTGTGCCCGACGCTGACACGTGCCCCGACGCTGCAGGGGAAGCCGGGGTCGGCGTGCAGCACTACGTTGTCCTGCAGGTTGCTGCCGACGCCGACGCTGATCGTCGCGGTGTCCGCCCGCACGGAAACGCCGTAGAAGGCGCTGGCGTCCTCCGCGAGCGTGGCCCGGCCGATGATCGACGCTGTCGGCGCCACGAATACCGAGGGGTGGATGTCCGGGGTGTCGCCGGCGAAGGAATATATGGGAGCCATGCCCCCAGCCTAAGACACCTGTCCTGCCCAGCTGTGTAGCAGCTCGCGTCGTGCCCGGCTCCCGGCACGGCTCATGCTGCTGATTGCCTGGGCGATGCCCCGGTTAGGGGAGGACGACGGCGATCGGCGCGCCTGGCGCCGCCACGCGCTCGAGTTCACGCACGACGTCGTCCGCCTCCTCAGCGGTGAGCCCCGCCAGAGCCTGCACTGCCCACACCGCTGGGAAGCTGTGGTCCGCGAAAGGCAGGCGGGCGGGTTCCGCGACGGAAACGCTGAGGCGGCGGGAGAGGGCGTACCGGACGTTCCCGTCGAACGGGTCCACCCCGGTGTAGTGGATGCCGGCCCGAACGAACCTGAGGCCGTCCTCGCCGGGGCCACAGCAGACGTCCAGCACTGCGTGGCGCCCCTGGGCTTTGAGCAGCGCGATGAAGGTTTCCAGCGAAGTTTCGGTCAGCAGGGTCATGGCGTTAACCAGTCTGAGTTAAAACCCGCCTGCTGGGAACAGGCCCGCGGTGACCAGGTCAGCTAAGGGATGGGTCAGTTGAAAACCACTGTCCGGTTGCCGTCGAGGAGCACCCGGTGCTCGGCGTGCCACTGCACGGCCTGGGCGAGGGTCCGGCCTTCAACGTCGCGGCCCATCTGCACGAACTGCTCCGGAGTGCGCGCGTGGTCCACCCGGATCACCTCCTGCTCGATGATGGGGCCCTCGTCCAGCGCGGCGGTGACGTAGTGGGCGGTGGCGCCGATCAGCTTCACGCCGCGGGCGTGGGCCTGGTGGTACGGCTTGGCGCCCTTGAAGGACGGCAGGAAGGAATGGTGGATGTTGATGGCCCTGCCGGTCAGCTCGGTGCACAGTTCGTCGGAGATGATCTGCATGTAGCGCGCCAGCACCGTCAGTTCGACATCGTTCTCCGCCATGATGGCACGAAGCTTGTCCTCGGCCTGCGCTTTGGTGTCGGGTGTGACCGGAATGTGGTGAAACGGGATCCCGTAGAACTCCGCAAGCCCGGCCAGATCGTTGTGGTTGGAGACGATGGCCGGAACCTCGATCGGCAGCGTGCCGGAGCGCTGCAGGAACAGGAGGTCGTTGAGGCAGTGGGCGGACTTGCTCGCCATGAGCAACGTGCGGACCTTCTGGCCCACCGGGTGGAGGCTCCACTGCATGCCGAACGCCCCGGCCACGGGCTCGAGTGCCGCGTGGACGTCGGCCCGGGAGGCGGCGGTCGTTGCTTCAACGCGCATGAAGAAGGTGCCGGTGGACTGGCTGCCGTACTGCTGGGAGTCCGTAATGTTGCAGCCTGCCACGAGCAGGGCGCCGGCGACGGCGTGGACGATCCCGGGGCGGTCGGGGCAGGAAAGGGTTACTACGTACGCTTTGGCGAGCTGGTCTTCAATCACGAAGAACAGCCTACCCGCGCGGAGGCCTGCCTTTTGGTAGTCTGGTGGGGTCGCAACTGGCGTTGGGTGGCTAACCACCAGGGAGCGGCAATCACGAAGACCACGGATCGTACGCCTGGGCCGAGGGTCATGTTTTGCCGGCAGGGTGCTGCGCTTCTCGAAGAGCGGTCACCCGGTTCGCTGCGGTGCCCTGAACGGACATGCGTCCGGGACAGTCCTGTGACTTGTCATCAAGGGGCGGAGCAACGTCCCAGCCGGTAGCCTGACCTTAGCAGTGCCCATCCCTAGCCAGGAGTTCTTCGTGACTACTTCACCGACTTCCGTCAGCACTTCCTTCACCGTCAGCAACCAGCCGCTGGCTGAACTCGATCCCGAGATCGCCGCAGTACTGGACCAGGAACTCGGCCGCCAGCGCGGCACCCTGGAAATGATCGCCTCCGAAAACTTTGCACCGCGCGCAGTGATGGAAGCCCAGGGCTCCGTCCTGACCAACAAGTACGCCGAGGGCTACCCGGGCCGCCGCTATTACGGCGGCTGCGAGTACGTCGACATCGCCGAGCAGCTGGCAATCGACCGCGTCAAGGAACTGTTCGGGGCCGAATACGCCAACGTCCAGCCGCACTCCGGCGCTCAGGCCAACGCCGCCGCCCTCTCCGCCATGATCACTCCGGGCGACAAGATCCTGGGCCTCTCCCTGGCGCACGGCGGCCACCTCACCCACGGCATGAAGCTCAACTTCTCCGGCAAGCTGTACAACGTGGCGGCCTACCAGGTTGAGCAGGACAACTTCCGGGTCGACATGGACAAGCTGCGCGAGCAGGCCATCGCCGAGAAGCCGCAGGTCATCATCGCCGGCTGGTCCGCCTACCCGCGCCACCTCGACTTCGCAGCCTTCCGCTCCATCGCCGATGAAGTGGGCGCCCTCCTCTGGACCGACATGGCGCACTTCGCGGGCCTCGTGGCAGCTGGACTGCACCCGAGCCCGGTGCCGCACTCCGACGTCGTCACCTCCACCGTGCACAAGACCCTGGCGGGTCCCCGCTCCGGTGTGATCCTGGCAAAGCAGGCGTGGGCCAAGAAGCTCAACTCCAACGTCTTCCCGGGCCAGCAGGGCGGCCCGCTCATGCACGTCATCGCCGCCAAGGCTGTGGCCTTCAAGATCGCTGGCACCGCAGAGTTCAAGGAGCGCCAGGAACGCGTCCTCGAGGGCGCCAAGATCATCGCGGACCGCCTCAACCAGTCCGATGTCGCCGAAGCCGGCGTCTCGGTCCTCACCGGCGGCACCGACGTGCACCTGGTCCTGGTTGACCTGCGCAACTCGCAGCTGGACGGCCAGCAGGCCGAAGACCTCCTGCACTCCGTGGGCATCACCGTCAACCGCAACGCCGTGCCGTTCGACCCCCGCCCTCCGATGGTCACCTCCGGCCTGCGCATCGGCACCCCTGCGCTGGCAACCCGCGGTTTCGGCGCCCAGGAGTTCACCGAGGTTGCAGAGATCATCGCCTCCGCACTGAAGGCAGGGTCCGGCACCGATGTGGAGGCACTGCAGGCCCGCGTGGACAAGCTGGCCGCCGACTTCCCGCTGTACCCGCAGCACGAGCAGTGGTGAACCCCTCTATGGCGCAGACCGCGAAGGTCCTTGACGGTAGGGCAGCCGCTGCCGCCATTAAATCCGAGCTGGCTGAGCGCGTGGCGGTCCTGAAAGCCCGCGGCGTCACTCCGGGCATTGCCACCGTACTCGTGGGCGCGGACCCTGCCTCGCAGCTGTACGTGTCCATGAAGCACAAGCAGTCTGTGGAGATCGGGATGAACTCGATCCAGCGTGAGCTTCCGGCGGATGCCACCCAGGCCCAGGTTGAGGCCCTCATTGACGAACTCAATGCGGATCCTGCGTGCCACGGCTACATTGTGCAGCTGCCGCTGCCCAAGCACCTGGATACCGACGCGATTCTTGAGCGGATTGACCCCGCCAAGGATGCCGACGGCCTGCACCCGACCAACCTTGGCCGGCTGGTGCTCAACGTCAACGGCGAGATCACCTCGCCGCTGCCGTGCACACCCCGCGGCGTCATCGAGCTGCTGGAGCGCAACGGCTACAGCCTCGCGGGCAAGCACGTCGTGGTGGTCGGCCGCGGCGTCACGATCGGCCGCTCGATCGGTCTGCTGCTCACCCGGCGGGCCGTGAACGCCACCGTGACGCTGACGCACACCGGCACCAAGAACCTCTCGGAGCTGCTGCGGCAGGCGGACGTCATTGTGGGGGCGGCGGGTGCCAAGCACATCGTCAAGGCTGCGGACATTAAGCCGGGCGCGGCCGTGCTCGACGTCGGTGTCACCCGTGAAACCGATCCCGAGACGGGCAAGAGCAAGGTCCATGGCGACATCGATCCTGCCGCTGCCGAGGTAGCCGGGTGGATTTCGCCGAACCCCGGCGGCGTCGGTCCCATGACCGTGGCGCTGCTCATGACCAACGTGGTCGAAGCCGCGGAACGCCAACTGGCAGCGGGAGGCGCCTCCGGCGTCGGCTGATTTCGCTCTCCACTGCCCGGACCGTAGGGCGCCTACTCCTGCCGGAGTAGGCGCCCTACGCCGTTAAGCAGACGACGACCAGCGCGCCCGCGGCTAGGCTCGGACTATGCAGCGCCGTTTCCGGGGACCGCCCACCGCCGTCATCGTGACCGCTGTGGCGGTTTTCCAGATTGTCGGCACCTTCTTCGCCTCCGCCCGGCAGCCGGACCACCGGCCCCTGGATGTACTCGCCTTCGTCCTGCTGCTGCTGGGGCCGGCCTCGTTATCGTTGCGGCGGCGCGCTCCGCTGGTCATGCTGCCGGTTGCGGCAGCGGCCGTCACGGCCTATTTGGCGCTCGGCTATGCGTGGGGCCCGGTGTTCCTGTCGCTGGCCCTCGCCATCGTGTTCTCCGCGGCGGCCGGCAAACGCTGGCAGACCTGGGCGGTGGCAGGCGCGTGCGCTGCCGTGCTGGTGGCTGTGTCACTGCTGGCCGGCGATGACGCATCCCTGATCCGGGCCTTCGCTGGAACATCGTGGCTGGGCATCCTCGTCCTGTTCGGGGAAGGTGCCAGGCTGCGCGGCGAGCGGGTTGCCGAACGCCGCCGCCAACGTGAAGCCCGGGAGCAGGCCGCGCGCGACGAGTACCGGCTTGCGCTCGCCCGGGACATCCACGACGTCGTGGCGCACTCACTCTCGCTGATCAACGTCCGCGCCTCAGTGGCGCTGCACCTGGGGGAGAAGGATCCGGGCCAGTTCCGCCCGGCACTGGAGGCGATCAAGACAGCGAGCAAGGAATCGCTGGCGGAGATCCGCCAGCTTCTGGGAGTCCTCCGCGACGACGCCCCGCTGGGCCCTGCCCGGTTGGGCCCTGCCCGGTTGGACCCTGCCCCGCTCAGCCCGGTGCCGCCGCCACAGCTGCAGCGCGTCGCCTGGCTCGCGGAAGGCGCCCGCAACGCCGGTCTGGAGGTGGTGCTGACCCAGCCGGACCCGGACGTTTCGAGCCGCCTTCCGGAGGCGGTGCAGGAGGTGGCATACCGGATCGTCCAGGAGTCCCTGACGAATGTGGTGCGGCACGCCGGAGCGCGGAAGGCCGGCGTCGTCCTCGCCCTGGAAGGTCCGGAATCACCGGCAGAGTCCGGCGGCGGCCGGCTCACCGTGACAATCGACGACGACGGCGCTGGCGCCGCCGGAGTTCCCGAAGGGAACGGCGTGACCGGAATGCGGGAGCGGGCGGCCGCCCTGGGTGGCACGCTTGAGCTCGCTGCACTCGAGCCGGGCTGGCGGGTCCGGGCCATTCTGCCGGTCCCCGCCCCGCCGCTGCAGGAGATGGACGGCAGGCCATGATCCGCATCCTGCTGGCCGACGACCAGAACCTCATCCGGGCTGGCTTCCGCGCACTGCTGAACGCCGAACCGGACATGGCCGTGGTGGCCGAGTGCGGGACCGGCCGCGACGCCGTGCGCCTGGCGGCCCGCGAGCATCCGGACGTGGTGCTCATGGACATCCGCATGCCCGGCGGCGACGGGCTTGAGGCCACACGGCAGATCATGGCCGCCGAGGACCTGGCAGGCACGCGGATCATCATCCTGACCACCTTTGAACTGGACGAATACATCGCGGAGGCGTTGCGGGCCGGGGCGGCCGGATTCCTGGTCAAGGACACGGAACCGGAGGAGCTGCTCCGCGCGGTGCGCGTGGTCCACGACGGCGACGCCCTCCTGTCGCCCTCAGTGACCCGCCGCATCATGGCCCTGCTGGCCGTGCAGTCGCGGGCGTCCCGGCCCCCGGCCTCGCTGGACCAGATTACGGAGCGCGAACGCGAGGTCCTGCGGTTGGTGGGTGAAGGCCTGAACAACGCAGAGATCGCTGAACGGCTGTTCATCACGCCGCTCACGGCCAAGACGCACGTCTCCCGGATCATGACCAAGCTGCTGATCCGGGACCGTGCGCAGCTGGTGGTGCTCGCCTACGAATCGGGGCTGGTGCGCCCGGGCTGGGCCGGCTGACGGCGCTGGGCAGACTAGCGGCGCTGCGCAGCTTAAAGGTGTAGGCCAAAGGCGTAGGTGCAGGCCTCCTGCCGGAGTAGGCGGGCATCCCAAGGTGACTCCCGACGGCGGACGCCCCGCCGCCGTCGAACGGCAAGACTCGGAACAGAGCCGAAAGACGGCCCTCCACCGAGAGTTTGGACGACTGAAATGCTTACTTCACTTGCCACCACCCTGGCTGCGGCGGCCTCGCAGCTGCCGGCGGACACTGTTGTATACGGGGGCCCTTGGAATGGCGGCGGCTTCTCACCGTGGTTCCTGCTGTTCCCGCTGTTCTGGATCCTGGTCATCGGGCTGTTCATTTTCGTGGCCAGGCGCACCTGGCGCCGGAACCACGAGTGGGCAACGGCCCGCGGCGGTGAAAGCGTTTTGCGGGAGCGCTATGCACGCGGCGAAATCGATGAATCGGAGTACCGCCAGCGGCTGCGGGTCCTCCGCGGCGACGCCACGACCGGCGGAAAATAGGCCCACGAAGATCGGCGCCTGCTGGGGCCGGGACCGTCAAGAGGCGGGGTCGGCCGCGGCGGTGCCGATCTTTTGAGACCGGGCTATTCCTTTGGCAGGGCCCGAGTACTAGCGTGGTGGAGTGCCTGAACTCCATTCCGCCGAAGAAACGTCCGAAAAACCTGTGTCCACCGAAGAAGCCGGGTCCGCCCACGAATCCGGGTCGGCCGCACGGCCGTACGTCATCACCGCGGAAAACCTGACCAAGACCTATGGCGACGTCACCGCCGTCGACGGCATTTCCTTCAGCGTTCCGGCGGGGGAGTCCTTCGGACTGCTGGGGCCCAACGGTGCAGGGAAATCCACCACCATGAAGATGATCGGCGGGGTGGCCCAGCGCACCTCCGGAAGCCTGACAATCATGGGCCTGGACCCGGAACAGCACGGGCCGGAGGTCCGCGCGCACCTGGGCGTCGTGCCGCAGCAGGACAACCTGGATGAGGAACTCAGGGTCCGTGACAACCTGCTGGTCTACGGCCGCTATTTTGGGCTGCCGATGAGCTACCTCAGGCCCAAAGCGGACGAGCTCCTCGAATTCGCCCAGCTGACGGACAAGGCCAAGTCCAAGGTGGACGCGCTGTCCGGCGGCATGAAGCGGCGGCTGACCATTGCACGGTCGCTCATCAACGAGCCCCGCATCCTGCTCCTTGACGAACCCACCACGGGCCTTGACCCGCAGGCCCGGCACATCCTCTGGGACCGGCTGTTCCGGCTCAAGGAACAGGGGGTCACCCTGATCCTCACCACCCACTACATGGACGAAGCGGAGCAGCTCTGCGACCGGCTCATCGTGGTGGACAAAGGCCGGATCATGGCCGAGGGAGCACCCGCCAGCCTGATCCGGGACTACTCCACCCGCGAGGTCCTGGAACTGCGGTTCGGCTCCGAGCGCAACGCCAGCGTCGGCGCGGAACTGGAGGGAATCGGCGAACGGCTGGAGACCCTCCCGGACCGCGTCCTCATCTACACCCACGACGGTGAAGCGGCCCTCGAGGAAGTCTCCGCCCGCTCACCTCGCTGGTGCGCAGGTCCTCGCTGGAGGACGTTTTCCTCCGGCTGACGGGCAGGAGCCTCGTTGACTGAGCCGTCGTTCGCAGACGAAGTCAAAGAGCGCCCGACGTCGGTACCTCCTTTGCGGGCCCACTCACCTGAGGTTTCGGCCGCCAAGGCAAGGCGCTGGGGCGCGTTCTACTACGCTGAGCAGGTCCTGCGGGTGATGAAGGGCTACGGCTGGTCCATCTTCCTGTACAGCGTGGGGCAGCCCGCGGCCTACCTGTTCGCCATGGGCGTCGGCCTGGCCACACTCGTGGACACCGGCAGCGCTGCGGCGTTCGGCGGCGTGAGCTACATAATCTTCATCGCGCCGGCGCTGCTCATCTCGGCCGCCGTCATGACCGCCGCCACCGAATTCACGTTCCCTGTGATGGATGGCTTCAAATGGCGGCGGGTCTACTTCGGGCCCCATGCCTCGCCGCTCACCCCCGAACAGATCGCGGGCGGGCAGATCATCGCCGTGACCGTGCGCTTCTTCCTCCAGTCCGCCATCTACTTCGTGATCGTGGCGCTCTTCGGCGCCTCGCCGAGCGGCTGGGGCTGGGTCTCCATCCTCGTGGCCACGCTTGCGGGCCTGGCCTTCGGGCTCCCGCTGATGTCCTACGCCGCCACCATCAAGGAAGACAAAGGCCAGTTTGCCATGGTCATGAGGTTCATCGTGATGCCGTTGTTCCTGTTCTCTGGGACGTTCTTTCCGCTGGACACGCTGCCCGTTGCGGTCCGCTGGGTCGGTTGGATTTCGCCCATCTGGCACGGGACGGAGCTTGGCCGGGTCCTGAGCTACGGCTATGAGGAATCGCCCGTGCTCACCATCATCCACATTGCCTTCCTGCTCGGACTCGCCTGGCTTGGCTGGGTCCTCACCAAGCGCCAATTCGCCAGGAGGATGGGGCAGTGACAATGCTGACCCAGGGCCACAGCGTCACCGAGGAAGCGCGTAACAGGCGCTTCGGGCCGCTGTATTCACGCAACGCCAAGGCGGTGATCGGACGCGGGCTGATGGCCACCAAAAGCAGCAACTGGATGGTCATGCTGTCCGGGTTCTTCGAGCCCGTGCTGTTCCTGCTCTCCATGGGCGTTGGCATGGGAGCCGTGATAGGAACCGTCCAGGGCCCGGGTGGTCAGGAAATCAGCTACGCGGCGTACATCGCGCCTGCCCTCCTGGCCGTCTCGGCCATGAACGGGGCCGTGTACGACTCCACCTGGAACGTCTTTTTCAAGATGAACTTCGCCAAGCTCTACCAGGGGATGCTCTACACGTCGCTGGGGCCGCTGGATGTGGCCATGGGGGAGATTTTCCTGGCGCTGCTGCGCGGACTGCTGTACGCCACGGGGTTCACCGCAGTGATGGGCGTCATGGGCCTCATCACCACGCCGTGGGCCCTCCTGATGATCCCCGCCTCGGTTCTCGTCGCCTTCGGCTTCGCCAGCTTCGGCATGGGCATCACGAGCTTCATGAAGACGTTCCAGCAGATGGACTGGATCAACTTCATCATGCTTCCCATGTTCCTGTTCAGCGCCACGTTCTATCCGCTCAGCGTCTACCCGCAGTACATCCAGTGGCTGATCCAGGCCATGCCTCTTTGGCATGGCGTTGAGCTGCTGCGGCAGATCAGTGCGGGGGCTTTCACGCCCGCGACGGCCGTCCACGTCGGCTACCACCTGGTGATGATCGTGCTCGGGCTCATGCTAACCACCGGCAGGCTCAGGAGCCTGTTCCTCAAGTAGCCGTCCGCCGTGCTGTTCGCCGGTGCTGCCAGCCGGTGCTGTTCGCCGGTGCTGCTAGCCGGTGCTGTTCGCCCGGGGTGGAAGCGTTGCTGGCAGGGTCCGCGGGTTTGAGACAATAACTGCATGCAATCATTGGGCAGCTCCAAGTCTTCCTCCCACCCGGCCAAGGGCGGATTTTCCATGTTCCGCATCAGCGGTCCCGGCCTGCTGGTTCTGATCACGGCCTTCCTGGTGGCCGTCATTTTCGCGGCCAACCAGAACGACGTCGTGGGCTGGGTCGTGGCTGTTATCGCGCTGTTCTGGCTACTGCTTGCCTCATTCGTGGTTTTCAGCATCCAGAGGGCGGCCAAGAAGGCCGGAGCGAAGTTCAGCGAAGCGCAGAACGCCTTCAACGCGGCCGCCGGCCGGGCTCCGTCACGGGTATCCACGGACCAGGGCGGCACCCGCCTGGTGGGTGAACGCGGCGAAGCCGAAGAAATCCGGGACATGAAGCTGGATCACTCCTTCAAGATTGTGCAGGTGCAGGTGCGCGTTGTGGAGCAGGAGCGGGCCAAGGGCGCCGCCGCGGACCAGGACACCATCGGCCGCGCCCTGGAAACCATCGAGATCACTGCCACCAACGCCCGCGACATGATCAAGTCCTCCGGCGGCCCCGGTGAGCCGGTTACCGGAACCATCATCGACTAGAGTGGAACGGGTGAGCTCGGCATTGAAGAAGGACCACCTTCGCATCGCAACAGTCAACGTCAACGGCCTTCGTGCTGCCTACAAGAAGGGCATGGCGGAGTGGCTGGCGGAGCGCGAGGTGGACATCCTGACCCTGCAGGAAGTCCGTGCCCCGGACGCCATAGTCCACAAGCTGCTGGGCGAGGGCTGGCACATTCTGCACGCCGAAGCCGAGGCCAAGGGACGCGCGGGCGTTGCGATCGCTTCGCGTGACGAACCGCTCGCCACCCGCACGCACATCGGTGACGACTACTTCGCGATGGCCGGCCGCTGGGTGGAAGCCGACTTCCGCGTCACTGACACTGCGGGCAAACCCGCCCAGCTGACCGTGGCGAGTGCATACGTCCACTCCGGTGAGGCGGACACGCCAAAACAGGTGGACAAGTACCGTTTCCTGGACGTCATGTCCACCCGTTTGCCCGAGCTCTCCAAGCACAGCGACCACGCCCTGGTCACGGGTGACCTCAACGTTGGCCACACGGAACTGGACATCAAAAACTGGAAGGGCAATGTCAAACGTGCCGGCTTCCTTCCGCAGGAGCGTGCCTACTTTGACCGCTTCTTCGGCGAGGAAATCGGCTGGAAGGATGTTCACAGGGGCCTGGCGGGTACCGTCAACGGCCCCTACACCTGGTGGTCCCAACGTGGCCAGGCCTTTGACAACGACTCAGGCTGGCGCATCGATTACCACATGGCCACCCCCACCCTCGCCGCCGCAGCTGTCTCGGCGGTCGTGGACCGGGCGCCCTCGTGGGACACACGTTTCTCTGACCATGCACCGCTGGTAGTGGACTACCGGCTCTAGTTTTAAGGCCTCCGACGAATGACCTCCACCCCAATCGTGACCGACGCCGCAGCATCAGGGCAGCCAGCTGCCACCCCCGTCCTCCAGCAGGATGCCGGGACCGTGCCCGGCATCGGACTCCGGCACCGCATCCTGTCCGGAATGCAGCCCTCCGCGGACTCGCTGCACCTCGGTAACTACCTCGGCGCCCTCGTGAACTGGGTGCGGATGCAGGATGAGTACGATGCCATTTTCTTCATCCCGGACCTGCACGCCATCACCGTCCCGCAGGATCCTGCCGAACTGGCCCGCCGCACGCGCGTGACTGCCGCCCAGTACATCGCCGGCGGAGTGGACGTTGAAAAGTGCACTCTGTTCGTCCAGTCGCAGGTGCCGGAACACGCGCAGCTCGGATGGGTCCTGAACTGCATTACAGGCTTCGGTGAGGCGTCCCGCATGACGCAGTTCAAGGACAAGGCGCAGAAGCAGGGCTCGGACCATGCCAGCGTGGGGCTGTTCACCTACCCCATCCTCCAGGCCGCGGACATCCTGCTCTACCAGCCTCACGGCGTGCCTGTGGGCGAGGACCAGCGCCAGCACGTGGAACTCAGCCGCGACCTCGCCGCCCGGTTCAACACCCGCTTTGGCGAGACGTTCACAGTACCCAAGCCCTTCATCCAGAAGGATTCTGCCAAGATCTACGATCTACAGCATCCCACCGCCAAGATGTCCAAGTCCGCCGAGTCGCCTGCCGGCTTGATCAACCTGCTCGACGATCCCAAGGTCACCGCCAAGCGGATCAAGTCGGCCGTGACGGACGCCGAGACCGAGATCCGTTTCGACCGCGAAACCAAGCCGGGCATCTCCAACCTGCTGACCATCTACTCGGTGATCACCGGCCAGAGCGTTGAGCAGCTGGTCGCGGCGTACGAGGGCAAGATGTACGGTCACCTCAAGGTGGACCTTGCCGAGGTGGTGACGGAGCACCTCACGCCGATCCGCAGCCGCGCCAACGAACTGCTGGCCGATCCCGCCGAGCTGGACCGGCTCCTCGCCCACGGGGCGGACAAGGCGCGTGAAATCGCCGCAGCCACCCTGCAGGACGTCTATGCCAAGGTCGGCTTCCTTCCGTACGCCGGAGCCCGCTAAACCGATGCCTGCCAACAGGAGAGTCGGCGATGGAATGAGCCTCGGGGTCATTCTGGGCTTCCCGCCTGGAATCGCCGAGGAACTGCAGCGATGGCGGGCATCCTTCGGGGACCCCATGGCCACGGTCATTCCGGCGCACATCACGCTCGTCACCACCACGCCCACCCATGACTGGGAGGCCGCGCGGGAACATGTCCGCAAGATCGCCCGTACCCAGGCGCCGTTCATGGTCACGATCGCCGGCACAGGGTCCTTCCGCCCGGTTTCCCCGGTGGTCTTCATCAACGTGGAAGAGGGTTTCGGGGAGTGCGTCGAACTGCACGAAAAACTGCAGACGGGCCCTCTGGCACGCGACCTGCCTTTCGGCTACCACCCCCATGTGACCATTGCCCACGATGTGGCGCCGGAAAGCCTGGACGAGGCCGAAACGGTACTGAAGAACTACAGGGCGACCTTCCCCGTGGTTAGCATGGGACTTTACGAGCACGATGCCGACGGTATTTGGCAGCTACGGGAAGAGCTTGACTTTGGCACCGAACCTGACGACGAACGAGAGCAACTCCGAGCCGCAGACGCCGGCGGAGCAGCCGCTTCCCACTGAACGTGCCCGCCTAAAGCTGGAGGTCATCCGCAAAAAGGTTGAGTGGGGCAAGGTGCGCCGGTCGGGCAAGGGAACTGTGCCCCAGCTCTTGGCCATGATCCAGTGGCTGATGGCCCGGCTGAACGCCTTGCGGCCCATGCGCGCCTTCCAGCACTACAACCTTCAGCACGGTCCGCTCATGAGCGCCGGCATCGGCTTCAACATGTTCTTCTCCATTACGGGCCTGCTGACCACCGGGTTCTCCGTTGCGGGCCTTGCGCTCCGGGGCCAGCCGGCCCTGCTTGACCGCATCATCGCCAGCGTGGCAGAAAGCGCGCCGGGCCTCCTGAAGGTCAATGGCGGCGAGGGCCTGGTGGACCCCAAGGATCTCCTCAACCCTGACGGGCTGGGCTGGACCGCGGTCATCGCAGCCGTCGTTACGGTCATCACCTCGCTGGGCTGGATCGCCGGCCTGCGCGAGGGCCTGCGCGGCGTTATGATGCTGCGTCCGCTGAAGCTCAACCCCGTGGTCCTGAAACTGCACGACGCCGGCACGCTGCTCCTGCTCGGCCTGGCCCTGGTGATCAGCTCGGGTGCGTCGCTGGTCTTTGGCACCGCGGCCGGCTGGGTGATCGGGCTGCTCAAGCTGGACCGCGCCGTGGCCGTCCCGCTCGCAACCGTGATAAAAATCGCCGTGCCGCTGGTGCTCAGCTGGATCACGGCGCTCATCATGTTCCGCCTGGCCGGCGGCCTGAAGCTGTCCCGGCGGGCCTTGCTGGAAGGGACCATCCTCGCCGGTGTGGGCACCGCCATCCTGCAGGTCTTCAGCACCGAACTCCTGGCCGGCGCCGGGCGCAATCCCATCCTGGCGCCCTTTGCGATCATCGTGGGGCTGCTCATCTGGTTCAACCTGGTCAGCCGGGTCTACCTCGTGGCCGCTTCCTGGTCAGCGATCCGCGAAGAGGACCTGAAGGCCGCGCCGGCGGCCAGGCAGACGGGCTGGGGGTCACGGCAGGTGCAACCTGGGAAAACCCCCGTGGAGCGGCACCACGCGGCCGAGCACCCGCGCCCGGTGGCAGTCAGTGCCCGGCGTCGAGGTACTGATCGGCCCACGCCGCGATAATCTTCGCTGCCCGGGCCGCCTGTCCCTTGCCCGTCAGCAGGTGATCGCTGCCCTCAAGGGAGACAAAGTTCCTAGGATGGCGTGCCGTCTGGAAGATTGTGCTGGCGTTTTCAATGCCCACGGTGTTGTCCGTGGGGGAGTGCAGGACCATCAGGGGCCTGTGCAGCCGCTTGATGCAGTCGGTAAGGTCGGCGTTTTCGAGGTCCTCCACGAAGTGCCTGCGGATCTCCACGCGCTTGCCGCCGAGGTCCACCTCCGCACTGCCTTCGCTGAGGATCTTGTCCAGGGCGGCGTCGAAGACATGGGCCACGTGCTTGGGTGAAAACGGCGCCCCAACAGTGGCCACAGCGTCGAGCTCCGGAATTTCGGAGGCGGCGGCAAGGACGGCGGCGCCGCCAAACGAGTGGCCCACCAGGAGGGAGACCGGCCGGCCTTCGGCGCGCATGTACTCTGCAGCTCGGACAGTGTCGGCCACCTTGTGGCTGAAGGATCCCTCGGACCACAAGCCGGCCGAGTCGCCCAGGCCCAGGTTGTCGAAGCGGAGCATGCCGATCCCGTTGTCCGCCAGCGCCTTACACATCCGCGACGCCGCGGGACTGTCCTTGCCCAGTGTGAAGCCGTGCGAAAACACCCCCCAGCCCTTGACGGGCCCTTCGGGCAGGTCGACGATCCCGGAGAGCATCTCGCCGGTGGACCCTTCAAAGGTGATTTTCTCGGAACGTGACATGAGGCCCCTTGGTGACGGCGGAGAGGTTGCGGTGGTTGTCGTTAAACGACGACGGCGCCACTCACCGCACGCTTGCCGCGCATGGTGAGAGACGCCGTCGTCCGCGTTGACCTTGACTAGATCTTGCGGGAAAGAATTGCCTGCTTGACTTCGGCAATCGCCTGCGTGACCTGGATGCCTCGCGGGCATGCTTCCGAGCAGTTGAAGGTGGTGCGGCAGCGCCACACGCCTTCCTTGTCGTTCAGGATTTCCAGGCGCATGTCTCCGGCATCATCGCGGGAATCGAAGATGAAGCGGTGGGCGTTGACGATTGCCGCGGGGCCGAAGTACTGGCCGTCCGTCCAGAACACGGGGCAGGACGAGGTGCAAGCGGCGCACAGAATGCACTTGGTGGTGTCGTCGAAGCGCTCACGGTCCTCGGCGGACTGCAGGCGTTCCTTGGTGGGCTCGTGGCCCTTGTTGATCAGGAACGGCATGACTTCGCGGAAGGACTGGAAGAACGGCTCCATGTCCACGATCAGGTCCTTCTCCACCGGCAGGCCCTTGATGGGTTCAACCGTGATGGGCTTGGACGTATCCAGGTCCTTCAGGAGCGTCTTGCAGGCAAGACGGTTGCGGCCGTTGATGCGCATGGCATCGGAACCGCAGACGCCGTGCGCGCAGGAGCGGCGGAAGGAGACGCTGCCGTCCACTTCCCACTTGATCTTGTGCAGGGCATCCAGCACGCGGTCCGTGCCGTACATGGTCAGCTTGAAGTCGTCCCAGCGGGCTTCCTCGGAAACCTCGGGGTTGTAGCGGCGCACGCGCAGCGTGATGTCGAACGTGGGGATTTCCCCGCCGCCGCCAACGCCGGCGGGCAGTTCAATCTTTGAGGCTGGCTCAGCAAGTTCAGCGGACATATTAGTACTTCCTCACCATCGGCTCGTAGCGCGTAAATACAACCGGCTTGGTGCCAAGCCGAATTCCGGCGATGCTCTCGGCGGAACCGTCCGCGGGAGCGTGCTCGTCCTTGTACGCCATGGAGTGCTTCATGAATTTTTCGTCGTCACGCTCGGGGAAGTCCTCGCGGAAGTGGCCGCCGCGGGATTCCTCGCGGTGCAGGGCAGCAACCGTCATGACCTTGGCCAGCTCCAGCAGGAAGCCGAGTTCAACGGCCTCCAGGAGGTCCAGGTTGAAGCGCTTGCCCTTGTCCTGGACGTTGATGCGCGTGTAGCGCTCTTCGAAGGACGCGATGTCCTTCAGGACCTGGTTGAGGGTGTCGGCCGTGCGGAACACCTGCATGTTGGCGTCCATGGTGTCCTGGAGTTCCTTGCGGATCACGGCCACCTTTTCGTCGCCGGTGCCGTTGCGGGCGATGTCGAGGAGCTGCAGGGTGTAGGCCTCCGGGTCCTCCGGGAGCTCCACGAAGTCGGCCGTCTTGGCGTATTCCGCAGCGGCGATGCCTGCCCGCTTGCCGAACACGTTGATGTCCAGCAGGGAGTTGGTGCCGAGGCGGTTGGAGCCGTGGACCGAAACGCAGGCCACCTCGCCGGCGGCGTACAGGCCCGGAACCACGGTGTCGTTGTCCTGGAGGACCTCGGTGGTGATGTTCGTGGGGATGCCGCCCATGGCGTAGTGGGCCGTGGGGAAGACGGGGACCGGCTCCGTGTAGGGCTCCACACCAAGGTATGTGCGGGCGAACTCGGTGATGTCCGGCAGCTTGGCGTCGATGTGGGCGGGCTCAAGGTGCGTCAGGTCCAGGAGGACGTAGTCCTTGTTCGGTCCGCAGCCGCGGCCTTCACGGACTTCGTTGGCCATGGAGCGGGCCACGATGTCGCGGGGTGCAAGGTCCTTGATGGTGGGGGCGTAGCGCTCCATGAAGCGCTCACCTTCGGAGTTACGCAGGATGGCGCCCTCGCCACGTGCGGCCTCGGAAAGCAGGATGCCCAGGCCGGCAAGGCCGGTCGGGTGGAACTGGAAGAACTCCATGTCCTCCAGGGGGATGCCGCGGCGGAACGCGATGCCCATGCCGTCGCCGGTAAGGGTGTGGGCGTTGGACGTGGTCTTGAAGACCTTGCCGGCGCCGCCGGAGGCGAACACCACGGACTTGGCCTGGAACACGTGCAGCTCACCGGACGCGAGGTCGTAGGACACGACGCCGGCAACACGCTTCTGCTTGAACGGCGTGCCGTCCTCGCGCACGGCGTCTTCCTCAACGGTGAGGAGGTCCAGGACGTAGTACTCGTTGTAGAACTCGACGTTGTGCTTGACGCAGTTTTGGTACAGCGTCTGCAGGATCATGTGGCCCGTGCGGTCGGCTGCGTAGCAGGCGCGGCGGACGGGAGCCTTGCCGTGGTCGCGGGTGTGGCCGCCGAAGCGGCGCTGGTCGATCCGGCCCTCGGGCGTGCGGTTGAACGGCAGACCCATCTTTTCCAGGTCCAGCACGGCGTCGATGGCTTCCTTGGCCATGACTTCGGCGGCGTCCTGGTCAACCAGGTAGTCGCCGCCCTTGATGGTGTCGAACGTGTGCCATTCCCAGTTGTCTTCTTCGACGTTGGCCAATGCCGCACACATGCCGCCCTGCGCCGCACCCGTGTGGGAGCGGGTGGGGTAGAGCTTGGTCAGTACTGCTGTTCGCGCGCGCTGACCGGATTCGATCGCGGCGCGCATGCCAGCGCCACCGGCACCGACGATGACGACGTCGTACTTATGGACCTGCATACCAGACGCTCTTTCTCTCAAAATTCGCAATAAAACAACGGGCGGGCTGAGGCCTGCTCCGCAAAGTGATGCCCGCCGGTCGGGGCGGGCAGCCGCAGCTCGCTACGCCGGGCAGAAACCACCGGGGAGCTGGACGCCGTCCACCACCGGGCACGGGTTGAAGGTGAAGATGACCAGCGTGCCAAGGATGATGATGACCGTGGTGGCCGCGTAGAGGACGATCTTCAGCCAGAGGCGGGTGGAGTTGTTCTCGGCGTAGTCGTTGATGATGGTCCGCACACCGTTGGTGCCGTGCAACATGGCGAGCCAGAGCATTGCGAGGTCCCAGACCTGCCAGAACGGGTCTGCCCACTTTCCGGCCACGAAGCCGAAGTCGATGGCGTGGATGCCTTCGCCCACCAGCAGGTTCACGGTGAGGTGGCCGAAAATCAGGACAACCAGCACCACGCCGGAGAGCCGCATGAACAGCCACGCCAGCATTTCGAAGTTGCCGCGGGAGCTGCCGCTGCGGCGGTACTGCGGGCCAATCTTGCCGCTGCTGTCTTTGCCGCTGTTATGTCCGCTGCGCGGGGACTGGATCTGCGTTGCAGTCATGGCTTAGTGACCTCCGAGTGCGAGGGACAGGTGGCGGATGGCGAAGGCGACCATGGTGACGATCCAGAGGCCCAGCACAACCCAGAGCATCTGGCGCTGGTACTTGGCACCCTTCTTCCAGAAGTCGACGGCGATGATCCGCAGGCCGTTAAAGGCGTGGAATACGATCGCTGCGACGAGGCCCGTTTCACCCAGGGCCATCAGCGGGTTCTTGTAGGCACCGATCACTGCGGTGTAGGCCTCCGGCGACACCCTCACAAGGGAGGTGTCCAGCACATGGACCAACAAGAAGAAAAAGATCACAACACCGGTAATGCGGTGTCCAACCCAGGACCACATGCCTTCACGGCCGCGGTACAAGGTGCCAGCTGGTTTCGTCGGCACTGAATAAACCTCCCTGCAACACAGCGGCGCTGGCGTGGGATCCACGCGGGGGGAACGCCTGCTGCGAGAGCACTCGTAGCTCAGGCCTAAATCTAGGCTTCGCTCACAGCTTATTCAATTCAGGGCGTCCTTGGCGCCCACGTACTGTACGGTTTTTGGCGTTTTATGAGACGAACGCCACATCCGGTTCCAAGTGTGTCCGCCCCGCCGGTGCCGCCGCAAGGGCCACTTTGGGGTCGTCGGCTAAAGTAGAGCGTGATGAGTAAAGACAAAGTGACAAGCCAGGATTCACCCATCAGCCGCTTTATAGCTGTGATTCCTGCAGGCGGTGTGGGGACCCGCCTCTGGCCTCTGTCACGTGCAGCAGCTCCCAAATTTCTTCACGACCTCACCGGCTCGGGGAGCACGCTCCTGCGTGCAACCTACGACCGGCTCGAGCCCCTTGCGGGCAACCGGGTCCTGGTCGTCACCGGAAACGCTCACCGGGCGGCTGTGTGCCGTCAGCTGCCTGAGGTCGAGGACGGTGACCTCGTGCTCGAAAGCGAGCCCAAAGACTCCGGTGCCGCCATCGGCCTGGCGGCGGCCATCCTGCACCAGCGGGACCCGGACATCATCATGGGCTCTTTCGCCGCGGACCACGTGATCAGCCCGGACGACCTCTTCCAGGACACAGTTCGGGAAGCGATCCACACCGCCGCGGCCGGCAAGATCGTCACGATCGGCATCAAGCCCACGCACCCGTCCACAGGCTTTGGCTACATCCGCTCCGGCGTATCCCTGCACATCCCCGGCGCGCCCAGCGCGCGGGCGGTGGTGGAGTTCGTTGAAAAACCGGATGAGGAAGTCGCCCAGCAGTACGTCGACAGCGGCGAGTACGTCTGGAACGCCGGCATGTTCGTGGCGCCCGTCTCCCTCATGCTCAAGCACCTGGAAGCGAACCAGCCGGAACTGTTCAACGGTTTGCAGGAAATCGCCGAGGCGTGGGACACACCCAACCGCGACGAAGTCACTGCCCGCGTCTGGCCCACCCTGCCCAAGATCGCCATCGACTACGCGGTCGCCGAGCCTGCGGCGGCAGCCGGGGACGTCGCCGTCGTGCCCGGAACCTTCCGCTGGGACGACGTCGGTGACTTCGCCTCGGTGGGACGGCTCAACAGCGCCAAGGAAGTGGACGAGGTCACGGTCATCGGCGAGGGCGCGCGCGTCTTCACCGAAAACGCCAGCGGCGTGGTGGTCTCGGACACCAAGCGCGTCATTGCGCTGATCGGGATCAAGGACGTGGTCATCGTGGATACGCCGGATGCGCTGCTGGTTACCACCAAGCAGCATGCCCAGCGGGTGAAGCAGGCTGTGAACGCCCTTAAGGCCAGCGGCGACTTCGACGTCCTCTAGTTTTCCGGTCCTTTCAGGACTTCGACGTCCCCTGGAACTTCGACATGGTCGGGATATCCGTAACGCGGCGAAGGCGATGCCGCTATTCTTTCGGCCCTCGCTAGAGTTGTGGTGTGCGCAATTACACTACTGAAGCTGAGCCCACCGCACTGGTGGGGCCGTGGCTCGAGCCGCTGCTGCCGGAACTGATCGATTTCCGGCGGGACCTGCATGCGCACCCCGAGCTGTCGTTCAAGGAGTTCCGGACAACGGACAAGCTCGTGGAACGTCTCGAAGAGGCCGGGCTGGAGCCGCGCCGCCTCGACGGCACAGGCCTAACCGTGGACGTCGGCGAGGGCCCCATCGCCACCGCGCTGCGCGGCGACATCGACGCGCTGCCGATCATCGAGGAAACCGGCCTGCCGTTCGCCTCGAAGAACCACGGTGTGACACACGCCTGCGGACACGACATCCACACCACCACCATGCTGGGCATCGCCTTGGTGCTGCACCGCATGCACCTGGAATCGCCGCTGGGCGGCACGGTCCGGATCATCTTCCAGCCCGCCGAGGAGACGATGCCGGGTGGCGCCCACTCCTGCATCGAGCAGGGTGTCCTGGAGGGCGTGCCGCGCATCCTGGCGCTGCACTGTGACCCGCGCATCAACGTCGGCAAGATCGGCACGCGCATCGGTGCCATCACGTCCGCCTCGGACACCATCAAGATCGAGCTGAGCGGCCGCGGCGGCCACACCTCGCGCCCGCATCTGACGGAGGACCTCGTTTTCGCGCTGGCCCAGATCGCCGTGAACGTTCCGGCCGTCCTTTCGCGCCGGGTGGACGTCCGCAGCGGCGTGTCGGTTGTTTGGGGCCAGATCAACGCGGGCTCGGCGCCTAACGCCATTCCGGGCACCGGCTACATGGCCGGCACCATGCGCTGCCTCGACAGGGACGCCTGGCACAGCGCCGGCGAGCTGCTCGACGAAGTGGTGCAGCAGGTTGCTGCGCCCTACGGCGTGGAAGTGCACCTGGAACACACCCGCGGTGTGCCGCCGGTGGTGAACTCGGAGCACGAGACTGCGCTCATTGAAGCTGCGGCGCGGGCGGAGATCGGCGAAGGCGCCGTGGTCCTGACCCCTCAGTCCATGGGAGGTGAGGACTTCGCCTGGTTCCTCGCCGAGCTGCCCGGTGCCATGATGCGCCTGGGTACCAAGACCCCCGGCGGCGAGGAGTACGACCTCCACCGCGGCGACTACATCCTCGACGAGCGGGCCCTCGGCTACGGCATCCAGGTCCTGACCGCGGCAGCCCTCCGCACCATCCGCGACCTCTAACACCGTCGGACGAGCGCGAACGAACACTTCAGCCCCTTTGCGAGGGCCCCGAATGTTCGTTCGCGCTCTTCCTGGCCTAGGTAAGTTGTGCACAATTGAATTGTGGGCTAACGTTGTGTCCATGACCAACGCCCCCCGCCTTGACCGCCAGGTGTGCTTTGCGCTCTACTCGGCGTCCCGTGCCGCCACCGCCGTCTACCGTCCCCTGCTGGACGAGCTGGGCCTGACCTACCCGCAGTACCTCGTGATGCTGGTGCTGTGGGAAAACGAACCGCGCGGCGTGCGGGAACTGGGGGAGGAGCTGGGCCTGGACTCCGGCACGCTCTCACCCCTGCTCAAGCGGCTCGAAGCCCTCGGGCTCGTGGAACGGCGGCGCTCTGCCGAGGATGAGCGCCGTGTCGCCGTCCACCTCAGCGACACGGGCCGGGCGCTCAGCAGCAGGGCCTCCCGCATTCCCCAGCGCCTCGCGGAGGCTGCCGGCCTGACTCCCGATGAGCTGGATCAACTCCGGGAAACTCTCGGCAAGCTCACCGCTGCCCTCCATGACTCGCGCTGACACCCAAGACCACCGTCTCCGAAACGACCAGAACGGAACTACTTTGAAGACTCTTTACACTGCCGAGGCACTCGCTTCAGGCGAGGGCCGCGACGGCTCAGCCCGCTCCAAGGACGGCAGGCTCGACGTGAACCTGGCCAGTCCGGTGGAGCTCGGCGGAAGCGGCGAGGGCACCAACCCGGAGCAGCTCTTCGCCGCCGGCTATGCTGCCTGCTTCCACTCTGCCCTCCGCGTCGTCGGCCGCAAGGAACGGGCCGATCTCACTGACTCCGCCGTTGCGGCGAAGATCCACTTCGGTGCCCTCGACGGCGGTGAAGGCTACGGCCTGGCCGCCGAACTCGAGGTCGCCCTGCCCGCCCTGGACCGCGCCGCAGCCGAATCGCTCATGGAAAAGGCCCACCGGATCTGCCCCTATTCGAACGTGACCCGCGGCAACATGGACGTGGCCCTGACCCTGGTGGAGTTTGCAGCATGAGCACCAACGACGAGCGGGCTCTGCCCGTCACCACCCGTGAGATCCAGCTGGCATCCCGCCCGGTGGGACGTCCGGTTCCGGAGAACTTCCGCCTGGCTGAAACGCCGCTTCCCGAGCTTCAGGACGGCCAGGTCCTGGTCCGCAACCTGTTCATCTCGGTTGATCCGTACATGCGCGGCCGGATGAACGACGTCAAGTCCTACTCACCGCCGTTTGCCCTTGATAAAGCGCTCGACGGCGGGGCGGTGGGTGAGGTGATCGCGTCCAGGGCCGAAGACCGCAAGGTGGGGGACGCCGTCGTACATCCACTGGGCTGGCGGGAGTACGCCGTGCTGGACGCCGGCGCAACGACTCCCGCGCGCACGGAGCTGGCACCGGCATCCGCGTTCCTTGGTGCGCTCGGCATGACCGGGCTCACGGCGTACGCCGGACTGCTGAAGGTTGCCGAGTTCAAGGCGGGGGATGCCGTATTCGTCTCCGGCGCCGCCGGCGCCGTGGGCTCGCTGGTGGGTCAGATCGCAAAGGCCATGGGCGCCTCCCGGGTGATCGGCAGTGCGGGAAGCCCGGAAAAAGTTGCACGCCTGCTAGAGCTCGGCTTTGACGCGGCGTTCAATTACCGTGATGCGCCGGTCCGGGACCAGCTGAGGGAAGCTGCCGGCGAGGGCGGGATCGATGTGTACTTCGACAACGTGGGCGGGGACCACCTCGAAGCTGCGCTGTCCGTCCTCAACGTCGGGGGCAGGGTTGCCCTGTGCGGCGCCATCGCGCAGTACAACGCCACGGAACCGACCGCCGCTCCCCGGAACCTTGCGGTGGCCATCGGAAAACAGCTGACGCTGCGCGGCTTCCTCGTGGGCGGCCAGAGGCAGCATGCGGCGGAGTTCGCCGAGCGGATGTCCGGCTGGCTGGCAAACGGCACCGTCAGGTATGACGAGACGGTGGTGGACGGTCTCGAGAACGCTCCGCAGGCGTTCATGGATCTCCTCGACGGCGGCAACACCGGAAAGATGCTGGTGCGGATCTAGCTCCGAAAGCGCGAGCCCAACCACTGCGGGACGCTCCGACGGAGTGCGTGCACACCGGCGGGCTACTCATAGGTAACAAGTTCTCAACAATCTTCATTTTTCGCCTCGGATGTGTTATCCGGACGTGGCGCAGGCCACTACAGTGGCTTCATAAGTGCGCTTCGGCGCAGTGCTGCGAAACCATCAGTGAAAACAGAATTTCAGTGTGGAGCATTAGAAACGGACACTCATTGAATCTCCGTCGTGGCGCCTATCTCGTTCTTCCTGGAGGAAATTTGAAGATCTCACTGCGTGCAAACGTCAAGCGCGGTTCACTCGCCGGCGTGGCTTCCGTTGGTGCGGCGGCCCTGCTTCTGACCGGCTGCGGCCCGGCACCCCAAGCGGGCAGTCCGTCTGCCACGGCCAGCGACTACACCGGCTGCATCGTGTCCGACTCCGGCGGATTCGATGACCAGTCGTTCAACCAGTCGTCCTACGAAGGGCTCAAAAAGTCCGAGAAGGACCTTGGCATCAAGGTCAACCAGGTCGAGTCCAAGACCAACAACGACTTCGAGCCCAACCTTCGCGCCATGGTCTCGGCAGGCTGCAACCTGACCATCACGGTCGGCTTCCTCCTCGGTGACGCCACGAAGGCTCAGGCCGCGGCTAACGCTGACAAGCACTTCGCCATCATCGACGTCGGGTACGACAAGCCGATCGCCAACGTCAAGCCGATCATCTATGACACGGCGCAGGCTGCATTCATGGCCGGCTACCTCGCCGCCGCCTCCACGAAGACCGGCACCGTCGCCACCTTCGGCGGCATCAAGCTCCCCACCGTCACGATCTTCATGGACGGCTACGCCGACGGCGTGAAGTACTACAACGAGAAGAAGGGCAAGAGCGTCAAGCTTCTCGGCTGGGACAAGGCCAAGCAGGACGGCAGCTTTACCGACGACTTCGAAAAGCAGGACAAGGGAAAGCAGCTGACCCAGAACTTCCTGGACCAGGGCGCGGACATTGTCATGCCCGTGGCCGGCCCGGTGGGCAAGGGCGCCGGCGCTGCGCTGAAGGAAGCAAAGGCCGCAGGCAAGGACGTCAAGCTCATCTGGGTTGACTCCGACGGCTTCCTCACCGCCCCCGACTACAAGGACATCATGCTGTCGTCCGTCATGAAGCAGATGGGCTCCGCCGTTGAGACCGTCGTGAAGGAAGACAAGGACGGCAAGTTCACCAGCGAGCCGTATGTCGGCACGCTCGCGAACGACGGCGTGCAGCTGGCCCCGTTCCACGACTTCGATTCGGCCGTCCCCGCCGACGTGAAGTCCGAGCTGGACCAGATCAAGAAGGACATTGTGGACGGCAAGCTGAAGGTTGAGTCCGCAGCCAGCCCCAAGGCGTAACTTCCTCCGCTAAGCGCCACCGCCCGGATGGTCATTGACTGCACGGGAGGTGGCGCTTTTCGTTGGGCGTACCCGCTCAACCCATGACTGCAGGCACTAGGCTGGTGCTGCAGCCACATATCCCGTCCGGCCTTCACTACCGGACGCAACGAGATTGGTCAGAGTTTTGAAACTTGAACTCAAGGGGATCACCAAGCGCTTCGGCTCCCTGCTCGCCAATGATCACATAGATGTGGTTGTTGAACCCGGACAGATCCACTGTCTGCTGGGCGAAAACGGGGCCGGCAAGTCCACCCTGATGAACGTTCTTTACGGGCTGTACGAGCCCACCGACGGCGAAATCCTCATCGACGACGAGCCCGTCAGCTTCCGCGGCCCCGGAGACGCCATGGCTGCCGGCATCGGCATGGTGCACCAGCACTTCATGCTGGTGCCCGTGTTCACGGTCGCCGAAAACGTGGCGCTCGGCGCCGAATCCACCAAGGCAGGCGGCTTCCTGAACCTGGAGGACACCCGCCGCAAAATCCAGGAGATCTCGGACCGCTACGGGTTCGACGTCGACCCCGACGCCCTCGTGGAGGACCTCCCGGTGGGCGTCCAGCAGCGCGTGGAAATCATTAAGGCACTCGTGCGGGACGCCAGAGTACTGATTCTGGATGAACCGACGGCGGTGCTGACGCCCCAGGAGACCGACGAGCTGCTGGACATCATGCGCCAGCTCAAGGGCGGCGGCACCTCCATCGTCTTCATTTCGCACAAGCTGCGTGAGGTCAAAGCCGTTTCGGACATCATCACCGTGATCCGCCGCGGCCAGGTGGTCGGATCCGCGGATTCCGGTGCCTCAACCACGGAACTGGCGTCCATGATGGTGGGGCGCGCCGTGAACCTCACCCTGGACAAGGCCCCCGCGCAGCCGCAGGAGACCACCTTCGAGGTCAAAGACCTGACCGTGGTCGCGCCGAACGGCCACCACACCGTGGACGGCATCAGCTTCAGCATCGCCCGTGGCGAAATCCTCGCCGTCGCCGGTGTCCAGGGCAACGGGCAGACCGAGCTCACCGAGGCGATCCTTGGCCTGCAGGAGCGGGTCAGTGGCTCGATCCTGCTCGACGGCAAGGAACTCGTGGGGCGCAGCGTCAAGGACGTGCTGGATGCCGGCGTCGGCTTCGTGCCTGAAGACCGCAAGGTTGACGGCCTGGTGGGCACATTCTCCGTGGCCGAAAACCTGGTCCTCGACCTGTATGACAAAGCTCCCTTCGCCAGGGGCATCAGCATGAGCCCGGCCAAGGTCCTGGAGAACGCCAACTCCCGGATCGGCGAATTCGATGTCCGCACACCGTCCGCCGCAGCCGCTGCCGGAACGCTGTCGGGCGGCAACCAGCAGAAAGTGGTGATGGCCCGGGAGCTCTCGCGGCCGCTGCGGCTGTTTATCGCCTCGCAGCCCACCCGCGGTGTGGACGTCGGCTCCATCGAATTCCTGCACCGCCGCATCGTGGCCGAACGAGACACCGGCACCCCGGTCATGATCGTCTCCACCGAACTTGATGAAGTCATGGAGCTCGCGGACAGGATCGCCGTGCTTTACAAGGGCAAGCTCGTAGGAATCGTCCCCGCGGGAACAGGGCGCGACGTCCTGGGGCTCATGATGGCGGGACTTTCACCCGATGAGGCACACGCGGACAAGCTCCACCACCGCGACCCCGCCCTAGGAAACGACCCGGTACCCGGCAACAGCCCAGCCCTCGGCAACAGCCCTACGCCGACGTCCGCCTCCCGCGCCGAAGGAGGCGACCATGACTGACCAGACCCAGCCACACCACCCCGACGGCAATCCCTCGGGCCCCGACGCTGACAAACACGAAGCTGACAAGCACGACACCGACAAGCACCACACCGACAAGCACGCCGCTGACAAGCACGACGCCGGCAGGCCGCACACAGACAAGCCCCACGCGGACAGGCACCATGCGCCGAAGCCCGCGGACGAGGAGACCGCCGCCGTCGTGTCACTGGACACTGCCGGCGGAGCCATGGGACCCTCCGCCGTTCCGGCCACCGCCCAGAGCGGCAAGATCCCAGGCGGCCCGGAAACACTCGTCCGCAGGATCTTCACCGGCAGCGGCACCGTATCGGTCCTGGCCGTCCTGCTCGCCCTGATCCTCGGCGGCCTGCTGATCGCGCTCACCGACAAGCAGGTCGGCGCCACGGCAAGCTATCTGCTGGCACGTCCCACCGACTTCCTGTCGGCGGTCTGGAACGCCGCCACTCGTTCATATGTGGCACTGTTCCAGGGCTCGGTGTTCAATCCACGCGGAGGAGGCATAGGCGGGCAGTTCGCCCCGCTCATGGAAACACTCACCATCGCCACGCCCCTGATCACCGCCGGCCTGGGCGTGGCCCTGGCCTTCCGCGCCGGGCTGTTCAACATCGGCGCCCAGGGCCAGATCATCATTGCCGGCATCCTGGCGGCATGGACCGGTTTCGCCCTGCACCTCCCGGTGGGCCTGCACCTGCTGCTGGTCCTCGTGGCCGGCATCATCGGCGGTGCCTTCTGGGGCGGACTGGTGGGTTACCTCAAGGCCCGGACCGGAGCCCACGAGGTCATCCTCACCATCATGTTCAACTACATCGCGCTGTACCTGCTGAGGTATCTGCTCAACACCCCCGCGTTCCGGCGGCCGGGGGAGTCCAACCCCATCTCCCCGATCCTGGACCCCAGCGCCGTCTACCCGCAGATCTTCGGCAGCCAGTACCGGCTCCACCTCGGCTTCCTCCTGGCCATCGCCATCACGGTCTTCGTGTGGTGGCTCCTGAACCGCTCCACCGTGGGCTTCGAGTTCCGGGCGGTCGGCGCCAACCCCAAGGCAGCGCAGACCGCGGGCATCAATGTCTCCCGCTCAACGATTCTGGTAATGGCCATTGCCGGCGCCCTCGCAGGCCTCTCCGGCGTGGCGCAGGTAGCCGGCACGGAAAAGGTCCTCACCGACGGCGTCGCCGCCACGTACGGCTTTGACGCCATCACCGTGGCACTCCTGGGACGTTCGACGCCGTGGGGGACGTTCGCTGCCGGCCTGCTGTTCGGCGCCTTCCGCGCCGGAGCGGTCCAGATGCAGATCCAGACCGGAACGCCGATCGACATCGTCCTGGTGGTCCAGTCGCTGATCGTTCTCTTCATCGCGGCTCCGCCGCTGGTGCGGGCAGTGTTCGGGCTGAACCCGCGGCGCAAGAAGCCGGTAACCGCCGGCAAGTCCAAGACCGCAGCCACCACGGGAGGTGCAGCATGAGCACAACAGCAACCTCGCCCCAACCGGGAAAACCGCAGGCGGGAACCCCGCCGCGGGCTGAAGAGCGCCAGCAGGCAACGTCTGAGAAGCCGGTGACCTGGAAGGTTCCCGTCCTCTTGTCGGCACTGGGCATCGTGGCCTTCATCTTCTTTGGCCTTATGGGACCCAACCAGACGGCACGGTTCGGCCTGTCCTCCAGCGGGGATTTCTTCCAGCTGCCCGCGCTGGAGGTCCCGGGCTTTCTGGGCGGCATCGTGCTGTCGGTCATCATGCTGGGCCTGGCCGGCTACGCCGTTTACCTCAAGACGAAGGACCAGGCTGCACCCCGCTGGCTGCCCATCGCCTTCATCGTCCTCTTCGTCGCTGCCTTCCTCATCTGGGTGGTGGGCGGTGCCCGCACCCCGAGCATCTCCCTTGCCGGCCTCATCGCCGGCTCCGTGACGCTGGCGGTTCCCCTCGTGTTCGGCTCGCTCTCCGGAGTGCTGTGCGAGCGGGTGGGCGTCGTGAACATCGCGATCGAAGGCCAGCTGCTGGGCGGGGCCTTCACGGCAGCCATGGTTGCCAGCATGACCAGGAACCCGTTCATCGGACTGCTGGCAGCAGCGGTGGCAGGCGCCGTCGTCTCCATGGTGCTGGCGCTGTTCAGCATCAAATACCTCGTGAACCAGATCATTGTGGGCGTGGTCCTGAACGTCCTGGTCTCCGGCGTCACCGGCTTCCTGTTCAGCACAGTGATGCAGGCTGACAAGGCGACGTTCAATTCTCCGGGGCGGCTCCCGATCATCGACATCCCCGTGCTGTCCGGCATTCCCGTGCTCGGGCCCATCCTCTTCAAGCAGTCCCTGGTCGGCTACCTGATGTACATCGCGGTGATCGTGGTGTGGATCGGACTGTTCAAGACCAAATGGGGCCTGCGCGTCCGTGCCGTCGGGGAACACCCGCAGGCCGCGGATACCATGGGCATCCGGGTGAACGCCACACGGTTCTGGAACGTCACACTGGGCGGTGCCATCGCCGGCATCGGAGGTTCGTTCTTCACGCTGGTGGCGATCGACAGCTTCACCAAGGAGATTTCCGGCGGGCGCGGGTTTATTGCCTTGGCAGCCCTGATCTTCGGACGCTGGAACCCGATTGGCGCGTTCTTCGCGGCCCTGCTGTTCGGCTTCGCAGACAACCTGCAAAGCATTGTGACCATCATCGGCACCCCGGTCCCCAGCCAGTTCATGGCCATGCTGCCGTATCTCGTGACCGTTTTGGCGGTGGCCGGCCTGGTCGGCCGTTCCCGGCCCCCGGCCGCCAGCGGCATCCCTTACGTCAAGGGCTGACCGCGGTGGACAAGAGCGTCTCGACAAGCTCGACCACCCGGGGCGAAAAGTCCGACGTCGACTGGCCGGCTTTGGAGGCCGCCGCCGTCGCGGCGATGAAGAACGCCTACGCGCCGTATTCCAGGTTCCCGGTGGGTGCGGCCGCCCTCACCGGGGACGGCCGGGTCGTGAGCGGCTGCAACGTTGAAAACGCAAGCTACGGCCTGACGCTGTGCGCCGAGTGCGCGCTCGTGGGCAACCTGCAGATGACCGGCGGCGGGCTGCTGCGCGCCTTCTATTGCGTTGACGGCGGCGGCAACGTGCTCATGCCCTGCGGGCGTTGCCGCCAGCTGCTGTACGAATTCCGGGCTCCCGGCATGGAGCTCATGACCACGCAGGGAATCAAGACCATGGACCAGGTGCTCCCCGACGCATTCGGCCCCCAACACCTGGAGGAAACACGGTGACCCAGAAGACCGAGGCGTTTGACGCCGTCGACATCATCCGCACCAAGCGTGACAAGGGCATCCTGAGCCCTGCACAGATCGACTGGACCATCGACGCCTACACCCGCGGCGTCATCGCCGAAGAGCAGATGGCCGCGCTGAACATGGCCATCCTGCTCAACGGCATGGACCGTGCCGAGATCTCCCGCTGGACCGCCGCGATGATCGCCTCGGGCGAGCGGATGGACTTTTCGAGTCTCCAGCGTCCCGACGGCGGCGTGAAGGTTACGTCCGACAAGCACTCCACCGGAGGCGTGGGCGACAAGATCACCCTGCCGCTGGCACCCCTCGTGGCCGTATTCGGGGTGGCCGTGCCCCAGTTGTCCGGACGCGGCCTGGGGCACACGGGCGGCACACTGGACAAACTGGAGTCCATTCCGGGCTGGCGCGCCGCGCTGAGCAACGAGGAAATGCTGGCTCAGCTTCAGGACGTCGGGGCGGTGATCTGCGCTGCCGGTGCTGGCCTGGCCCCGGCGGACAAGAAGCTCTACGCGCTCCGTGACGTCACGGGCACCGTCGAAGCCATCCCGCTGATCGCGTCGTCGATCATGAGCAAGAAAATAGCGGAGGGCACGGGATCGCTGGTGCTCGATGTGAAGGTGGGCAGCGGCGCCTTCATGAAAGATGAGGCCCGTGCCCGGGAGCTTGCCGAGACCATGGTGGCCCTCGGCAAGGACGCCGGAGTGAACACGGTGGCACTGCTCACCAACATGAGCACGCCCCTCGGCCTGACGGCCGGCAACGCCATCGAAGTGGAGGAGTCCGTGGAGGTGCTGGCTGGCGGAGGGCCCGAGGACGTGGTGGAACTGACGGTCCGGCTGGCTGAGGAAATGCTGGCCTGTGCCGGCGTGAAGGACGCCGATCCTGCCGCGGCACTGAAAGACGGCCGCGCCATGGATGTCTGGAACCGGATGATCAAGGGGCAGGGCGGGGATCCCCAGGCAAAGCTGCCGGTCGCGAAGGAGTCCGAAACCATCTACGCACCGGCGGACGGGGTCCTCGTGGAACTGGACGCACTGGCCGTGGGCGTTGCGGCCTGGCGGCTTGGAGCCGGCCGCGCCCGCAAGGAGGACGTGGTACAGGCCGGCGCCGGCGTCCGGCTGCACGCCAAGCCTGGAGCCACTGTGCGGGCGGGGGAGCCGCTCATGACGTTGCTGACGGACACCCCGGAGAAATTCGCCCGCGCCAAGGAGGCACTCGAAAGCGCTGTCACCATCGCGCCGGAAGGATCGCGTCCGGCACAGCAGCTGATCATCGACCGCATCGCCTGACCCAATGCAGGCCATCAACGACTTCATCCTTGCTGCCGCCGGGCAGCCCTGGGTCCTGATCCTTGTCCTGGCCTGCTGCATCATTGACGGTTTCTTCCCACCCATCCCCAGCGAGTCCGTCGTGGTGGGGCTGGCGGCGGTCGCGGCCACCGCGGATGTCCCCAATCCGTGGTTGCTCATAGCCACCGCGGCGCTGGGGGCGTTCACCGGGGACAACACCGCGTACCTGATCGGCCGGGGCGTCGGCACGCGGCGCTGGCGCTGGATGCGGGGGCCCCGCATGCAGCGGGCCTTCCGCTGGGCAGGGCGTGAGCTCAGGAAGCGCGCGGCGTCGCTGATCCTCGTGGCGCGGTTTATCCCGATCGGCCGGGTGGCCGTGAACCTGACCGCCGGGGCCACGCACTATTCCCACGCCCGGTTCGTCGGGCTGACAGTGCTGTCCGCGTCACTGTGGGCAGCATATTCAGTGGGGATCGGGCTGTTCTTTGGCCAGTGGTTCGAGAACAATCATCTGCTCGGCGCCGCCATCGCGATCGCCTGCGCGATTGTGCTGGGCATCGTGGTGGACATCGTAATCAGCCGGATCCGGGGGCGCCTTCCGGACCCGGCAGGGGAGGGCGAGTTTTCCTGAACGGGCGTAGCGGACTATGCTCCGGCCATGGGACACTAAAGAGCGATTTGCGTCACTATTGTTTTGGTCATTTTCCGCTAGGAGCAACACCCGCGTGGAGTTTATTAATGAGGCCGTGCTCCATGCAGCGGGTCAGTGGTGGATTTACCCCATCTTGCTCGTGTTCTTTTTCGTGGACGGCTTCGCCATGGTTGTTCCCAGCGAGACACTCATCGTGGCGCTGGCGGCGTTCTCCCGGCAAAGCGGCAATCCAAACCTTTGGATACTGGGGTTCACTGCGCTCGTCGGGGCGATGGCCGGCGACAACATGGCATATCTCCTCGGCCGGAAAATCGGACTGAACCGCTGGAAATGGATGCGCCGGCCAAAAGTGCAAAAGGTCTTCGGCTGGGCGCGGTATGAGCTGGAGAAGCGCGGCGCCGTGCTGATCTTCACGGCCCGCTACATCCCCTGGGGGCGAGTGGCCGTCAATTACGTTGCCGGAACCACAGGGTTTCCGCACCGCCGGTTTTTCGTCCTGGACGGGCTGGCCTGCTTTACCTGGGTTGGGTATTCGATCGGCATCGGTATCGTTGCCAGTTCGTTCCCCTGGCTGCACAGCAACCCTCTTCTCGGGGCGGGCATCGCCGTGGTGTTCGCCATCATCCTCGGCATCGCCATTGACCATTTGCTGCGCTGGTGGCACAAGCGGCTCGGCCGCCACGACGCCGTGCATGCGCCGGGAAGCACAACCGAACATCGGCCGGCACCGGAGGGTGCCCCGAAAGGACCCGACGCCGAAAGCCTCGCCGCCGAGCGGCCGGCCGCGGTGGCCGCCGACGTCGAATCGGCCCGCTGAGCTTAGCCCGCCAAACGCGGCCTCCGCATTGCCGTTGGCATTGCGCGCGGTCCAACCCTAGAGTTGGTACGTGACTGAGCCAATCGTTGACGCCGCCCCTGCCCTTGACTTCGACCTGAAGAGCCTTCCAAAGGTATCCCTTCACGACCACCTGGACGGGGGTCTGCGACCGGCCACCATCATCGACCTGGCGGAGGCCGTTGGCCACACCCTCCCTTCAACAGACCCCACCGCACTCGGGGAATGGTTCCGTGAGTCCGCCAATTCCGGTTCTCTGGTCCGCTACCTCGAGACCTTTGACCACACTATTGCCGTGATGCAGACCAAGGAAGGGCTGTTCCGGGTGGCGAAGGAATTCGTGGAAGACCTCGGGGACGACGGTGTGGTGTACGGAGAGGTCCGCTGGGCTCCGGAGCAGCACCTCCAGAAGGGCCTGACGCTCGACGAAGTGGTTGAGGCCGTCCAGGAAGGTCTTGAGGCTGGTGTGGACGCCGTGGCCGAGTCCGGGCGCGAGATCCAGGTGGGCCAGCTGATCACGGCCATGCGGCACGCCGACCGCGGCCTGGAGATCGCGGAGCTGGCCGTCCGCCACCGCGACAACGGCGCCGTCGGCTTCGACATTGCAGGTGCCGAAGACGGCTTCCTGCCGTCGCGCTTCCGCGACGCCTTCACTTACCTTGCGGAAAACAATTTCCCCGCCACGGTTCACGCGGGCGAGGCCGCAGGCCTTGACAGCATCCAGTCCGCCCTGGTGGACGGACGGGCACTGCGCCTCGGCCACGGCGTCCGCATCGCCGAGGACATCATGGTCGAGTTCGACAGCGACGACGCCGACGAAGACGATGACAACATCGGCCTCGTGACGCTCGGAAACCTCGCCAGCTGGGTCCGGGACCGCGGCATCCCCCTGGAGATCTGCCCGTCCTCAAACCTGCAGACCGGAGCCATCGCAGGCTTTGGGGAGGGCATCGAAAGCCACCCGCTGGACATGCTCTACCAGCTCGGCTTCAACGTGACCATCAACACGGACAACCGCCTCATGAGCGGCGTAAGCCTCACCGACGAGTTCGAGCTTCTGGTAGAGACGTTCGACTATGACCTCGACGACCTGCTTGAACTGACGCTCAACGCCGCCGAGGCGTCCTTCCTTCCGCTGGAGGAAAGGGAAGCCCTGGTGGAGTACATTAACGACGCCTACGGCGACCTTGGCTGAAAGCAGCGCCGGGGAGGTCTCCAGACTGCTCGAAATAATTGCAGCACTCCGCGAGCACTGCCCGTGGATGGGGGCCCTCACGCATGAGTCGCTCGTGGAGTACCTCCTCGAGGAGGCCTACGAGGTGGCGGAGACGATCGAGACCGGCGCCGACGAAGCCGAGCTGAAGGGCGAACTGGGCGATGTGCTGCTGCAAGTGGTGCTGCACGCCCGGCTCGCCGAAGAGCGCGGCACCTTCGCTTTCGGCGACGTCGCCCACGGCCTCACCGCCAAGATGATCCGGCGCAATCCGCACGTCTTCCGGCCGGACGGCTCCCTGCAAGACTCCTTTCCGGCAACTGTGGAGGAGATAGTGCTCAAGTGGGACGCCGTCAAAAAGGCCGAACGGCCGGAACGGGCCACCCACTTTGAGGGCATCCCCGAAGCGCTGCCGGCCTTGGCCCGTGCCCAGAAAACCCTCGACCGGGCCGCCCGGGCGGGTCTGACACCTCAAGTTGGGCATGCCCATCCGCTGGTTGAGCTTGTCGAAACCTGTGACTCCGAGAACCAGCTCGGTGACCTTCTGTTCGCGGTGGTCCGTGCTGCCCGCGGCAAGGGGTTTGATGCCGAACGCGCCCTCCGGGGCGCAGTCCGGCGGTACCAGAACTCAGCTCCGCCGGGATCATGACGTCCGGGTTCTGGATAGGTTTCCGTAACGTGCACCACTCTCGACTACGCTAGTCCCTGACGAGGACGTCGAGATTTTCCGCTAGTTTCCCAGTAAATCGCTTCACCATAAGGAGCATATTCATGGCGCTTATCGATGCCATCCACGCCCGCGAGATCCTCGATTCCCGTGGCAACCCGACCGTAGAAGTAGAAGTTCTGCTCTCCGACGGCCAGATCGGCCGCGCAGCGGTTCCCTCCGGCGCCTCCACGGGCGAGCACGAGGCCGTTGAACTCCGCGACGGCGACAAGGGCCGGTACCTCGGCAAGGGTGTCCAGAAGGCCGTTGACGCGGTCATCGACCAGATCGCCCCGGCCCTGATTGGCTTCGACGCCACCGACCAGCGCAGCATCGACCAGGCCATGATCGACCTGGACGGCACTGCCAACAAGGGCAAGCTTGGCGCCAACTCCATCCTGGGCGTGTCCCTGGCTGTTGCCAACGCCGCAGCGGCCTCCGCGGACCTGCCGCTCTACAAGTACCTGGGCGGCCCCAACGCCCACGTCCTTCCGGTGCCGCTGATGAACATCCTCAACGGCGGCTCGCACGCCGACTCCGACGTGGACATCCAGGAATTCATGATTGTCCCGATCGGCGCCGAGACCTTCTCCGAGGGCCTGCGCTGGGGTGTCGAGGTCTACCACAACCTCAAGTCAGTCCTGCAGGCCAAGGGCCTGTCCACCGGTCTGGGCGATGAGGGCGGCTTCGCGCCGAACCTGCCGTCCAACCGTGCCGCTTTGGACCTGATCCAGGAAGCCATCAAGAACGCCGGCTACACCCCGGGCAAGGACATCGCCCTGGCCTTGGACGTCGCCTCCTCCGAGTTCTTCACGGACGGCGCCTACCAGTTCGAAGGCAAGGCACTTTCCGCCACCGAGATGAGCGCCTACTACGCCGAGCTGGTAGCCGACTACCCGCTGGTTTCCATTGAGGACCCGCTCGACGAGAACGACTGGGAAGGCTGGAAGACCCTCACCGACGCCATCGGCGACAAGGTCCAGCTCGTGGGCGATGACCTCTTCGTCACCAACCCGGCCATCCTGCAGCGCGGCATCGACACCAAGACCGCGAATTCGCTGCTCGTCAAGGTCAACCAGATCGGTTCCCTGACCGAGACGCTGGACGCCGTGTCACTGGCCCAGCGTGCCGGTTACACCACCATCACCTCGCACCGTTCCGGTGAGACCGAGGACACCACCATCGCCGACATCTCCGTCGCCACCAACGCCGGCCAGATCAAGACCGGCGCCCCGGCCCGCTCGGAGCGTGTAGCCAAGTACAACCAGCTGCTGCGCATCGAAGAGGAACTCGACGACGCCGCACGCTACGCCGGACGCAGCGCCTTCCCGCGTTTCAACGGCTAGTAGCCGGATAAACAACTGACCGGTGGCTATGGTGGAAAGACCATAGCCACCGGTTTTTGTTTGAGGCCGTTGCCCGCTACGGCCGCTGCTCGTCAGGCCGGCCACCGTCCAGCGTTACCGTCCAGCGTTACAGCCCAGCGTCACGCGTTTACAGGAGTGTCATGGCTACCCGCCGTCCCAAAGTTCCCCGGGTGACCCCAGCATCCCGGCACCCCGAGACCGGATCCCCCGGGGGAGACGTCATCCAGGCGGACTTCGGCGGCCACCGTCCTGCTGACGCCGTCAGGGAAACGGGCACACGGGAAAGCGGTGCAGCGGGCGCCAGGGAATCGGCTGCGTCGAAAGCAAACGGCACCCACGGGCAGCCAGCCAAGGGAACGGCACCTGCTGGCGGACCCGCGCCCGCAAAGGGATCCGCCCCCGGCAAGGAAGCAGCCGGGAAAAACCGCGGCACATCCGGATCCTCAGCGGTTCAGGCGGCCGACGAAGCCCTCGACCCCGTTCCCGCCAAAGCCTTTTCCGGCCGCATGCTGGCACTGGCCGTCGTTATGATTGCCATCACCATCATGCTGGCGCCCACCGTAAAGATCTTCATCGACAAACGGGCGGAGATCGCGGCGCTGGAAGCGGACATCGCCGCCAGCAAGTCGAACCAGGACAACCTCAAGCGCCAGGTCTCGCGCTGGCAGGACCCGAACTATGTCAAGCAGCAGGCCCGGGACCGCATTAACATGGTTATGCCGGGAGAGACCGGCTACTGGGTGTTCGGCAGCGACCTGCCGGCCGGCGCGTCAGGCAGCCAGCCCGGTGCAGCAGCAGCACAAGACCCCGCCAACCTGCCGTGGGTGGATTCCCTCTGGGAGTCCATCAGGCGTTCGGCAACAGACTAAGAGCGGCGCCCGCCGCGGGACTGTCTCACACGCCTTTGAGACAGCCAGATCCGGGCAGGAAGGACGGCCGCGCCAGTGGACGAGAACACGGCAACAGCGCCGGAGGAATCCCGCCAGCCATCGGCACACGATCTTGAGGTGCTGAGCCGCCAACTGGGCAGGCCGGTCCGTGACGTCGTCGAGATCCCCGCGCGCTGCGTCTGCGGCAACCCGCTCGTGGCGGCCACGGCTCCCCGGCTCAGCAACGGCACGCCGTTCCCCACCACCTTCTACCTCACGCATCCGGTGATCACGTCAGCCGTGTCACGCCTTGAGGCGGCCGGGCTCATGAACGAAATGAACGACCGCCTCACCGCGGATGAAGCGCTGGCGGCAAGCTACCGCGGCGCCCACGAGGCATACCTCGCATCCCGTGCCGAAATCGGGGCCCGCTCCGGCATTGGCGGCGTGCCCGAAATTGACGGCATCTCGGCCGGCGGCATGCCCACCCGGGTCAAATGCCTGCATGTGCTCGTCGGCCAGTCGCTCGCCGCCGGCCGCGGCGTGAATCCCCTCGGCGACGAAGCCATCGACGCCATCGCCGAGTGGTGGACCGCCGACCGCTGCTACTGCGACGGCGCCTGGGACACCGACGGTGAAGCGCCGTCGAGGGACCTCAGCCGCCACGGTCCGCAGGGCCTGCCGGAAATCGTCGGGCGGCCCGCACCCGTCCGGAAGTCCAAGCAGGAGGCCGGCGAATGACCAGGGTTGCAGCCATTGACTGCGGTACCAACTCCATCCGACTGCTTATCGCCGACGTCGACCGCGGCAACGGCGCCACCAAACTCACCGACATCGTGCGGGAGATGCGCGTGGTGAGGCTCGGGCAGGGCGTTGACGCCACCGGCGAGCTCGCGCCCGAAGCGCTGGAGCGCACGTTCGCGGCCACCGCGGATTACGCCGCAATGATCCGTGAATACCGGGCTGAGAAGGTCCGCTTCGTGGCTACCTCCGCGAGCCGCGACGCCCGCAACCGCCAGGTGTTCGTGGATGGCATCCACGGCCTCCTCGGCGTGGAGCCGGAGGTCATCTCCGGCGATGAGGAAGCCGCGCTGTCCTTCGCCGGGGCCAGCAGCGTGCTGCCGCTCTCCGGCAGTGACCGGGTACTGGTGGTGGACCTGGGCGGCGGCAGCACGGAATTCGTGCTGGGTGACACCGGCGGCGTGATCGCCGCGAAATCCGTGGACATCGGCTGCGTCAGGCTGACCGAACGCCACCTCAAGAGCGATCCGCCCACGGCCGAACAGATCGCCGCGGCTGAGGCTGACGTAGATGCCGCGATCACCGAAGCGGGCCTGGACGTTCCGCTGGAACGCAGCACCGCCGTCGTCGGGGTTGCCGGTTCCATCACCACCATCACCGCGCATGCGCTGAAACTGCCGGAGTACCTGCCGGCCGCCATCCACGGTGCCGAGCTGTCCATCGAAACCATCCAGGCTGCGGCAAGCGACCTGCTGAGGATGACCAAGGCGCAGCGGGCCGAACTGCCGTACATGCACCCCGGCCGGGTTGACGTCATCGGCGCCGGAGCGCTGGTCTGGCGGCAGATCCTCACCAGGATGGGCGAGCTCACGGGCGGAGCGGTCATTACAGCCACCGCCAGCGAGCACGATATTCTTGACGGAATTGCCCTGAGTGTCAGTTAACTGAGTGTCAGCTAACGAGGCACCAGCCAACCGAGTATTGGATCTTGAATGACCAGAGCAACAGCCCGGTTCCGCCGGACGGTCTCCGCTCTGCTGTCTGCGGCGCTTGCCGGCGGCGTCGCTGCGGCAGCGATCGCAACAGCCCCCGCGGCGCAGGCAGACACCTGGCGCGACAAGGAATACTGGCTCAAGGAAGCAGGCATCACCAAGGCCTGGGAGATCTCCAAGGGCGCCAACGTCAAAGTGGCCGTGATCGACAGCGGCGTGGACGGCGACCACCCGGACCTGAAGGGCGCCATCGCCGGCGGCCATGACGTCTCGGGAGCGGGTACATCCGACGGGCAGAAAAGCATCGGTGCAAAGCCCGAGCACGGCACCCTCGTGGCCACCATGCTGGCGGGCCGCGGACACCAGCCGCCGCCGAAGAAGTCCAAGGCCGGCGCCAAGTCGACGCCCAGCCCGTCACCGTCGAAGACGTTGCCGGACGGGATCATGGGGGTCGCACCCGAAGCCGAGATCCTCTCCGTATCCACATGGCTGGGTTCAGCCAACCCTGGCGGGAAGAGCGATCAGGACCAGATCCCTGAGGCTGTCCGCTGGGCCGTGGACAACGGGGCCAAGGTAATCAACATTTCGCTGGGCAGCACATCGCCGGAATGGCCGCAGAGCTGGGACGCCGCCTTCCTGTACGCGGAACAGAAGGACGTGGTCATTGTGGCCGCGGCCGGCAACCGGGTCGGTGGAAACGTCCAGGTGGGGGCACCCGCCACCATCCCGGGCGTTCTCACCGTGGCGGGACTGGACCGTAACGGCAACGCCAGCACGGACTCCTCGTCGCAGGGCATCAGCATCGGCGTGGCAGCGCCCGCCGAGAAGCTTGCCGGAGGGCTCCCCGGCGGGAGCTACGCGGAATGGGCCGGCACCTCCGGCGCCACCCCGATCGTTTCAGGCGTGGCCGCGCTGATCCGCTCCAAATGGCCGCAGATGAGCGCGGAGCAGGTCATCAACAGAATTGTCACCACTGCCAAGGATGCGGGGGCGCCGGGCAAGGACCCGCTGTACGGTTTCGGGGTGCTCAATGCCGAGGCGGCACTGAAGGACAACGTCGCAGAGACGCAGACCAATCCGCTGGGGTCCATCTCGGACTGGATCCGCGTCCACCGCCGCGGAAACCTGGCAACGCCGTCCCCGGTTCCGCCTGCCGAATCCCACGTGGCCCAGCCCACCCTTCCCAAGGCCACGGTGCCGGTGGCGCAGCCGCCGTCGCAGCTGGACAGCGCCCTTCCTGCCGCCGTCGTCATCGGTTTCGGAGGCCTCTTCCTGGCCATCATCGCCGGCGCAGCCATTCAGCTGCGCCGCGCCTACCGGGCGTCCGGCGGAAGCGGCGAGGAGCCCGATACGGGTGTGCTGAACCGGGTGGATTCCGGCGATCCGCCTAGTTAGTGAAGATTTTCACAAACTACTGTATTCTGGATGCATGGCAACCACCCCTCAGCTCCAGGACCGTCCCCGGGTGCTCGTCGTCGGCGGCGGGTACGTCGGCCTGTACGTAGCACTCAAACTGCAGAAGAAGATCGCGAACGCCGGCGGCATCGTCACCGTCGTGGATCCGCTGCCCTACATGACCTACCAGCCCTTCCTGCCCGAGGTCGCCGGCGGCAACATCGAGGCGCGCCACGCTGTGGTCTCCCACCGCCAGCACCTCAAGCAGACCGAACTTATCCAGGGCCGCGTCACCTCGATTGACCATGCCAACCGCACTGCCGTGGTTGCTCCGGCAGACGGCGGCGACAACTTCGAGATTCCGTACTTCGACGTTGTCCTGGCGGCCGGTGCGATTACCCGCACCTTCCCCATCAAGGGCCTGGGGGACAAGGGCATCGGGCTCAAGACCATTGAGGAAGCCGTTGCACTTCGCAACAAGGTCCTCGAGCGGATTGAGACCGGCTCGCTCATGACGGATCCCGCAGAGCGTGCCCGCGCCCTGACGTTCGTCGTCGTCGGCGGCGGCTTCGCCGGCATTGAGTGTATTACCGAGATGGAAGACCTCGCCCGCGCGGCGGTCAAGAACAATCCTCGCGTCAAGCAGGAGGAAGTCCGCTTCGTCCTCGTCGAAGCCATGGGCCGCATCATGCCCGAGGTCACGGCCAAGCAGGCCGAATGGGTCGTGGAGCACCTCCGCAGCCGCGGCATCGAGGTGCTGCTCAACACCTCGCTTGACAGCGCCGAAGGCTCCCTGAAGCTCATCAACCTCCCGGACAAGACCCCGGCGCAGGAATTCGAGTCGGACACCCTGGTGTGGACCGCCGGTGTGCAGGCCAACCCGATGGTCCGGTCCACCGACTTCCCGCTCGAGCCGCGCGGACGTGTGCGCACGCTCCCGGACCTGCGCATCGCAGGCGACGAAGGCATTGTCGACAATGCCTGGGCTGCCGGCGACGTCGCTGCCGTGCCTGACCTCACCGGAAGTGGACTGCCGGACGGTACCTGCGTCCCGAACGCCCAGCACGCACTTCGCCAGGCGAAGCGCCTCGCCAAGAACCTGTGGGCTTCCCGCTGGAACAAGCCGCTGGTGGACTACAAGCACAAGAACCTTGGCGCTGTTGCCGGCTTCGGCGAGTGGAAGGGTGTTGCCAACATCAATCTCCTCGGCCGCATCGGTCTCAAGGGCGGCCTCGCCTGGCTGGCACACCGCGGCTACCACGGCATGGCCATCCCCACGGTTGAGCGCAAGGTCCGCGTAATCTTTGGCTGGATCCTGAGCTTCTTCATGGGCCGCGACACCACGCCGCTCATGGACCTCGACAACCCCCGCGGTGCCTTTGTTGCGGCCGCCACCCCGGCTCCGAAGCCGGCCGCCGCTCCGGCTGCCCCGGTTGCCGGCAAGACCGCCGACGCCCCGCTGGGTGGTTCAAAGGACCCTGTTGTGGCGGAAGCCAAGTAAAGAGCTACAGCTGACGACGGCGGCCGTTCCCCCTGGGGGAGCGGCCGCTTTCGTCGTTGGCCTGTTTTCTTCAGTGCGGCTTCCGACGCAGCCGCGTCCCGGGAAGCGGCTGCGGTGAAGTCTAGACTGGCTGCATGACGGGTGAAAAGAACCTCCAGACGCTCCTGGCCGCCATGCATCCGGTGCTCCGCGAAGGCGAGTACGTGTATGTGCTCTGGCCGCACGGAAGGCCCTTGGCAGCCGGCATCGAGGCTGCTGTCCGTGAAGCCGAAGGGCTGACCGTGGTGCTGCCGCGCGCCGAGGCGGACGCCCTGGGACTCGATTACGACTTCGTGGCCGCCTGGATCACTCTGGAGGTCCATTCGGATCTGGAGGCCGTGGGCCTGACTGCCGCCGTGAGCCGGGCCCTGACAGACGCCAAAATCAGCTGCAACGTGCTGGCAGGCTTTCACCATGACCACTTGCTGGTCCCCGTGGGAGACTCTGCCCGGGCCCTCGAGGCGCTGGCCGAGCTCGCAGCGGCGAACGCAACTGATCCTGAACCCGTGCGCGAGGTGAAGCTGCGGAATGAGAAACCCGAAGACCGCGAAGCCATCCTCGCTTTGGCGGCCGAGGCATTCTCGGTGTCTCCGGTCACAGGACTGCCGGTCGAGGGCGAGCCCGTGGAGGTGGACATCCTGCGCCGGCTATTCGAATCGCAGGAGTATCTGCCGGAGCTCAGCGTTGTGGCCGAGCTGGACGGCGAAATCGTGGGACACGTGATCAGCACGCGGGCGTGGGTGGACGGCCTTGAGCTGCTGGGGCTGGGCCCCATCGGTGTGGCGCCCAGGCTACAACGCCACGGCATCGGCTCGGCGCTCATGCGTGAAACGGTAATCCGGGCCAACGCGGCAGGGGAGCGGGGCATTGCCTTGCTCGGCAGCACCGAATATTACCCGCGGTTCGGCTTCGTGCCTTCGGCGTCCATGGGCATAGAGGCGCCCGATAAAAAGTGGGGAGACAACTTCCAGTTCCTTCCGCTCGCAGTCTGGCCCGGAGGCGTGCACGGAACCTTCCGGTACGCGGAACCTTTCGCTGCCGTGGAAGGCGATACCATTGACCGGGCGCCCCAGTAGCCCAATTGGCAGAGGCAGCGGACTTAAAATCCGCGTGTTGTGGGTTCGAGTCCCACCTGGGGTACAAGTTTCCCGGTTCGTGAGGTGCCGTATGAACGGCCCGTATTCGGGCGCGGATAATGTCATTCCTTCAGGTGTCCCATATGCAACGAGTGTTATAAGGATGTGACCTTACTCACTTATGTTCGGGGCCCAATTGCACTAGCTTGAAGTTAGCTCAGGAACACCTGACCAATCGCATCAAAGGCCGTTCGCACCTTTCGATCGAGGAGACATTAAATGATTTCACTCCCCCAGACGGCGCCCCGAGTAGCTAAGCTCACAGCGCTTAGCATCGGCGTCGCCCTTCTGGCTACGGCTTGTGGTGGCAGCTCCACTCCAACCGCGACCACCTCAGCGGCCGGCGGGGCCGGCGGCATCGCGTGCCCTGCTGCCAGCGCGACAGCCGGAGGCTCCAGCTCAGCAGCCGCAGAAGCCTCCGTGCCCGCTTCGACGACGACCACCCCCACTCCGCTGAAAATCGGATCGCTCCTGCCGACAACGGGGTCGCTGGCGTTCCTCGGCCCACCCGAAATTGCCGGCGTTAACCTTGGCATCAAGGAGATCAACGCCGCTGGCGGCGTTCTGGGCAAGCCGGTGCAGGTTGTCCACCGCGACTCGGGCGACACGAAGACGGACATTGCGACGCAGTCGACTACGGCCCTGCTGGGCCAGGGTGTCAGCGCCATCATCGGCGCGGCTTCCTCCGGCGTCTCGAAGACCGTCATCAACCAGATCACCGGAGCCGGCGTCCTGGAATTCTCTCCGGCCAACACTTCCCCGGACTTCACCACCTGGGACGACAAGGGCCTGTACTGGCGTACGGCTCCCTCTGACGTCCTTCAGGGCAAGGTTCTCGGTAACTACATGGCCACTTGTGGAGCCCAGACCCTGGGCATGATGGTCCTCAACGACGCTTACGGCACCGGCCTGCAGAAAAACGTGAAGGAAGCCTTCACCTCCGCCGGCGGCCAGGTTGTGGCTGAGCAGCTCTACAACACCGGCGATTCGCAGTTCAGCAGCCAGGTCGATGCGCTGGTCGCCGCCAAGCCCGACGCCATTGCGCTGATCACGTTCGACGAAGCCAAGAGCATCATTCCGCTGCTGACCGGCAAGGGAATCAAGCCGGAACAGCTGTTCCTAGTTGACGGCAACCTCTTCGATTACAGCAAGGACTTCAAAGCAGGAACCCTTAAGGGCGCTCGCGGCACGCAGCCGGGAACCTTTGCTAAGGAGGACTTCAAGAAGTCGCTTCTCGCGATTGATCCCGCCCTGCGGACGTTCAACTATGCAGGCGAGGCGTACGATGCAACCAACATGACCGCGCTTGCGGCAGAGGCAGCAAAGAGCACCAAGGGCACGGACATTGCCAAGCAGCTCAAGGCAGTCTCTGAAGGCGGCGAGAAGTGCAACACCTTCCCGTCGTGTGTCACCCTGCTCCGGAACGGCAAGGACATCGACTACGACGGCCAGTCCGGTCCGATCACGTTCTCTGACGCCGGTGACCCCACGGAAGCCTACATCGGCATCTACGAGTACGACGACACCAACAAGCCGCAGCCTGCGAAGGAAGAATTCGGCAAGCTGTAGCCCCTTTCCTAGCCAGACCAGTAGCCCCCGTCCCACGAGGACGGGGGCTTCTGCGTGCCAGACCATTGGCTTGGCGCTGCGCAACGACCGGTGACGCGACAGTCTGCGCCGCGTGACGCCGTCGTGCGCCTCCAGTCGTGCGCCTCCAGTCGTGCGCCTCGCTGAGCGAGTGGTACGCCCGGGGCTAGACAAGAACCACGGGCACGCAGAAAGGGCCGCCACCGGAGGTGACAGCCCTTCTGGCGGTCCAGCGAAGCTTAGGCTTCGTCGGCGAGCGTTCCCAGGTACAGCTGGATGACCTTCGGGTCCTTCATCAGCTCCCGGCCTGTTCCTGTGTACGCGTCCTTGCCCTGGTCCAGGACGTAGCCGCGGTCGCAGATCTGCAGGCAGCGGCGGGCGTTCTGCTCCACCATGATCACGGACACGCCAGCGCGGTTGATCTCATGCACGCGAAGGAACGTTTCGTCCTGTTTCACGGGGGAGAGGCCTGCCGACGGCTCGTCCAGCAGCAGCACCGCGGGGTCCATCATGAGGGCCCGGCCCATGGCCACCATCTGGCGCTCCCCGCCGGACAGCGAACCGGCGCGCTGGGCCCTGCGCTTGCCAAGCTCAGGGAAAAGGTCGGTGACAAAGTCGAACCTCTCGGCGAAGTCCTTGGGGCGCTGGAACATGCCCATCTGCATGTTTTCCTCGATGGTGAGGGTGGCGAACACGTTGTTGTTCTGCGGCACGAAGCCGACGCCCTGCGTGACGAGCTTGTTCGCCTTGAGACCGGTCAGGTCCTGGCCGCGGACCACCACTGAGCCCGAGTGCACCTTCACGAGGCCAAACATGGCCTTGAGGAGTGTGGACTTCCCGGCGCCGTTCGGCCCGATGATGCCGATCAGCTCGCCTTTGCGGGCCTCGATGCTGCAGCCATTGAGGATGTTCACACCGGGCAGATATCCGGCCACGAGGTTCGTGACCTTGACGACGGAGTCGTCCGCTGCTGCGCTCTTTGCGGCCGGTGCCGCGCTCGTGGCACTCATGCTTTGTCCTTGTCTGTGCGGATGGTCTCCTGCATATCTGGCGCCACAACGTCCACGGCGATGATGCCGGCGTTTTCCGTGCCGACGATCGACTCCTCGTCGGCGACGAGTTCCTGCTCCAGGGCCTTGATGCCTTCAGAATCGCCCAGGTCGACGTCGTGGTGGGCACCCAGGTAGGCATCGATCACCGCCGGGTTCTTCATGACCTCGCCCGGGGGACCCTCGGCCACGATCTTGCCTTCAGCCATGACAACTACCCAGTCAGCGATGTGGCGCACCATGTTCATGTCATGTTCCACGAAGAGGACCGTCATGCCCTCTGCCTTGAGGTTCTTGATGTGGTCCAGCAGGGACTGGGTCAGCGCAGGGTTGACGCCCGCCATGGGCTCATCGAGCATGACGAGCTTGGGCCGGACCATGAGCGAGCGTGCCATTTCGAGCAGCTTGCGCTGGCCGCCGGACAGCGAGGCCGCGTAGTCGTCCTTCTTCGTGTCCAGCTTGAATTTCTCCAGCAGGACGTTCGCCTGATCCGTGATTTCCTTTTCCCGGCTGCCCCACATGCCCTTGAACAGGGCCTTGGAAAGCCGTTCGCCGGGCTGGTCAGAACCGCCCAGGCGCATGTTCTCCATGACCGTCAGCTTGCCCATGACCTTGGTCAGCTGGAAGGTGCGGACCATGCCCATGCGAGCCACCTTGTAGGAGGAGACGCCGGCAATGCTCTGCCCTTCAAACTGCCACTTGCCGGAGTTCGGGGTGTCGAAGCCGGTGAGCAGATTGAAGAGGGTGGTCTTGCCCGCACCGTTCGGACCGATCAGGGCCGTGATCTTGTGCCGAGGGATCTCCAGGTATTCGACGTCGACGGCGTTGATGCCCCCAAACGTGCGGGTCACGTTTTCGGCGACGACGATGGGGTCCCGCTTCTTGCAGCCGGGGGTGTTCTCTCCGACGGCGATCGCGCGGGCGTCCGTCATGTAGTCGACGCCGGCTTCCATTGATTCTTCGCTGTGCTTGCTCATGCGAACGCCAGCTCCTTCTTGTTGCCGAAGACTCCCTGGGGCCTGAAGATCATCAGCAGCATCAGGGCTACACCCACGAGGATGTAGCGCAGCTGCCCGGCCTGGACTGTGGTCAGCCAGGTCACCGCGCCCGATTCGATGAGGCCGTAGAGAATGCCCTGTGTCAGCGACAGGACCACCCAGAAGATCATGGCGCCGATGACCGGCCCCAAAACGGTGGCCATGCCGCCAAGCAGGAGGCAGGTCCACAGGAAGAACGTCAGCTCCGTGCCGTAGTTGGCAGGCTGGACTGCGCCGCGGGGGAGCGTGAAGACCATGCCGGCCAAGGCGCCCAGCACACCACCGATGACCAGCGCCTGCATCTTGTAGGCGTACACGTTCTTGCCCAGGGAGCGCACCGCGTTCTCATCCTCGCGGATGCCCTTCAATACGCGCCCCCAAGGGCTCCGCATCAGAAGCCAGATAATAACGCAGCAGATCACCGCGAGGCCCCAACCGATGACCCGGATGAAGAAGTCCCTGTTGTTCATGCCGAGGTAGTCGCCCTCGGGGAACGGGTTCATCGAGTAGAACCCGCCTTCGAAGGCTGCGAGTCCGTTGGCCGAGCCAGTCACCGACGTGAGCTGGTTGGTGGTGACGACGTAGCGGATAATCTCCGCCGCCGCAATGGTGACGATGGCCAGGTAGTCCGCCCGCAGGCGGAGGGTGGGGATACCCAGAACCAGCGCGAACAGCACAGAGCAGATGACAGCGATCAGCAATCCCACGAAGAAGGGGGCGCCGAAGCTAAGGGTGGAGATGGCGAAGCCGTAGGCTCCCACCGCCATGAAGCCGGCCTGGCCGAAGTTCAGCAGGCCCGAGTAGCCGAAGTGGACAGCAAGGCCCAGGGCGGCTAGGGCGTAAGCGGCAGTCGTCGGGCTGAAAAGCTCTCCGGCGGCGCTTGCAAGGATGAATCCGAAGTCCATGGCTGTCTCCTAACCCACGCGCTCGCGACGGCCCAGGATGCCCTGCGGCCGGAACAAGAGGACAACAATCATGATGAACAGCGCTCCCACGTATTTGAGGTCGGCCGCGAGGCCGAAGACGGTGGTCAACTCGACGAAGATGCCGACGATGACGGATCCGATCAGGGCGCCGAAGACGGTGCCGAGGCCACCGAGCGTCACGCCCGCGAAGATGAGCAGCAGGATCTGCGAGCCCATGTCGAACGTGACGCCGGGACGGTAGTAGGCCCAGAGGATGCCGCCGAGGGAGGCCAGCACGCCGCCGACAATCCAGACGAGACGGATGACGGAGTCCACGTCAATGCCTGAGGCGGCTGCCAAGGCGGGGTTGTCCGCCACTGCCCGGGTGGCCTTGCCCAGCCGGGTCTTGAGTAGGACGATGCCGATCAGGCCGATCACGATTGCGCTGATCACCAGCGACCACAGGTTGTTGGGTGAGATGGAGACCGGCCCGATCTGGATTTCCGCGCTCTGGGCAAAGGGCAGCTGCTGGGTGGCACCGCCAAAGTAGAACTGGATGACGTATCGGATGGCGAGGGCCAGGCCGATGCTGACGATCATCATGGGGACCAGACCGGTGCCGCGGCGCCGCAGCGGCCGCCAGAGGCCGGCGTCCTGGGCGTAGCCGAAGAGTCCTCCACCCAGGAGGGCCAGGAGGATGGCGAGCCAGAACGGCAGGTTCATGGCATTAAAGACGAATACGAGAACGGCGCCAAGCGTCACCATCTCACCGTGGGCGAAGTTGGTCAGCCCGGTGGTGCCGAAAATCAGGGACAGCCCCACGGATGCGAGGGCGAGCAGGAGCCCGAAGCTCACGCCGGCGACCAGCCGGTTGAGCAGGTTCTGGCCGAAGTCCTGCTGTTGGACGACGATGCCTTTGCCGAAGGCGAAGATCACCGAGACGTTAGACGTCTGGCTGAACGTGATGCTGCGGGGGTTGGCCTGGCCCGCCGCGAGCTTGATGCCCTGCGGCAGGGTGGACTCGTCCAGCTGGACCTCGTAGGTGCCCTGGGACGGTACGCCTATGTTCCAGGCCCCGTTGGCACTCGAGGTTGCTGTTCCAGTGAAGTCACCGTTTTTGGCCGTGATCTTCACACCTTGGATGGGGGCGCGTGCATCATCGCGGAGGAAGCCGCTGATGTTGTTCTGGAACTGCTGGTTCGACGGGGATGGCGTCGGTGATGGCGTGGCCGCCAGCGATGCTGGTGCGGCGACGAGCAGGATTGCCACGGTGGCGGCGGCAATTGCCCCCATGACCTTCAGCAATCCGGCTGGCCGTCTGCGCGGCAGGCCTCTCGGTGTGCGTCTCAAATTCAAAACCTCCACATGGGGGTGGCGTGGGTTGCGATTGCTTCATTGCAGCCGCTGCGAACGGAGAAGGTGACAGGGGTGGTGCAATTTTTGGTGTAGCTGTTTACTGGATACTTGTGATGTTTGTCACCCTTCTTCGCTCATGTTACAGCGCAGGCAGTACAAACTTTGCGGGCAAACATGCTGCCTAGATCGCGATCAGGTAACAACTGTGAAGCTGGGTCCAATCCACAATTCAGTGTCGCTAATGAAAACTTTTGGTGTATCGGAGTATTCCTAAACAGTCCCTTCTGCGGCGGTGAAAACGCCGGGGTGCAGCCCGGGCAGGTCACGATTCCGTGTCGGCCGTGGCCGGGGCGGAACTTTACCCGCCGCCGGCGCGTGGGAATTGGTAGCTTGAATAGAAGAAACCACTAGCACCCCTCTGGAGGACACCCGCAATGGCACTTGGCGGAAACCCGATCTTCAACGGAAAGAACTTCCGTGGAGCCACCCAGGCGCCGCCTGTACCGCAGGCGTTCGGCCAAAACCACTACGGCCAGGCTCCCGGTCGTGCACCGGGCCAGGTCATCGACGCCCAGGGCGGCTGGATGGCCCAGCAGCAGAACATGACGCAGGACCAGCTGCAGCAGATGTACAACCGGCCGGCCGCCGGCCCCGCCGAGACCGGCCGGATGACCTATGACGACGTCATTGTCAAGACCGCTGTCTGCCTCGGCGTCGTGATGGCCGGAGCTGCCGTCACCCTGTTTGTCGGCCTTTCGCTGGCAGGCATGCTGATGATCGTTGGTGCACTGGGCGGCTTTGTCCTGGGCCTCGTCAACTCATTCAAGAAGCAGCCCTCGCCCGCCCTGATCCTGGCGTATGCCGGGCTTGAGGGCCTGTTCCTCGGCGGCCTGACCCGCATCCTTGACGGCTTCTACCCGGGTGTCGGGCTCCAGGCTGTCATCGGCACGCTCTCGGTGTTCGGTGTGACCCTTCTGCTCTTCAAGAGCGGAAAGGTCCGCGCCACCCCGAAGGCCATGCGTTTCTTCATGATCGCAATGATCGGCTACGCCGTGTTTGCCCTCGTCAACATGGTGCTGGTCTGGACCGGTGCGGTTAAGACGCCGTTCGGGCTCAGCACCAGCGTTGAGATCTTCGGCATTCCGCTGGGGGTCTTCATCGGGATCCTGGCCATCGGTCTGGCCGCCTTCTCGCTGATCATGGACTTCACCAGCATCGAGGCCGGCGTGCGCAGCGGCGCTCCCGAGCGCTTCTCCTGGACCGCGGCCTTCGGCCTTACCGTCACGCTGGTCTGGCTCTACGTGGAAATCATCCGCCTGCTGGCCATCCTCCGCGGCGACGACTAGAACGCCAGGCGGCCGCCGCCGTCGTGCTTAATCAGGAAGAGGGTCCCGCTCCGGCGGGGCCCTCTTCCGTCATTAAGCCTGTTCTTCCATACAGATGGAGGGGCGCGGTCAGCTAAGGCGCTCCAGCACCAGTGCCATGCCTTGCCCGCCGCCCACGCAGAGCGTGGCCAGGCCCAGGGTTCCGTCCGTCGCGCGCAGGCCGTTGAGCAGCGTGGTGGTGATCCGGGCACCGGTCATGCCGAAGGGGTGGCCGAGGGCAATGGCGCCCCCGTGGACGTTGAGCTTCGCAGAATCGATCCCGAGTTCGCGGGCGCTGGCGATCACCTGGACCGCGAAGGCCTCGTTGAGCTCCACGAGATCAATGTCCCCGATGCCCAGGCCGCCAGAAGCCAGGGCCCGCCGGGTGGATTCCACCGGGCCCATTCCCATCAGCTCGGGTGACAGCGCGCTGACGCCGGTCGATACGATGCGCGCCAGCGGCTCCAGTCCCAGTTCCCTGGCCCGTGAATCGCTCATGATGACCATCGCGGCAGCGCCGTCGTTGAGGGGGCAGGCGTTGCCGGCAGTGACCGTGCCCTCTCGGCGGAACACGGGCTGCAGGGCACTGACGGCTTCAAGGGTGACGCCGGCGCGCGGCGAGTCGTCCCGGTCCACCACCGTGCCGTCGCGCCGTTCATAGGGTGTGATTTCCCTGGCGTAGAACCCGGAAGCGATGGCGGCCTCGGCCCGGTTCTGGCTCAGCACTGCCCACGCGTCCTGCTCTTCGCGGCTGATGCCGTAGGACGTGGCCACGTTCTCGGCCGTCTGGCCCATGGCGACGTAGATGTCCGGCATACGCCCGCCCAGCCGCGGGTCCGTCCAGGGCGTGTTGGACTCGGCCCGTGCTGCGGTGCGCTGGCGGGCCGGCCCGAACCGGGGGTTGTGGTTGCCGGCGTCGGTTTCTCCGGCCCCGGCCCAGCTCTGGTACCGGGACACGGCCTCGACGCCGGCCGACACGAACGCCTGCCCCTCGCCGGCCTTGATGGCGTGGTAAGCCATGCGGATGGTCTGCAGGCTCGAGGCGCAGAACCGGTTGATGGTCGCCGCAGGGACGGTGTCCAGGCCCGCCAGTATGGTGACCACCCGTGCCATGTTCGAGCCGGCTTCTCCACTGGGTTCGGCACACCCCAGATAGAGGTCGTCGAGCCCGGGACCGCTGTCCCCGGACGGGTCGAATGACGGCAGCTTCGCAAGCGCCGCGGCCACCATGGCCGCGGCGAGGTCGTCCGGCCGCTCGTCTTTCAAGGACCCCTTGAAGGCGCGGCCGATCGGGCTTCTGGCGGTTGAAACAATGACTGCTTCCGGCATGCGCCCAGCCTACGCCCGCGGCTACGCCAGCCGCATCGCCCCGGCGGCCGGGGTGACAGTGAAGATGTCCGGCGCGGTGTATCCCGCCTCGGCAAAGGCCCGTTCGACGGCGGTGCGCACCCGCTGTTCCTCCGCCACCGGGGTCAGGGCGATGGCCGCGCCGCCAAACCCGCCGCCCGTCATCCGGGCGCCGATGGCCCCGTTCGACCGGGAGGCTTCGACAGCAAGGTCCAGCTCGGCGCAGGAGATTTCGAAATCATCGCGCATGGAGGCGTGGCTGGCATCCAGGAGTCCGCCGATCGACGAAGGACCCTCCAGACCAAGAAGTTCCACGGTCTGCAGGACGCGGTCGTTTTCGGTGACGACGTGGCGGACCCGGCGGAATGTGACTTCGTCCAGGAGTCCGCTGGCCTCGTCGAGGTCGCCCGGTGCAACATCCCGCAGGGCCTTGACGCCAAGCACTTCTGCCCCCAGCTCGCAGGATGCCCGGCGGGACGCGTAACCGCCGTCGGCATGGGAGTGGGAAACCTTGGTGTCGATCACGAGCATGACCAGGCGGGCGGCCTCTGCCTCAAAAGGCACCAGCTCCACGCTTTGGTCGCGGCAGTCGAGGAACACGGCATGCCCTGCTGAGCCCCGCAACGAGGCGGACTGGTCCATGATGCCTGTGGGTGCGCCGACGAAGTCGTTCTCGGCACGCTGCGTTGCCAGGACCATTTCCTCGGGGCTGAGCCCGGCGCCGGTGATGTCATTCAGGGCGGAGACAACGGCGCATTCGATGGCATGGGACGAGGAGAGTCCTGCACCGAGAGGAACGTTGGAATCCAGGAGCAGGTCAAGGCCGGGAACGTCGATGCCGCGCTGCTGCAGCGACCAGATGACGCCCAGGGGGTACTTGGTCCAGCCCTTGGCCGTCCGGCCGTCCAGCGTGGCGGTGTCCGCCGTCGTCAGGCCCTGGTCCCCGTAGGTGGACAAGAGCCGCACCGTTGAGTCGGAACGGACGCCGACGGCGACACGCGCCGTCTTGTCGATCGCGAACGGAAGGACGAAGCCTTCGTTGTAGTCGGTGTGTTCGCCGATCAGGTTCACCCGGCCCGGGGCCTGCCAGACGCCGTCCGGTTCGCTGCCGAAGGCGGCTCGGAACTGTTCCGCGAGCTGGGTGGTGCTGGCGGCGGTCATGCGTGGGCTCCTTCGGTGAGTCCGGAGGCGGACGGGGCGAGTGCTTCAGCCGTCGAGGCTGGAACAGTGACAGCGCGGAGCCTCTCAGCCACAAGCTCGGGTGTGGTGTCGTTGATGAACGCGCCCATGGCGGCCTCCGATCCTGCCAGGAACTTGAGCTTGTCCGCAGCGCGGCGGGGGGAGGTGAGCTGCAGGTGCAGGTAGCCCGCCGGGCGGAGCAGGGTGTCCACCGGTGCCTGGTGCCAGGCCGAGATGTAGGGGGTCGGTGTGGGATACAGGGCGTCGAGGCGTTTGAGCAGGTCCAGGTAAACGTGCGCCAGTTCGTCCTTCTCTTCGCCGGTCAGTGCCGCCAGGTCGGGAACCTGGCGGTGGGGAACGAGGTGGATCTCAAGGGGCCAGCGGGCGGCGAACGGAACGTAAGCGCTGAAGCTGTCGCTTTCCATGACCATCCGGCTGCCGTCCTCCCGTTCTGCCCTCAGAAGCGAGCCGGTCAGCGTTTGCCGGCCGTCGGCGTCGTCATAGAACTTGCGGGCGGCGGCCCCCATGACGGCGGCCCGGGGTGTCACGTAAGGGTAGGCATAAATCTGGCCGTGCGGGTGGTGCAGGGTCACGCCGATGTCCGCTCCGCGGTTTTCGAACGGGAAAACCTGCTTGATGCCCGGCAGGGCGCTGAGGGCGGCGGTGCGGTGGGCCCAGGCTTCAACCACGGTCCGCGAGCGGGTTTCGGTCAGGCCGCTGAAGGATCCGGTGTGCTCGGGCGTAAACGTCACCACCTCGCACCTGCCGAACGCGGGTCCAGTAGTTCCCCAGCCTGGGTTGTCCGGAACCGGCCCTACCGCCGGGCCCAGGGAGGGGAAGCGGTTTTCGAATACGGCGACGTCGTAGTCCGGCGCCGGGATCTCGGAGGGGTTGGCGTCGGTGGTGGGGCAGATCGGGCATTGGTCCGCCGGCGGGAGGTGCGTGCGGGCCTGCCGGTGCGCGGCCACGGCCACCCATTCCCCGGTGAGGGCGTCGAAGCGGACCTCGCCCGGTTCCCCGCGGGCCGGGAGGTCCCGGCGGTCCTGCGTGGTTTCCACGGAACGGGGCCGGGCCGATCCGGCGTCGTCGAAATAGAGCAGTTCCCGGCCGTCGGCAAGGTGGGTGCTGGTGATGTGGGTCATGCGTCATGTCCTTTGAACGCGGTAACCGGCCGGTTCGGGCCGGCCGGGAGGTAGGGGTGGAGTTCGGCAGCAGAAGCGTGGAGTGCTCCGCGTGCGGGCCGTTCGTGATGGGGGCCGGCGGGCACGATGCGCACATCGCGGACCGTCTCCCGCAGCAGGTCCAGTGCGGAGCGGCCGCCGTAGCCCGTGCCGATTCTGGTGTCGGTGACCAGCGTGCCGACGGCCGAAAGCGGCGCTATTCCGGCCAGCCCGACGAGTCCGTACTTTGTGGCATCCGCGAGCACGACCAGCTCGCCCGACGCTGCAATCATGGCGGCGTTCACCTCGGCTTCGAGGAGGTTGGGCGACGTGATTCCGGCATGCGGGTCGATGCCGTGCACTCCCATGAAGCAAAGGTCTGCGTGAAGGTTTTTCATGGCGTGCATGGTGACCGGGCCGACGAGTGCTTCGGAGGGCGTCCGCTGGCCGCCAAGCACCAGGGTGCGGATGCCGCCGGGTTCACCGCCTGGGTGTTCCCGGTCTGACTGTCCCTGCCCTGACTGTCCCTGGCCTGACTGGGGCGACGGGGCCGGACCCGCCAGGGCATTGGCCACCATGATGGAATTCGTGGCAACCGTCAGACCGAGGCCGCGGGGGAGGAGCCGGGCGAACTCATACGTTGTGGTGCCGCCGGAGATGAGGAGCGTCATGTCCGGCCGCAGCAGGTTCAGCGCTTCGGCTGCGATGGCCCGTTTCGCCTCGGTTTCCTGGGCCAACTTGCTGACAAACTCCGGTTCGACGGCGCCAAAGGTTCCGGTCTTCGTGGCACCGCCGTGAACCCGCAGCAGCAGGCCTTCGGCGTCCAGGGCGTCGATGTCCCGCCGGATTGTCATTTCCGAGACGCTGAGCAGACCGGCGAGTGAGGTGACGCGGACGGTGCCTTGGGCTTCGAGTTCCTGGAGGATCCGGTGCTGGCGCTGGGTTGCAAGCAAAGGGTCCCTCCTTTCCGGCCTCTTCGGCGCCTGTGGTCCGGAGCGCCGCTCACCAGTGCTCCGTCTGCCCCGTATGCGGCATATCACCATTGTGGCATAAAACGATCAAAAACAAATACTTTCTAACAAAAGATAACAATCGGATCGGCTGACGACGGAAGGCCCGCACGTTGTACGGTAAGTTTCATGACTTCCGGCGCCCTTCCTGAACCCCGTGATGACCAGCACGAACGCAGGCGTTATGCCTCCGGCCGGCAGTACGAGCTGAGGCGCGGCGACGCGCTCGCAGTGGTGACCGAGCTGGCCGCGGGTCTGCGCTGGTACAGCCGCGGCGGCGTCCAGCTCACCGAGTCGTATGGCGACGCCGATATCCCGCCGGGAGCAACGGGCATAACCCTGGCGCCCTGGGCAAACCGGGTGGAGGGCGGGACGTGGCACCTCAACGGCAAGAAGCAGCAGCTGGACATCACCGAGGTGTCGCGGAATAACGCCAGCCACGGACTCCTGCGCAACGCGTCGTACGCCCTCGTCTCCGAGTCGGAGTTTTCGGTGACCCTCGAAGCCCCCGTCTTCCCCCAGCATGGCTACCCGTTCCTGGTGCGGCACCGTGTGGAGTACTCCCTGGCCGAGGACCTGGGGCTGGTGGTGCGCCAAACCCTGATCAATGATTCGGAGGGTGACGCGCCGTTCGTCCTGGGGGCGCATCCGTACCTTCGGCTGGGCGACGTCCCCAGCGAGGACCTCACCCTGACCGTTCACGCAGATACGCGACTTGTGGCGGACAACAGGCTCATTCCCCGCAGTTCTGAACCTGTCAGCGAAGACACCGATCTGCGCCCGGGCCGGAAAGTGGGGGACCTCGACATCGACGTCGCCCTCACTGACCTGGAGTTCGACGGCGGGATTGCCCGTCACACGCTGTCGGCGGCAGACGGCCGCACCGTGAGCCTGTGGCAGGACGCCACGTGCCCGTTCGTGCATGTGTTTGTGACCCGCGAATTTCCCGGCCGGCCCAAGGCGGTGGCCATAGAACCGATGACCGGGCCGGCGAACGCCTTCAACTCCGGCCACGGCCTCGGGTGGCTGGCCCCCGATGAGTCTTTCACCATGACGTGGGGCATCAGCGGGAGCACCACCTGACTCTGTGCTTCGCTCCCGTTTCCCATAGCCGCGCAGCTAGGGAATTATGGGGCTATGACGCCAGCTAAGGACGCCACGCCCGAAGAACCTGTCAAGACAACCATCCTTCCGCCCCCGCGCCCACGGACGGAGCATGACCTCGAGCACGACATTCCTTACGGCGTGCGCATCGCGGCGGCGTGGGCATGGCGGCTGGGGCTGATCCTGCTGGTCATCGGCGGGCTCGTATGGCTGCTCAGCAAGGTCAGCTTCCTCATCATCCCGGTCATGGTGGCGGCGCTGCTGGCCGGCCTGCTCAGCCCCGTGGTGGGGTGGCTGCGCTCGCAGCGCCTTCCGAACGGAGCTGCCGTCGCCCTCACGGTCCTGGCGTTCGTCGGACTGATCGTCGGGGCGCTGGCACTGGTGGGGCGCCAGCTGGCTTTGGGCTTCCAGGAGCTGTGGAGCGAGGCACTGACGGGTGTCCAGCAGGTCCAGGACTGGCTGGCGGTGGGACCGCTGCACCTGACGGCCGCGCAGATTGACCAATACATTCAGGAAGCAACGGCTGCGCTGCAGAACAACAGCAGCAGCATACTCAGCGGTGCGCTTTCCTTCGGGAGCACTGCAGGACACTTTGCCGCCGGGATGGTGCTGGCGCTGTTCATCCTCATCTTCTTCCTCCTGGAGGGGGAGCGGATCTGGGGCTTCATGGTCCGGCTTCTCCCGCGGCGGGCACGCATTCCCGCCGATGGTGCCGGGCGGCGCGGCTGGACGTCGATGGTCAGCTACGCCCGGATCCAGATGTTTGTGGCCTTTGTGGACGCGGTGGGCATCGGAGTGGGTGCGGCCATCATCGGCGTCCCGCTGGCACTCCCGCTCGGCGTGCTCGTGTTCATCGGCTCCTTCATTCCGGTGGTCGGTGCCCTGGTGACGGGTGCCATCGCGGTGCTGCTGGCCCTTGTGGCCAACGGCCCCGTAAACGCGCTGGTCATGCTGGGCATCGTGTTGCTGGTGCAGCAGCTGGAAAGCCACATCCTGCAGCCGCTCGTCATGGGCAAGGCCGTGGCCCTGCACCCGGTGGCAGTGATCCTGTCTGTCGCCGCCGGTTCCTACCTCGCAGGCATCCCCGGAGCCCTCTTCTCCGTGCCGATCCTTGCCGTAGCAAACTCGGCGATTCGGTATATTGCCGGCAGAACGTGGGAACATGATCAAGTGCTGGCTGCCGCGCGCGGCAGTGTCGCGGCGGGCTCAGCCGGCGCAGACCAGGACAACACCTTCAAAGACGTCCGTTTGCCGGGTGCGAATCCCGGCCACGGCAAGGACGCCGATCGTGCAACAGGTGCCCCGGGCGGCAAGGCCGCTCCGGGCTCCGAAGCTGAATTTCCCAAAGGAGAATAGTTCGTGAATACCCCTGAAAGCCTTCCCGTCACGCTGGACGATGTCCTTGAGGCGCAGAAGTTGCTTGACGGGATTATTACCCGGACGCCCGTGGAGTCCTCCCGGGCGCTGGGCAGCATGGTCGGCGGCCAGGTCTTCTTCAAGTGTGAAAACCTCCAGCGTGCCGGTTCCTTCAAGGTGCGCGGCGCCTACGTCAGGATGGCCCGCCTCTCTGAGTCGGACAAAAAGCGAGGAGTTGTGGCGGCCTCAGCCGGCAACCACGCGCAGGGTGTGGCAGTGGCTGCCAAGAGCCTGGGTATCAAGGCACGGATCTACATGCCGCTCGGCGTGGCCCTTCCTAAGCTGGCCGCCACGCGCAGCCACGGCGCCGAGGTGATACTGCACGGGCATAACGTGGACGAGGCACTCGCCGAGGCGCAGCGCTACGCCGACGATACCGGCGCGGTCTTTGTCCACCCCTTCGACAACGTTGACGTGGTGGCCGGCCAGGGTACCGTGGGCCTGGAAATCCTCGAACAGATACCCGACGTCGACACCATCCTCATGGGCGTCGGTGGCGGCGGCCTGCTGGCCGGCGTGGCCGTGGCCGTCAAGGCCAGAGCCAAGGAACTTGGCCGGGAAATCCGTATCATCGGCGTGCAGGCCGAAAATGCGGCCGCCTACCCGCCGTCGCTGGCGGCCGATGCCCTGGTGCCCTTGAAAAAGGTTTCGACCATGGCCGACGGCATCGCCGTGGGCCGACCCGGGCAGCTGCCCTTCAGCATCATCCGTGAACTCGTGGATGACGTGGTCACGGTCAGCGAGGACTCCCTGGCAAGGGCGCTGATCTTCCTCCTGGAACGGGCCAAGATGGTGGTGGAGCCGGCCGGGGCAGTGGGCGTGGCGGCCCTTATGGACGGCAAGATCGAAAACCCCGGCACAACGGCAGTCATACTGTCCGGCGGCAACATCGACCCGATGCTGATGCTCAAGGTCATTCAGCGCGGTCTTTCCGCCGCCGGCCGCTACATGACCGTGCGCATGATGCTCGACGACCGCCCGGGTTCGCTGGCCACTATCGCGCGGATCATTGCGGAGAACGATGCCAACGTGACGGGTCTTGACCACACCCGGGTGGGCGGATCCATCAGCATGGGGGACGTTTCCATCACGGTGAACCTCGAGACCAAGGGCCACGAGCACGGTGAACAGGTCCTCGGTGCGCTGCGCGCCGAGGGTTTCCAGCCGATCGTGGTGCACTAGGAGCAGGCATGCTGGACACCCCTGGCGACTCTCCGGCCACGAGGGACACGCCGGCGTCGCGCGCCAAGGGCGGGCTGCTGGTGGTGGGGTCATTCGTGGCGCTCCTCTTTGCCATCGAGCTGGTGAACATGCTCACGCTCCACGCCCTGAACGGCATCTTCGGACTCCGGCCGCGCAGCGCGGACGGAATCCTGGACATCTTCACCTTCCCTCTGCTCCACGCCAACCTGAACCACGTCCTGTCCAATGCGCTGCCCCTGATCATCTTTGGCTTCCTGGTCTTCATGTCCGGGTTGCGGATCTTCCTTACGGCCGTGGCCTGCAGCTGGCTGGGCTCCGGCGCGGCAGTCTGGCTGATCGGCGGCGGCGGGATCACCGTGGGGGCGTCCGGCCTGGTCTTCGGGCTGTTCGCCTTCCTCCTGGTCCGGGGCTTTTTCAACCGCAACTGGTGGCAGATTCTGCTGTCTGTGGTGCTCTTCATGGCTTACGGCAGCATCCTCTTCGGGCTCATTCCAAGCGTGGCGGGCTACGTCTCGTGGCAAGCACACCTCGGCGGCGCCGCCGGCGGCGTCCTGGCGGCGGTCGTGCTACGGGCAAGAAGCGCGGCCCGCAGCGGCTAAGGCGAGTTAAAGCACGACGCCGGCCCTCCCGCAATGGGGGAGGGCCGGCGTCGTGCGTTGACGGTCGTGCGTTTTAGCACGACCAGCCGAAGCGAAGGGCGCGCCGCTTAGCCTGCGTAGGGCTTGGCGGACAGGATCTCCACGGGGATTTCCTTGCCGTTGGGGGCAGTGTAGCTGAGCTTGTCGCCCTCTTTGTGGCCCATGATGGCCGCGCCGAGCGGGGACTTCTCGCTGAAGACATCCAGATCGGAGTCGCCGGCGATTTCACGCGAACCAAGCAGGAACTTCTCCTCGTCCCCGGCGATCCGGGCAACGACGAGCATGCCGGGCTCGACGATTCCGTCATCTGCCGGGGCTTCGCCGACGTGGGCGTCGCGGAGCAGCGCGGTGAGCTGGCGGATGCGGGCCTCAATCTTGCCCTGCTCTTCCTTGGCTGCGTGGTAGCCGCCGTTTTCCTTGAGGTCTCCCTCTTGGCGCGCAGCTTCAATTTTCTGGACGATATCCGCCCGGCCGGCGCTGGAAAGGTGGTCCAGCTCTGCCTTCAGGCGGTCAAAAGCTTCCTGGGTAAGCCAAGCTGCAGGCGCGCTGTTGGTGGTAGACACGGACTTCTCCTCTAGTGGTTAAACAAGCAGGTCATACAAGCAAAGACCCCGCCACGGTGGCCACTTGTGGAACTCAGCAACCAACTCAGCGGGGTAAAGGTATTGGTCCATTGTAGTCAATCCTGTGGATAAAACCCAACGAGCAAGCGGTGTGGGTCACATACCTACTTGGCGGCGCCCGGGATCCAGCAGCCGTCCACGACCGCAGAGACGGACTGCGATTCTGTGCGCAGCACTTCGCGCCGGGAGATGGTGCGGCCGCCGTCAGCACCCTGTGCCTGCTGGGAATCCGGCTGGTCCGGCGGAATATCCACCACTTTCCAGCCCACGACGGCGAACTTGGAATCGAGCGCCTTGACCGCGCACTTCACGGCGGTGCCGGGCTCCCGGGTGACCTGGAAATCCAGCTCGGCCCGGGTTGCGTCGGTGGTGCTGTAGCCGAGGTCCTTGAACGTGACAGACGACATGGCCGAGGACGTGGACACCCAGGCCAGGAATCCGATCCCGGCCACCAGGGCTGCAATCACTGCGCCCCGTTTGGCTTTTCCGGACAGCCCGCGCTTTGGACCGCCATAGCGATTGGCTAGGCTAATGTCTGCAGGCTGGGGAGTGCCCGACTTGTCCTCGGTAGTCACCCCTCCAGTTTAGTGGGGATCCGCCGGTGAAAAATCCGGAGCCAGCCGCCGCAACCGGCAACAGTAGAAAGAGGGGCAGTCCCAGATGACCGCGTCCACCAGCCAGTCACCTTCGCTTCGCCTGCTGACCGTCCATGCCCACCCGGATGACGAGTCGAGCAAGGGCGCCGCGACCATGGCCATGTACGCCGCTGCCGGTGTGGACGTCATGGTGGCCACCTGCACCGACGGCTCGCGGGGGGACATCCAGAACCCCGCCGTGGAGGGGGAGCCCCACCCCAAGCGGGACATGGCCGGAGCGCGCAGGCTCGAAATGAGTGAGGCCGCGCGGATCCTGGGCGTCAGGCAGCGGTGGCTCGGCTTCGTCGATTCAGGGCTGCCGGAGGGCGATCCGCTCCCGCCCCTGCCCGCCGGATCATTTGCACTGCAGCCGCTTGAACGCGCCGCCGCACCGCTGGTACGTCTTGTCCGGGACTTCAAGCCGCAGGTGATCGTCAGCTACGACGAAAAGGGCGGTTACCCGCACCCGGACCACATCATGGCCCACCGCGTGGCGGTGGAGGCCTTTGAGGCTGCCGGGGACCCGGCCAGGTACCAGGGAATCGGCGAGCCCTGGGAGCCGAGCAAGCTTTACTACGACCGCGCCTTCAGTCCCGACCGGTTCCGCGCCCTCCACTTCGCGCTCGAAGAGGCCGGGCTCCAGTCGCCCTATGCCGAGCGCTTGGCTGCCTGGCTTGAGACCGACGCCGAAGGGCACACCCCTCCGCAGCCCACCCATGCGACCACCACCCAGGTGGACTGCGGTGACTTCTTCGAAGCGCGCGACGATGCCCTCCGCGCCCACCGCACCCAGGTTGATCCGCTGGGCTTCTTTTTCGCTGTCTCTCCCGATATGCAGCGCCGGGCCTGGCCGTGGGAGGACTACACGCTGATCCAATCGCGGGTGCCTGCCGAGCTCCCGGAGAAGGACCTTTTTGCGGGGCTAAGATAGAGACAACAGATCATTTCTATGCCGCGTAGAAAATGACGCGGTAGAAAATAACGCAGCCGAGAACGGCCAGGCGTCCTGCGCCCCAGTCCACCGAGAAGGTTCCAACCGTGCACCACTTGCTCATCGCCCTGGCATCGTCCCCGGCTCCCTCGCCTTCATTGCGCCCGGGCCTCTCGCAGGACCAGGTAACCCCCGGCCTGCTGGGGTTCCTGTTGACGGCGTTCATCGTCGTGCTGACGGCGCTGCTGATTGTGGACATGGTGCGCCGCATCCGGCGCGTGCGCTACCGCGCCCAGGTCGAAGAGGAGCGCATGGCTGCTGCTGAAGCTGCAGACATCGCCCACGACGATGCCGCTGACGGCAATGCAGGCAGAACAGACGCCTGACGCCGGCCCCGATGGCGGCACCACGGAGCCCGGGACAACGGAGCAGCCGGCCACCCAGCCGGTGGCCACGCAGCCGGGGGCGCACAACGCCCTGGGCGGGGAACCGTCCGCCTACTTGCGCCAGCACGCCGGCAACCCGGTGCACTGGCAGCCCTTCGGCGACCAGGCGTTTGCGTACGCGGCCGCCCGGAACGTTCCGGTGTTCCTGTCCATCGGCTATGCCGCATGTCACTGGTGCCACGTCATGGCCCATGAATCCTTCGAGGACCAGGCCACCGCGGACTATCTGAACGCGCATTTTGTCGCGGTAAAAGTGGACCGTGAAGAGCGGCCGGACGTCGACGCCGTCTACATGGCGGCCACGCAGGCCATCAGTGGCGAGGGTGGATGGCCCATGTCCGTTTTCCTGACGTCGGACGGACTCCCGTTCCATGCCGGAACCTACTTCCCGCCCCGGCCGATGCCCGGCCGGCCGTCGTTCCTGCAGCTGCTCGAGGCCGTGCGGGATGCGTGGGACGAGCGCCGTGACGCGGTGGAACAGAATGCCCGCTCCCTTTCGCAGAACATGGGCCACGCCCAGCTCTCCGCCGCTGTGGACCTGTCAGGTCCGCCCGAGCTGCTCGATGCGGAGCTACTTCCCGCCGCGGTCCTGTCGCTGGCCCGGTCGGAAGACCCCGACGACGGCGGTTTCGGCGACGCCCCCAAGTTCCCGCCGTCGGCGGTACTTGAGTTCCTGATACGGCACGCGGCCGTGCCCTCAGAGACGGCCGGGGCGGCCCGGGACATGGCGGGGCGTACCCTGGCGGCCATGGCGCGTTCGGCGTTGTTCGACCAGCTCGACGGCGGTTTCGCGCGGTATTCCGTGACCCGCGACTGGTCCGTTCCGCACTTTGAAAAGATGCTCTACGACAACGCCCAGCTGCTCAGGGTTTACGTGCACTGGATCCGGCTTGGCGGCACGCCCGGCTTTCCCGCGGCGGAAGCGGCCGAAGTGTCGGGGCGCACCGCCGAATGGATGCTTGCGTCCCTGGGGCTCCCTGCGGCAGACGGCGGGCGGACGGCGCCGAGTGACGCCGTCGCGCTGGCGTCCTCGCTCGACGCCGACTCGGTGGTCGATGGAGAACACCATGAAGGCGCCAGCTACCTCTGGACCGTCGGCGGTCTCGACCAGCTGCTGGATGCCGACGACGCTGCCGCCGTTGCCCGGATGATGAACGTGGGCGCCCAGGGTACGGTCTCGGAGTTCGGTTCGCCGCTGCATCCCGCCCGGGCCCTGACAGGCGAGGAGGCGGCGCTGTGGGCGGAGGTGCGGGCTCCGCTGCAGGCGGCCAGGGCTGCCCGGCCGCAGCCGGCGCGCGATGACAAGGTGGTGGCCGGCTGGAACGGGCTTGCGGTGGCGGCCCTGGCCGAGGCCGGCGCGGTGCTGGACCGGCCCGAACTGTTGGACGCGGCCGTGCGGATCGCTGGCTATCTGGAAGAAGTCCACTGGCGCGCTGCCACCGGGGAGCTGGTTCGCGTTTCACACTCCGGGACCGCACGGGGGATCGGCGGCCTGCTGGAGGACTACGCGTTCTGCGCAGAGGGCTTTCTGGCGCTGTTCTCGGTCACCGGCAGTGCCCACTGGTACCGGCTGGCGGAGTCGGTGATTTCTGCCGCCTGCGCGAGATTCATCGTGGACGGCAAACTGGCGGACTCAACCGGGGAATCCGAGCAGGTGTTCAATGCCCAGGGCCGCCAGCCGGGACTGGACCCCTTCGATAACGCCACGCCCAGCGGCGCAGCCGCGTTTGCAGGCGTCCTGCTGGGCTACGCGGCCCTGTCCGGCTCCGCGGAGCACCGGATCACGGCAGGCAACATCATGTCCCTGTTGCCGCCGATTGCCCCGCGGGCCCCGCGGGTGGCGGGCTGGCTGCTGGCCACCGCGCAGGCGGCGGCTGCAGGCCCGGTGGAGGCCGCCGTCGTCGGACCCCCAGGTCCGGCAAGGGACGCGCTGCACCGGGCACTGCTGGGGTCACCCAGCCCCGGACTGGTCGTGGCACTGGGCGATGACCCTGATTCTGGTGCCGGTGCTGCGGAGCATGCCCAGGGAGTGCCGCTGCTGCGCGGCAGGACGGCCGGCGCCGACGGGGTTCCGCTCGTCTACTTGTGCCGCGACATGGTGTGTGAGCGGCCGGTGGCATCCGTGGCCGAGGTTCTGGAAAGCCTCAGCCCGGACCGCATTAGCTGAGGACAGCTATGAGGATTGCCGCGAAGTGGGCGGCAAATGCGAGCACAGTGAACGCATGGAACAGTTCGTGGAAGCCGAAGTGTTGGTAGCTGAAGTTCGGCTTCTTGAGCGCGTAGAAGACAGCGCCCGCGATATACAGGGCTCCGCCGATGCAGATGAGCAAGGCGGCCGGCACGCTTGCCGCGAAGAAGTCCGGAAGGTAGAACAGCGAGCCGCAGCCCAGGGCGATGTAGATCGGGACGTAGAGCCAGCGGGGCGCGTTGGTCCACAGGAGCCGGAACAGCACGCCCAGGATGGCACCGGACCAGACCAGCCACAGCAGCAGCACCGCGGTGGGCCGCTCCAGCAGGCTCCAGGCCAGAGGCGTGTAGCTGCCGGCGATGACCAGCATGATGTTGGTGTGGTCGAGGCGTTTCAGGACAATCTTCACGCCGGGGGACCAGTTGCCGCGGTGGTACACGGCGCTGATACCGAACAGCAGGACGCCCGTGAGGGCGTAGATGGCGGACGTGACCTTGCGGTCCGGCGTGGGGGCCAGCACTACCAGCACGATCCCCGCGGCCAGGGCCAGGGGCGCGGTGACTGTATGGATCCAGCCGCGCCATTTTGGTTTGATCGTCAGCAGTTCGGCGATGCGGACGGCGGCGCTGTCCATGGCGTTCGGCTGACGCTCGGGCGCGCCCGAAGTCCCCTCCGGGGTATTGCTCGTCATGCCTCAAGAATAACCTACGCTTCAGTAAGTTACTTGCCGGTAACGGGAGGTGGCGTGACCTGCTGCAGGAGAAGACCGCGTCCACGGGCGCTGCTCCTGTGCGCGGGGGCCTCCTCCGGACGGTAGCCTAGGGTTTGCACGAAGTCACACAGCCAGGAAGTCAGGTGAATCTCCGGATGGAATTGCCCGGGTTCCTGTATGGCTTCTACGAGCGCAAACTCCAGCGGTCGCTGGATCCAGCACGCATTCCCAGGCACATCGGCGTCATGGTGGACGGCAACCGGCGCTGGGCCCGGCAGTTCAACGCCCCCACGAGCCAGGGACACCAGGCCGGGGCGGACAAGATCCACGAGTTCCTCGGCTGGTGCCAGGAACTGGGGATCAGGGTAGTCACCCTCTACATGCTCTCCACCGACAACATGAGCCGCTCCGGTGAGGAACTGGACCTGCTCATGGGCATCATCGCGAACACACTCGACCGCCTGGATGAGGCCGCCGACATTTCGGTCCACGCCATGGGTGCGCCCGAACTCCTGCCGGACTACCTTGCAGACCGGCTGACCAAACTGACCACGCGGACTCCGGTGCGCGAGAAGCTGCACGTCAATGTAGCGGTCGGCTATGGCGGACGTCGGGAAATCGTCGATGCCGTGCGGGAGTTGCTTCACGACGCTGTGGCACGCAAGGCCGACATCAGCGAACTCGCCGACACCCTGTCCGTGGACGACATCTCACGTTTCCTCTACACCCGCGGGCAGCCGGACCCGGACCTGGTCATCAGGACCTCCGGCGAACAGCGGCTGTCAGGCTTCCTGATGTGGCAGAGCGCCTACAGCGAGTTCTACTTCTGCGAGGCGCTCTGGCCCGCGTTCCGAAAGGTCGATTTTCTCCGCGCCCTGCGGGACTACGCCGGCAGGCAGCGGCGGTTTGGCTCCTAGCCTTCCTTGAGCCGGTCCCGCCGTGGCCGCGGACTGTCCGCGCCGTTCATCTTGAATTCACAAGATGGCAACAGGAATCGCCGGTCCAAGACTTTGGAAATTAGTCGGAGGAGATTTACGTTAAAACCATCAGCAGGCAAACCGCCGGCTGATCGGGGAGGCCAGTACATGGAGCGGAATTTTCGCACCGGTTGTATGGGAGGCCGAGCCGGCCTCTTTTGGCCGAGCCGCCTCACCAATAACAATTCCGGGCATGTGCCCCGGGGCTGGAGTCGATGTGGCTAATTCTGAACAACTGCCCGAAGTCATCACGGACCAGGGTGAGAAGGCTACCTCTCGCGCCAAGCGAGCAATTTCAAAGACCGGTGCGGCCACGAAAGACGCCGCGGCCGGTCTTGCTGTTTCCGGCCCAAGGTCAGAATCCCAGCCCGCCGTCTCGACGTTCGTCATTGACACCTCGGTGTTGCTGTCCGATCCCCGCGCCCTGCTCCGCTTTGCGGAGCACGAGGTCATCGTGCCCATCGTGGTCATCACCGAGCTGGAAGGGAAGCGGCACGATCCCGAGCTGGGCTACTTTGCCCGGACAGCCCTCCGTCTCCTTGATGACCTGCGCGTCCAGCATGGCGGGCTCGACCGGCCCATCCCGCTGGGAGACGCCGGCGGGATACTCATGGTGGAGCTGAATCACATCTCGTCCGAAGTGCTGCCGGCCGGTTTCCGCGGCGGTGACAACGACAGCCGCATCCTCGCCGTCGCCAAGAACCTCGCCAACGAGGGCCGCCACGTCACCGTGGTGTCCAAGGACCTTCCCATGCGGGTCAAGGCTTCGGCCATGGGTCTTCTCGCCGATGAGTACCGCAACGAGCTGGTCAAGGATTCGGGCTGGACCGGCGTCGCGGAAGTTGACGCCAGCGAGGAGGAGATTTCCACGCTCTACGGCCACGAGCCGGTCTTCATTCCCGCCGCCGCCGAGATGCCGGTCAACACCGGTCTCGTGCTGCTCTCCAACAGGGGCTCGGCACTGGGACGGGTAGGCCCGGACAAGCAGGTCCGCCTCGTGAAAGGCGACCGGGACGTCTTCGGCCTCCACGGACGCTCCGCCGAACAGCGGCTCGCCATCGACCTGCTGATGGACCCGGCGGTAGGCATTGTGTCGATCGGCGGCCGCGCCGGCACCGGCAAGTCAGCCCTCGCCCTGTGCGCAGGACTGGAGGCCGTGCTGGAGCGCCGGGAGCACCGCAAGGTGATCGTCTTCCGCCCGCTCTACGCCGTCGGTGGCCAGGAACTGGGCTACCTGCCGGGCTCTGAGGCGGAGAAGATGAACCCGTGGGCACAGGCCGTCTTCGATACCCTCGGCGCCCTCGTCAGCCAGGAAGTCGTGGAGGAAGTCATGGACCGCGGCATGCTGGAGGTCATGCCGCTAACTCACATCCGCGGCCGTTCCCTGCATGACGCCTTCGTGATCGTGGACGAGGCACAGTCCCTGGAGAAGAACGTGCTGCTCACCGTGATGAGCCGCATCGGGCAGAACTCGAAGATCGTCCTCACCCACGACGTCGCCCAGCGTGACAACCTGCGGGTCGGCCGGCACGACGGCGTTGCCGCCGTCGTCGAGATCCTCAAGGGCCACCCGCTCTTCGGCCACATCACCCTCACCCGTTCCGAGCGCTCGCCCATCGCCGCGCTGGTGACGGAGCTGCTGGAAGGGGCTGAGATCTAACCTGCGTGCCCGAGGGCCGCGGCCGGGTTCGCCGGGCCACGGCCCTTCGCCGTCGCGAACGCAACCGCGCGGGGTCACCTCCGCGCGGCTGTCGCGTCCCGCCGTCGCTTAGACACCTCCCGCCGCTCCGCTCCGGTCGCTGGGCGACCTCCGCTTCGCTTTGGTCGGCGATGCGCTCCTTTGCGGAACACCACAGCCGCGCTAGTGGGGAACCGCCGGTTGAGCTTGTCGAAACCCGCGAACCGGCCGCTGGTTGAGCTTGTCGAAACCGCTGGTTAGAGCCCTAGGAACTTGGCCGCGGGGGCGTGGCCTTCTACCTTGAGCTGCCAGTCGGGGCGCTTGAAGGATTCGGGGGTGAGGCGGACGCGCTGGACGGTCTCGGGCTTGCCGCCCCAGGACATCCGCGTGACGCCGTTCAGCTCGTAGCCGAGGGACCGGGAAACTCCCAAGGACGCGGCGTTCCACTCCGCCGCTTCGGATTCCGCGGCGTCGGCGTTCAGCCAGTCAAAGGCGTAAAGCGCGACGGCGGCACGCATCTCCTTGCCGAAGCCGCGGCCGTGCGCGCTCCTCCTCAGCCACGAGCCGGTGGTCACGGTCTTGAGGATGGCAAAATCCTTGGCGCCGACGTCCTGGCACCCCAGGAAGGTGCCGCCGTGCCAGATGCCCAGGATTAGGGCCCAGGACTGCGGCGTGGTGCCGGCCCGGCACTGCCAGTACCACTGGGCCATGTTCTGTCCCAGCTCGTCCGGAGGAGATTCAGCCCAGGGCGTGCTGAACGGGCTGCGTCCGCGGTCATGGATGCCGCTGGCCGCAGCCTCCACGGCGGCGGGGATGTCGTCGTCCCGAAGAGGACGAAGGATGAGCCTGGGAGTGGTCAGGGCAAGGGCGAAGGGCGGCCAAACGGAGATCAGCTCGGTCATGAGGGAAGCCTAGCCGATGGGACGTTACAGCGGCCGGACGGGAACGCAGGCCGGGCCGGACGGCCGAACGGGACGGCCGAACGGGACGACCGAACCGGCGCCGGCCCGAGCGTGGGTTAGCTGCCGGTGTGGTGCGACAGCCCCAGGGACAGCCGCGTACCGCCGGGTCCCTTCAGGACCAGGGCGATGGACTTGTCCGGCAGCTCGAAGACCATGGTCGCGTTGAGTGAGTCGCCCTGGCGAACTTCAGCCCGGGGGTTTGACGTCCACAGCGGCTTTACGTCACTGCCGCCCAGGCCGGTGACCACGTACTGGGACGAATCCAGCGTGATGCCGGCGCTTTCCAGGGCGGTGAACTGCACCAGTACGCGGACCCGGTGGGTGCCCGCGGACGCGCCCTCCTCCAGGGCCTGCACATGCTCCGGCGGCAGCCAGCCGTCCTTCTCGAGCGGGACAACTCCGTTCACCCTCGCCATTCCGCCAGAGACAGCGGCACTCGCGCCCAGCGGCACGCTTGGCTCCGGCTTCGCACTCAGGAACACATAGCCGAAGAACAATGCCAAGGCAGCGATGAGGGCCAGCGGTATCAGCATCATGCGCCTGCGCCTGCGTTTGGACGTCATTGCGGCGGGCGGCTGTTCGGTGGCAATCGAGGACATGCCCCGAGTCTGCGATGCCCAGCTTGGGAAAACCCTGCACGGGCCCCCGCATCCGGGCGGCTCCGCGGCGTTCCCTACCGGGCCGGTAGCTGCTCAGGCCCGGTTGGGCGCGGCGGCCACTGGATATGCTCGCGCACATCCGTCAGGTTCACGGGCTCGGCCACGAAGAGATCATCGAGCATGTATTCGTCGACGGCCAGGATACGGATCCAGTGGCCGGGCTGCTGCGCCCCGCCGTCGAGGGCTTCGCTGGCCACGCAGACGCCGGTTCCGGCGTCCACCCGGATCCTTGTCCGGCCCGGTCCGCACAACGGCCGCGCCGGATCCAGCGGGCGGTAGCTGGCGTTTGGCGAAACCACAGTCTCCAGGGCGCTGCGGCCCTCGTGCTCCACCTCGCGCACGGGCTCAAGCAATTCCACGGCATTGGCACGGGGGAATTCCAGGGGAACGGGCGCATTTCCCGCGAGCTCCACCGGGTCGAGGGCCGCTCCGAAGCGGCTGTTGCCGAACGACGGTTCACCGTACGCCGCTTCCGGGCGGCGCCTGACCAGCCCGCCGTCGTCGTAAACGGGGGTGACCAGATGCGCCGGCAGAAGCCATGACCGCCTGGTGGCGCTGACGTACAGGCCGTCGCGCGAGTCGTTGATGCCGGTGGTGCTGTGCAGCAGGGTTCCGTCCGTGGACTCAAGACGAAGAGCGCCAGGGCGGCGAAGCCAGGCGCGCACGGGGACCGTGCCGCCCTCGGGCGTTTCGCGGTATTCGAACCTGAGGGACTGCCACTTCCAGGGGGACGAGCGGCAGAGGTTCCGGAAGGATGCGACGGAATCCGAGGGCGTCGAGGCCCCGCCGTGTTCCTGCCGGTGCTTGGCGTCCCAGGTCCCCATATCCACAGTTTACCCGCCGGTCCAGCGGCGGACCGGGCAAATCCAGTAGCATCCGAGAGTGATCCAACGACTTGGCGAACTCTGGGAAGCAGCACCGCCGGCCTTCTGGCTGGTCCTGGCCGCGTGCGCTTATTTCGCTGTGATGGCCGCCCGGCTCACGGTGATCGATGTCCGCCACCATCTTTTGCCGAACCGGATCGTCTTCCCGTCGTATGCGGTGGCGGGCGCGCTCCTGCTCGGGGCCGTGATCAGTCTGGCCGTGTCGGCTCAGGGCAGCGGGAGCGTTCCGGCCGCCGCCGCGCAGCTGTTCGGCGTGCCTGGGCTCCGGATCCTGGCCGGGGGAGCAGTTCTGTGGCTGTTCTACTTTGTCCTGCGGCTGGTGTATCCGCCGGGGATGGGATTCGGTGACGTTAAGCTGGCGGGGGTGCTGGGCATGTACCTGGGCTATCTGGGCTGGCCGCACATTTTCGCCGGCACCTTCGCCGCCTTCCTGCTCGGGGGTTTGTGGAGCATCGGCCTGCTGGCGTCGCGGCGCGGAACGCTCAAGTCGGCGATTCCGTTCGGGCCCTTCATGCTCGGAGGAGCGGCCGCCGCAATGGTCCTGCTGCCGGCTTGAGCACCCCTGGCGGGAAACCCCTCCTCGCGACAAGCGACTAAAAGGCAGGGCCGCCGCAACACCAAAAGACTGCGACGACCCCGCAACTTCCCCCGGACTATTGCCCGGCGGAGGGTCGGCTGCGCTGGCCGGCCAGCTCGCCGTCGTCGTTCTTGGCGTTGCCGGCCGGCTCACTGTCAGCGGGAGCGTCCAGCGCCTCCGCGGATGCCGCGATGCCGACGACGGCGGCTCCACCGGCACCGTGCCGTGCAGTCTCCAGCCGCGCAGCTTCCAGCCGCTCGGCCTCCTCGCCGCCCACAGCTTCGCCGCGGGCCACCATGCCGGCCGTGTCCGAGAGCGGGATCTGCTTCAGGGTCAGTGCGAGGATCAGCGCGATGCCCAGGAACGGCAGCAGGTACCAGAACACCGGTGCCAGCGAATCGGCGTAGGCGTTCACGATGGCGTCCCGGAGCTGCTCCGGGAGCTGGCTGAGCGCCTGGGGGTCCAGCGTCCGGGTGGACTGCGTGGCCTGCTCGGCTGAGGCGCCGGCACCGGTGAAGGCCTTGCCAAGGGATTCAGACAACCGGGACGTGAAGATGGAACCGAACACGGCCACGCCCAGGGACGCGCCGACTTCGCGGAAGTAGTTGTTCGTGCTGGTGGCGGTTCCGATCTGGTCCGCCGGGACGGAGTTCTGGACCACCAGGACAATGACCTGCATGATGGAGCCCAGGCCGGCGCCGAACACGAACAGCTGGACGCAGATGACCCAGATCGGGGTGTCTGCCGTCAGGGTCGTCAGCCAGAGCATGGCACCCATGGTCAGGACAGCTCCCAGGATGGGGAACATCTTGTACCTGCCGGTCTTGGAGATCCGGATCCCCGAATAGATGGCCATGCCCATGAGGCCCACCATCATCGGAAGCATCAGCAGCCCGGACTCGGCGGCCGAGGTCCCTGAGGACATTTGCAGGAACGTGGGCACGAACGCGATGGCGGCGAACATGCCCAGGCCCAGCGTGAAGCCGATGGCAGTGGAGTTGACGAAGATCCGGTTCCTGAACAGGCTCATCGGGATAATGGGGTCCTCAGCCCGGCGTTCCACCATGACGAACGCGGCAGCAGCCACAACCAGGCCGGCACCGAACGCCCACGTGAGGGGCGAATCCCAGCCTTCGTCCTTCTTTCCGCCGAAGTCGGTGAAGAAGATCAGGCAGGTCGTGGCCGCGGAGAGCAGCACGACGCCCAGGATGTCGATCCGCTTTGCGGCCTTCTTGTTCGGCAGGGTCAGGGTGAACCAGGCGATGGTGAACGCGGCGATGCCGACGGGGATGTTGATGTAGAAAGCCCATTCCCACGTGAGGTGGTCCACGAAGTAACCGCCCAGGAGGGGCCCGGCAACGGCTGAGAGACCGAAGATGGCGCCCAGCGGGCCCATGTACTTGCCGCGTTCCTTGGCCGGGACGATGTCGGCGATGATGGCCTGCGAGAGGATCATCAGGCCGCCGCCGCCGAGGCCCTGGACGGCGCGGAACACCACGAAACCCCAGAAATCGGTGGCGAATGCGCAGCCGACCGAGGCGAGCGTGAACAGCGCGATGGCCACGAGGAACAGGTTCCGGCGGCCCAGGACGTCACCAAACTTGCCATAGATGGGCATCACGATGGTGGTGGCGAGCAGGTACGCGGTGGTGATCCAGGCCTGGTGCTCCACGCCGCCGAGTTTGCCAACGATGGTGGGCATGGCGGTGGACACGATGGTCTGGTCCAGGCTGGAGAGCAGCATGCCGGCGATGAGCGCGGAGAAGATGATCCAGATGCGCTTCTGGGTCAGGAGCAGCGGTTCGGCTGCTGCCTTGGGTATGACGGCGGTGCTCATTTGCTTCCTTCTGTGGAGGGTGATGGGGTGTCCGCGGACGGGTATGCGGGGCGGGAAAATGGCTGGGACAGCAGTAGCCTCGCACCCTCGAGATTTTCGAGCAGGTGGTCCCGGTAGGGGCGTGTGTTGCCCTCGGAGAAATAGGCCATGCTGGCGTGCCTGGCGATGCTGCCCATCACCACAACAGCCATCCTGACCACCGGATGGTCCGGGGCTACGCCTTCCCTGGCGGCGACGACGCGGGCGAAATGGGCCTCCCGTTCCTCGGTGGCGCCGATGATTTTCAGCATCAGCTGGGGTTCTTTCTTGATGACGCCGATCAGCTGCCGGGTCTCTTCTTCGGAGGCGCTCATCCTTTCAGACAGGTGCAGCGACAACTCCGCAAGATCCTGAAGCAGGCTGGCCGAGATCTCTCCCACGGGGGACGTGCTACCGCCCCGGATGAAGTCCTCGAAGAATTCCTCGGGGTGTTCATCGTCAACATGCCCCAGGATCGCGTCTTCCTTGGTGGGGAAGTAGTTGAAGAACGTGCGCCGGGAGATGCCCGCCTGTTCGCAGACGTCCTCCACGGTGTAGCCGTTCAGGCCGCGTTCCGCAGTCAGGGAACGCGCGACGGCGGTAATCGCCGCCCGGGTTGCCGCGCGCTTCCGCTCGCGAAGGCCGCCCTCAATAATTGCACTCTTGGTCACATAGTAAATGTTTGCACTACTTCGTCTGGAGTGCAACTTTTGCAATATTGTCGGTGGCCGTACCTAGCCTGTTCCTGTCCAGCACTATCGCTGGCACCAGGTGGCACCGGCGGGACCGGGGCCGGAAATGGGGAAGCATGACAGACGCAGGGCTTACACACGTTTACGTGCTCCTGGACCGTTCGGGATCCATGAGTGCCATCGCTGACGACACCGTGGGCGGGTTCTCGGCCTTCATCACGGACCAGAAGTCAGTTGCAGGCCGGTGCCGGCTGTCCCTCGCCCAGTTCGACGACACCTACGAGCGGGTGTACGAATCTGTGGATATCCAGGATGTCCCGCCGCTTGTTCTTCAGCCCAGGGGATCCACTGCCCTGCACGATGCCATGGTGCGCCTGATCGGTGAAGCCGGGGCGGAGCTTGCGGCAATGCCGGCACACGAGCGTCCGGGGACTGTGCTGGTGGCTGTCCTGACCGACGGCCATGAGAACGCCTCCCGGGAAGCGAACGGAGCCATGGTCAAGGGCCTTGTGGAACGGCAGCAGATGCAGTGGGGATGGCAGTTTACCTACCTCGGCGCGAACCAGGATGCCGTTCTGACGGCCCAGGGCCTGGGGATCAGGGCCGAGGACGCGCTGACCTATGCAGCTGGAAATGTGGACGCCGCCTTCAGCGTCCAGTCTGCCAAGACGCGCAGGCTGCGGGAAGCACGGGTCTCCGGAGCCACGCTGGAGCAGGCAGCTGCCGCGGCGGCCTACACTCCGGAGGAGCGGCGGGCGGCAGGAGGGCCGGGGGCAGCCGCATAGCCGGACTGCGCGGGGGCCGGGGGAGAACGACGCCGGCCGGCACCTTCCACTGGAAGGCACCGGCCGGCGTCGGATGCGTGGTTCTGGTAGCGGAGACTATGCCTTGTGCGGCGGGCGGGTCATGGACATGACGTCCAGGGCGGTGTCGAGCTGCTCTTCCGTCAGCTCGCCACGCTCCAGGAAGCCCATGGCTACAACGGTCTCGCGGATGGTCAGTCCCTCGGCGACGGCCTTCTTGGCGATCTTCGCTGCGTTCTCGTAGCCGATGTACTTGTTCAGCGGAGTAACGATGGACGGCGATGCCTCGGCGAGGAAGCGGGCCCGGTCGACGTTGGCGGTAATGCCGTCGATCATCTTGTCGGCCATGACGCGGCTGGTGTTGGCCAGAAGGCGGACAGATTCGAGCAGGTTCGCGGCCATGACGGGGATGCCCACGTTCAGTTCGAAGGCGCCGTTCGTTCCCGACCAGGCGATGGCCGTGTCGTTTCCGATCACCTGCGCGCACACCATGATGGAGGCTTCACAGATGACGGGATTGACCTTGCCCGGCATGATCGACGAACCCGGCTGGAGGTCCGGAATGGCGATTTCGCCGAGTCCGGTGTTGGGGCCGGAGCCCATCCAGCGCAGGTCATTGTTGATCTTCATGAAGGAGATGGCAATGTTGCGCAGCTGGCTGGAGGCTTCGATGAGGCCGTCACGGTTGGCCTGTGCCTCGAAGTGGTCGCGGGCCTCGGTCAGCGGCAGGCCGGTGTCGGTGGCGAGCAGTTCAATGACGCGCTCCGGGAAGCCAGCCGGCGTGTTGATGCCAGTGCCCACGGCGGTGCCGCCGAGCGGGACTTCGGCAACCCGGGGGAGGGAGGCATTGATGCGCTCGATGCCGTAACGGACCTGTGCGGCGTAGCCGCCGAATTCCTGGCCCAAGGTGACCGGAGTGGCATCCATGAGGTGCGTGCGGCCGGACTTGACCACGTCCTTGAACTCCACGGCCTTGCGCTCCAGCGACTCGGCGAGGTAGCCGAGGGCGGGAATGAGGTCGTTGATCAGGGCCGAGGTGGCGGCCACGTGCACCGACGTGGGGAACACGTCGTTGGAGGACTGCGAGGCGTTGACGTGGTCGTTGGGGTGGACCACCTTGTCGCTGCCGGCAGCCTTGAGGGCCCTGGAGGCAAGCTCGGCAATAACCTCGTTGGTGTTCATGTTCGAGGACGTGCCGGAGCCGGTCTGGAAAACGTCGATGGGGAAGTCGCCGTCGTACTTGCCCGCGGCCACCTCATCGGCAGCTTCGGCGATCGCCTTGGCCAGCTCGCCGTCGAGCACGCCCAGTTCTGCGTTGGCCTGGGCAGCGGCCTTCTTTACCCGCGCCAGAGCCTCGATGTGGGCACGTTCAAGGGTTTTGCCGGAGATCGGGAAGTTCTCGACTGCACGTTGCGTCTGCGCGCGGTACAGGGCGTTCACGGGGACGCGGACTTCGCCCATCGTGTCATGTTCAATGCGGAACTCTTCAGTGGAAGTCATGGGGCTAGCTTAGGGCGATCAGGGGCCGCACCGAAAACCGTGAACTGCTTGCTACGGGCCTGCTGACCGGGCGCTCCCGGCGGGGTTTTAGAGCTCGCCGATTCCGGAAACAAGGTCCGCGCGGCCCTCCGCGAGGCTGTAAGAGAGGCCGATGACCGCCGCCCGCCCCGTTTCGATTGCGTCGGAAATCACACGGGAGCTGTCCACGAGCCGCTGCGAGGTCTGCTTGACGTGTTCCACCACCATGTCGTTGACCTCGGTTTCGCCATTGCGCAGGGACGTCAGGACGGACGGCGTGATGCGCTCGACGAGGTCCCGCATGAAGCCCACGGGCATCTGGCCGGTTTCCACGGCCGACTTCGTGGCACTGACCGCGCCGCAGCTGTCATGGCCCAGCACCACGATCAAGGGCACGCTCAGCACGCTGATGCTGTATTCAAGCGATCCGAGCACGGCGTCATCAATGACCTCGCCGGCGGTGCGCACCACGAAGGCGTCGCCGAGGCCCAGATCGAAGATGATTTCTGCCGCGAGCCGGGAATCGGAGCACCCGAAGATCACCGCGAAGGGGTGCTGGTTTTCCACCAGGGAGGACCGCCGCGAGGCGTCCTGGTTAGGGTGCGAGGATTCACCGTTAACAAAGCGCTCGTTGCCTTCGCGCAGACGGCGCCAGGCCAGGGCGGGAGTCAGGTAGGTTGCCACGGCCCCTACCTTACGGCTTGGGGCTCGGTGACGGTGAAACTGTGACAACCGGGTTACTGTCGAGGGACTTTACGACGGCGGCGGCCAGTACCGAAAACTCGTCCAGTTGCGCACTCCCACTGAGGACAACGGTGGTCCCCCGGTGGTTCAGCACCATACTCCGCTCACCCTTGCCGGTGTCCCGCAGTTCCCATTCCTGCCCGCCGGCATTCCGGTTTCCGGTCACTGGGGCATTCTTCGTCTGCTGCAGGAGCCAGGTCGGGTTGGCCTTCCGCGTCTGGACCAGCCCGATGAACGCTTCTTTCGGGGTGAGGTATCCAACCTCCCAGGTGGGGACGCCTGTTCCGGTGCCGGCTTCCCAGCGGGCGTAATTTGGCTTGAATGTGTCGCCCGTTTCTGGGGCGACGGGTGTGAATCCCGCCACATCCACCGCGTGTGTGGCGACCGCGCTCACATCGATGTTGGGGCGGTAGCCGTCAGTCTTGGGTGACGGGTTCATGAGGACGATCGGCAGGAAGGCGGCGATGCTGACCACCAGCGCGACAATCATTCCGATGACGGACGCATTGGCCCGCTTGGCCGCGGCGGCGGGGATTACCGGCTTGACCGCCTGGGTAGCCGGAGCCGGGGAAGAGCCGTGGCCGGCTGCCGGGCTGGTGGGGGCGGACTGGTCCTGCGTTTCACTCACCCCTCTATAGTCGCCCATGCGGGCGCCGAACTCACATTCCCCGTGCCCGGCGGTGAGGAGTAACACGTGTTTCGCGTGGTGGTCATCCCATGACCTGGGACGCATAGCCCGACTATGATCAGTAGCAGAGGAATCACCGCAGAAGCCTCCTTCGGCACTGCGGGTCCAATGATCGCCACTCGAAGAAGAGGTTCACGTGTCACCAGCGTCAATGACCCAGAAGTATTCCACGCTTTCCCCGTCGCTCGCCGTCGGGATCGACGAGCCGGACCGCAACCTCGCACTTGAGCTTGTCCGCGTCACCGAAGCCGCCGCGATCGCCGGCGGCCACTGGGTTGGATTCGGCGACAAGAACAAGGCAGACGGCGCGGCCGTCGACGCCATGCGTTCCTTCCTCCAGACCGTCCACTTCAACGGCGTTGTGGTCATCGGTGAGGGCGAAAAAGACGAAGCTCCCATGCTTTTCAACGGTGAGCGGGTTGGGGACGGCACAGGCCCAGAGTGCGACGTCGCCGTCGACCCCATCGACGGTACGCGGCTGACCGCCCTCGGCATCAACAATGCACTGGCCGTCCTGGCCGTCGCCGAACGCGGCTCCATGTTCGATCCCTCCGCCGTGTTCTACATGGAGAAGCTCGTCACCGGTCCCGAGGCCGCCGACATGGTGGATCTGCGTTTACCCGTCAAGCAGAACCTGCACCTGATCGCCAAGGCCAAGGGCGTCAAGGTCAACCAGCTCAACGTCATGATCCTCGACCGTGACCGCCACCGTCCGCTGGTGGAGGAAATCCGCGAGGCCGGCGCGCGCACCAAATTCATCATGGACGGCGACGTCGCCGGCGCCATCGCAGCTGCCCGTTCCGGAACCGGCGTTGACGCGCTCATGGGCATCGGCGGAACGCCGGAAGGCATTGTTGCCGCCTGCGCCATCAAATCGCTCGGCGGCGTCATCCAGGGCAGGCTGTGGCCCACCAGCGACGACGAAAAGCAGAAGGCCATCGACGCCGGCCACGACCTTGAGCGGGTGCTGTCCACGAACGACCTCGTCTCCAGCGACAACTGCTACTTCGCTGCCACGGGCATCACCGACGGCGACCTCCTCAAGGGTGTGCGCTACTCCAAAGACAAGGTCCTGACGCAGTCGATCGTCATGCGCTCCAAGTCCGGCACGATCCGCTTCGTGGACGGCGAGCACCAGGCCAGCAAGTGGGAAGGCTACGCCCGCAAGAGCTAGTCCACCGACTCCATAGCGCGAAGCCTAAGTGTTCGTCCGCGCGAGGGTTTTGCGGAGTCTTTCGCGGAGCTTGCGGGCCACCTGGTAAGCCGCGTAGCGGGGCTTGTTGACGGGCAGGTCCCACGTTCCCGGGTAGGCGATTTCCCGGCCCCCGAAGGACTTCTTGAAGGCGGTGAAGCCGGCCCACTTGTGATCCGGCTGGTCAGCCGGCGCCACGCCCCAGAGGTCCACGTGCTTGAGGCCCTTGTCCTTGGCATCGGCCATCAGCGTGACCAGGAGCGGAATGCCGGCGCTGAGCTTGCGGTGGGTGTCGTCCATGGCAGCGTGGGCGTAGGTGCGCGTGTCTGCGGAATCATAGGCCAGCGCCGCCGCAATGGGGCCGCCGTGCAATTCGGCGACGAACAGGGTGGCCGCCCCGGCAGGCATCAGCGACGCCGCGACCCGGGTCAGGTACTCGTCGCTTTGCGGTTTGAAGCCATTGCGCCTGGCCGTCATGTGCAGGAAGTTCAGCAGGATGCGGATGTCGTCGGGATCCTGCGAGGCGTGGAACGTCACACCCTTCTTGTGGATGTTCCGGTAGAGGTTCCGGTTGACGGGCTTCATATCGGCCAGCACGTCCTTGAAGTCCCTGTCCAGATCCACGATCCAGCTCAGCTCGGGCTGCTGGTTGACGGGCGCAGGCTGCAGCCCGCGGCTCTTCAGTGCACCTGCGGCGGTCCCCGGTTCCAGGCCAGCCGTCACCGGCTCGATCCGGACGAAAACGGCACCGCAGGATTTCGCCACGTCCACGAGCTCAGCCAGCGCGGCGTCAAACGCGTCGACGGACTCAGCCACGGGACCATAGGGCGCATACAGCACTTTCCCGGACGGGTTTTTCTCCTCAACGGCCAGGAAGCTCCAGCCCTCGCCGGACCGCCGGTGAACCGTACGGCCGAGGGACCGCTGGAAGTCGGCCCACGCCTGGCTCTGCAGGAAGTATTCCACGGCGGTCAGGCTTTCATCGACGTGGTCACGGCGAAGGCCACGGCGGTGTCCGCGGCGCCCGAAACGGGGTGGACGTTGACAGGGGCGTGGGCTGCCGGAAGGAAGGCACTCGCGCCGCGGTTCAGCCGAAGGTCGCCCTTCGGCGAGTCCAGATAGACGGAGCCGGCAGTGACGATGATCACCGCGGCCCCCGATTGCGCCAGTGGCACCGGGCTTCCGTCCGGGAGCAGCTCGATCCTTTGGAGCTGGAATTCCCGGAAGGGCGGCTGGTACAGCTCCTGGCCGAGTTCTGAGACTTCGGCGCGGAGCATGGGCACACCCACCGACTCGAACGCGATGGTCTTCAGCAGCTCCGGTACATCGACGAACTTCGGCGTCAGGCCCCCGCGCAGCACGTTGTCCGAGGAGGCCATGACCTCCACACCCAGGCCGTGGAGGTAGGCATGCACATTGCCGGCGGGGAGGTACACGGCCTCGCCAGGCTCCAGCGAGAGCCGGTTGAGCAGCAGGGAAATCAGCACGCCGGGATCGCCCGGGTATTCGCTGTTCAGGCTCAGCACCGTGGACAGTTCCGGCTGGTACGGCGCCATGGGCGCGCCGGAGGTCAGCGCCGCGACGACCCTTAAGGTCGCCTCCGTGACGCCATCACCGCCCGCGATCAGCCGCTCGAACGCCGACCGGAGCGCCGCACGCTCCTCGGGCTGCGACAGGTCATCGATGACCTCGGTCAGGATTTCCGGAACGCCTGATCCGGAGAGCTCCAAGCACCCCGCCAGGTGAAGGAAAACGTCCCGGGACTTGGCCGGCTCGCGGAATCCGCACAGCGCGTCGAACGGCGTCAGCGCGAAGATCATCTCCGGTTTGTGGTTGTCATCCCTGTAATTCCGGTTGGCCGCGCCGGCGGGGACGCCGTCGGCATTCTCGCGGGCAAAACCGGCTCTGGCCTGCGCAAGGCTGGGGTGGACCTGCAACGAAAGGGGCTTTGCTGCGGCGAGCACCTTGGCGAGGAACGGGAGCCGGGGCCCGAATTCCGCCACCGAGGCGTCGCCCAGGAAATGAGCGGGGTCCTCGGCGATAAGTTCATTCAGGGCCACGGCCGTGCCGTCGGGCCTGCTGGCCAGGGAAGGTGAGTCCGGGTGCGCGCCGATCCACAGCTCCGCTTCCGGGCCGCCCGACTCCGGCCTGCCCAGCAGGCCGGCGATCGCCGTCGTAGATCCCCAGGCGTAAGGCCTGAGGACGTTATCGATTTCGTACACAGCCGGGTGTCCTTCTTTCTTGAAGCAGGTGTTTGTCACAAGGGTGCGCATTGGCCGTTGGTGGCCACGAGATCGCGGATAGCCTGCTCGTTTCCCTCGCGCTTGAGCTGGTTCAGCATCTTTTCGGTGATGGGCTCACCTTCCGGCGTGGTGGTCACCGGAGTGAAGTCCGACGACGACGGCGACGACGGCGACGGTTTGGTGACCGGTACGGCCGGTCCGGCTGCCGTCAGCCCGCTGCCGCCAACTGCGTATTGCAGCTGCAGCGCGTCGTCGGGCGCCGCGGCAGGTGACGGCTCTGAGCTCTGGTCGCTGAGCAGCTTCTTGACCCGCTGATGGATAACGTCAAAGTCTGGCACGGTGGAGAAGGATGCGGCAAAGTCCGGCGGCCCAATGGTGAGGCGGCTAACGTCCTTGCCTTTGGCTTTCATGGCAAGATCCACAAAACTGCCCAGCTGGCTTGAGGAAATGTTGGATTCCACCACCTTGGTTCCGGCGTTGGCGATGTCCTCGAACTTCGAGAGGAGGGTCGCAGGATCCAGCTGTTTGAGCATGGCCTGCTGGACGCACTGCTGCCGCTGGATCCGCGCGTAGTCGTCGACGAACTCCCGGGATCGCCCGTACCACAGCGCATGGAAGCCATCCAGCTTCTGGTCGCCGGCCGGAATCCAACCCAGCGGCATGCCGTGGATGCCGTTGGCCTCATCGATCATGTCGCCGCTGATCGGCACCCAGCCGCCGGCCTTGATCCTGATTCCGCCCATCGCATCAATGAGTTTCGCGAAGCCGTCCATGTCCACGAGCACGTAGGCCTGAACGGTGATGCCAAGGGTCCCCGATACCGCTTCCAAGGTGGCCTGGGCACCAGGGTCGGCAACGTCCGGATAAAGATCCTTGTACTTGTTGGTGACCTCGGTATTGATGGCGTTGATAAGGCATTCATCGCCGCAGTTGTAGCCCTCGGGGTAGATCTTCAGCATGGGGGAGCCCTCGCTGAACCGGGCGTTCTGCAGGTTGCGGGGGACCGAGATGATGGCCGTCTTGCCGGTCGTGGCATCAACGCTGAGGACAGACAGGCTGTCGGGGCGACGGCCCGTGCGGTCCGCGCCCGCGTCGCCGCCCATCATCAGGAAGTTGTAGCGGCCGTCCACGGGGTCGATGGCCGGGCCGTTGGCGTTGAAAATGCTGCCGATGGCGTTGCGGCTGACGTTGAGCAGGTACGCCGCGTAGCCGAGGGAGCCGCTGCTGGCAACCATTGCGAGAGCCAGCGCGACGCCGACCACGGGCCTCATGCGCGGCCGCAACAGCACGGGCCGGATCAGCCGCAGGGTGTTGATGAACAGCACCGCCCAGCCCACCGCCAGGGCGGTCAGGACCAGGACGATCAGCAGGGATGCCACGGGATTGGTGACAATGTTGATGAGCAGTGTCCGGTTGGTGAACAGCAACACCAGGGCGAGGATGACCAGTGCCCACACAGTCAGCGTGACCCGCAGGGCAATGCGGCCCAGCTTGCGGTCCCCGGCGGCGATCTGGGCGCTCCCCGGAACGAACAGGGTGAGGAGGATCAGCAGAAAGGCGCGCTTGGTACGGACGGGCGCAGGCGCGCTCGCCGGATGCCGGACGGGGTCCGTCAGGAGCCCCTGGGATGGCAGATCAGTGTTGGACATGAGAGTTCCTTAACGGCTGCCCCGGAGAACCACGTTTCCTTCGGAGAAGACTTCATTGACCTTCTGCCGGAGGTTGGCGCCTTTCCGGCTGGCCACGTCATTGAGTTCCTGTGCGAAGTCCAGAAGATCGGTGCGGAGGCGGACGGCGAGATCGTCCGTTCCCGAGGCCAGCATCCGCACGGCGAGCAGGCCCGCGTTCCGGGCACCGGCGATGGAGACGGTGGCGACCGGTACGCCCGCCGGCATCTGCACGATGGACAGCAGCGAATCCATGCCGTCCAGGGTCTTGAGCGGGACCGGAACCCCGATGACGGGTAGCGGCGTGACCGAGGCGAGCATCCCCGGAAGGTGGGCGGCGCCGCCGGCTCCTGCAATGATGACGCGAAGACCGCGCTCATGCGCCGTCTGGCCGTACCGGATCATCTCGGTGGGCATGCGGTGGGCCGAGACGACGTCGGCCTCGAAGGCGATGCCGAACTCCGCAAGGGCGTCGGCGGCGGCCTCCATGACGGGCCAGTCCGAATCCGACCCCATGACGAGGCCGACCAGTGGGGACGGGCTGTCCGTTCCGGGCGTGGCGGCGGGTTCGGGGCTCATGCGTTCTCCTCGGTGTTGCCTGGTCCCGCGTCGGCAGGCAGCCTGCCGTCACGGATGATGTTTGCCACGGTGGTGGCCCGTTGCCTCAGGGACTGCACATCCGCCACGGAGGCGCCCACGAGATTGACGTGGCCGATTTTCCGGCCTGGCCGCACCGATTTCCCGTAGCAGTGGACTTTCGCGGCGGGTTCCGCGGCCAGCGCTACTGGATAGGCGGAAAACAGGTCCTGGTTCTCGCCGCCCAGGAAGTTCTTCATCACCACGACCGTGCCGAGCATGTCGGTGGCTCCCAGCGGCAGGTTCAGGACTGCGCGGAGGTGCTGCTCAAACTGGCTCGTGACGGAGCCGTCCTGCGTCCAGTGGCCGGTGTTGTGCGGGCGCATGGCAAGTTCGTTGATGAGGAACCCGGCCCCGGACCCCGGTGTTTCGAAGAGCTCCACGGCCATGACGCCGGTGACGCCCAGTTCATTGGCGATCCGCAAGGCCGCATCTTCGGCGGCCGCGGCGACCTCGAGGGGGATGCCCTGCGCCGGAGCGATCACTTCGTCGCACACGCCGTCAACCTGGATGGTGTGGACCACGGGCCAGGCCCGGGATGCGCCGTCCGGCGTGCGCGCCACAAGCGCAGAGAGCTCACGGCTGAACTCCACCTTGGCTTCCGCCAGCAGAGGGCTCATGGCCTCGAACCAGTCGGCGCTGTCCGCAGCCTCTTGGGGCGATCCGACGATCCGCACGCCCTTGCCGTCATAGCCGCCCCGGGGCGTCTTGAGCACCACGGGCCACCCGGTCTCGTCGCCGAAGCGGACCAGGGCGTCCACGTTGTCCACGGACGCCCATGCCGGGTTCGGCAGTTCGAGGCGGTCGATGGCGCCGCGCATCACAAGCTTGTCCTGGGCATTGATCAGTGCGTCCGGGCCGGGCTGGACGTTCACTCCCGCCGCAATGAGGGCGTGCAGGTGGTCAGCCGGCACGTGCTCGTGGTCGAAGGTCATGACGTCAAGGCCCTCGGAGAACTCCAGCAGGGCAGCCAGATCCTTGTAGTCGCCGACGGGCGCGTTGGGCACGGCCGATACTGCGGAGACGTCTTCACCTTCGGCGAGGACGCGGAGTTCGAAGCCTAATGCTGTGGCGGCGGGGGCCATCATGCGCGCAAGCTGGCCGCCGCCAACCACGCCGATTACTGGAAAAGTCACAAGTCTCAGCCTACAGAAAAGGAACGGGGTTACCGGCTTTCATGGCAGTGAAGCCCGGGAAAGTCCCGAAATTCTACGGCGGGACAGGGCAAGGGGGAGCCGCTGGCTGCAGCCTGGTTGGGGCCGCTCCCAGCAATCCGGGCTAAAATGGGACTTTGGCCCATCGGCCCCACTATTCATACGGCCACGGAGGGTCATGATTAACACACTTGCAGAGCGCATCCGGGGACTAGCCTCGCTTTTCTGGCGCGAGGTGGCGAAATTCGGTGCCGTCGGCGGTGTGGCGTTCGTCATTGACAACGGCCTGACCTTCTACCTGATGCACGGTCCCATGACGGACAGCGAGGCCAAAGCCCGGTTCGTGGGTGCCACCGTTGCCACAATCTTTTCCTGGATTGCCAACCGCCTGTGGACTTTCCGCCACCGCCGCCAGGCCAATGTCCTCCGGGAATTCCTGATGTTCATCCTCATTAACGGCATCGGCATCGGCATCTCCACCGGCTTTACTGCCTTGGCCAAGTATTCGATGGGTGTCACCGACAAGAACATGCTGTTCGCGGCCGGTGTGGTCGGAATCCTGGTGGCAACAGTGGTCCGGTTCTTCGCCTACAGGTTCCTTGTGTTCAACCAGGAGCTGGACCAGGAGCCGGAGTTCTCGCACGACCACGAGCTCATCGAAGGCCACCACCATGCCAACCATCCGGCTGCGGGGCAGCCCGAGCCGGCGGCAGAGGATCCGGAAGTCTCCGCCCGGCAGGATTAAGCAGCGGGGGATTAGACGGCGCCGGACCAGACGGCCGGCGCTTTTCCCTCAGTCCCCGTGGACCCGTTCCGCGGCGAGCAGTTTGTCAGTGAGTTCCACGTCCCCGTGCACCAGCACCACTGAACCGTCGTTCTTCCATGCACCGAGCGCGTTGGCCAGGGCCGCCTCCAGCCCGTCGCTTGCGCGGACGAGCAGTCTGGTGCCGGACTCGTGGCCGGCCGCGAAACTGTCCAGTAGTTCCGCGTGGCGCACGGCCGCCCCGCTCGAGCTCCGGACTGCCGGATGCCCCGGATCGGGGTCGTTGTGCGCCATGAAGACGTCACCGTGCGACCGGACCTCCGCCGCGTAGTCGATCACACCGGAGGGCAAATCACCGGGCCACCTCATTGCCAGGGCGGGAAGCGGCACAGCAACCACGGCGTCGAACCCTTCTCCGGCCTGTGCCGGATCGTCAGTTGCGAGCAGGTCCGCGCCGTTGTCGTCCAGAACGACCTCCATCCCCAGCTGCCAAGCGGCGAGGGCCCAGATGATGGATTTCCAGTGCGCCGGGAGGTCCAGCCGGAGACGCATGCCGGGTTCGGCGTCGAGGTCGTCCTGCAGCAGGTTGCTCGTCTTGGCCACCCAGTTATCCAGAACGCGGCCGGAGAGTTCCACGCGTTCCGCGTCCGGGCCGTACCAGGTCAGGCGGGGTGACGTTGAGTGGCCCGAGCGCAGGGCCGTCATCAGATCAGTGGCCGGGATATTCATGGCTTCATCTTGCCACGCACGTCGCCCGTGTCCACCGGGTGCCCGGTGCTTTCCGGGCACCACCGAAGACGTCAGGTTCAAGGCGATCTATGATCTGCGACACATAAGACTTTCTAACGTCATTTGCGTTAACCCGTATTCATCTCCCGTTTTCCGCGGAATTGCGCAGATTTTATGCCAGGTAGTAAGCTTGCTGTCAAATTTCAGGCGTGTCGGCCATGGACTGCGGAAAAAATTCCCGGGCGTGGCGCGGCACCTGATCGGGTCCGGAGTTGATTATTATTCCTCGCGGCTTGACTCCCCCTAGTTACACGCGTGTAATTAGTTATCGAAAGCCACCGCGAAGTCTCGGGCACACAAACCTAGTGCCCTGAGTGTCCGGCAGGCTGCACAATTCAGGAGGGGACGCCATGGGGCAAGAGCGTATCCATGAAGATGCCGTTGTGGCCGGCCAGGCCACGGCAAAATACCGTTCACGCGGCGTGCCAAGCGATTGGTACGTAGATCCGGCTGATCCGGACGCCGCCGAGCGGTATAACCTGGACACCGCCTCGTCCCTGCAGGACCAGGCCACCGCCTTCCTTGCGGCGCACGAGGCGCTGCTGGGTGGAAGCCCGGAGCAGGATGAGGATCTCAACGATCCGCCCATGGAGCTCCGGAACCCCGGCGCCGGCACGCTCGCACAGCCCGTGTGGATCGGTCTGCCCCTTCAGCAGGACTTCGACGACGAAGGCGAGCTCGGCTGGCAGACGGATGCGCTGTGCGCGCAGACTGATCCTGAAGCGTTTTTTCCGGAGAAGGGCGGCTCCACGAGGGACGCGAAGAAGGTTTGCGGCGCCTGCAACGTGCGGTCGCAGTGCCTTGAATACGCTTTGGCGAATGATGAGCGTTTCGGTATTTGGGGAGGCCTCTCCGAGCGTGAGCGCCGTCGGCTGAGGAAGCGGGCAGTCTAATTCTTCAGGAAGTACACGTCACTGCCGTTGTGGTTGCCCACAACGGCAGTGCCTATCTCCCCAGGACCCTGGCGGCACTGGCAGGTCAGACCCGGCCGGCAGATCTGGCCATCGGCGTTGATACCGGTTCGCAGGACAATTCGGCTGCCCTCCTTGAACGGGCGCTCGGCGCCCCCAACGTCACCGGCATCAGTGCGGGCAAGACGGGAATGGGCGTCGCCGTCACGGCCGGGCTGGCCGCCCTGGCGCCGTGGAACGCGGAAGCCCCGGATGCGGCCTCAGAATGGATCTGGCTGCTGCACGACGACGCCGCACCCGCCCCCGAGGCGCTGGCCGAGCTGCTCCACGCCGTGGAGCGTGCGCCGTCAGTCACCGTGGCCGGCTGTAAGCAGCTGGACTGGGACGCAAAACGCAGGCTGATCGACGTCGGCCTTTCCACGAGCCGTTGGGCCGAACGCCTCACCCTGATCGAGGCCGATGAGCTCGACCAGGGCCAATACGACGGCCGTTCTGACACTTTCGCCGTCAACTCTGCCGGCATGCTGGTCCGGCGCGACGTCTGGGAGCTCCTGAAGGGGTTTGATCCCGCCCTGCCCGGTACCGGCGACGACGTCGACTTCTGCTGGCGTAACCGCCTTGCCGGTCACCGGGTGGTAGTGGTTCCGAGCGCGAAAATGTTCCACGTGTCGCACCGCCCCCACGCTCTGGGCAATGCCTCGGCTGCGCGCCGGGCGCAGGTTCATCTCCGGCTCAAGCACGCCCCGCTGTGGCTGGTTCCCGTGCATGCGGTGGCCGCACTCCTCGGCAGCATCTTCAAACTGGTCTTCAGTATCGCGGTCAAGGACCCAGGGCACGGTTTCTCCCAGCTCGTGGCCACGGCCGCCGCGCTGGGCCGTCCGGCAGCTGTTTTCCGCGGCCGCCGGAATGCCGCACGCACGCGCCGTGTCCCGCGGTCTCTGGTGAACAAACTGCAGACGGAACGGCGCGAGGTGTGGAGCCACCGGCGCTCCCTCATGGAGGCGTTTGGCGCTGACGACGCACAGGCTGAGGGAAACGTAGCCGATTCGCTGGCGGAGCAGCCCACCGGCGACTCGACCGACGACTTCGCCGCACTCTCCACCAACGAACGGGGCTGGATAGGCAACGGGGCCCTCGCCGCCGTCATCCTCGCCAGCGCCGCGTCCTTTGCAGGTTTGGCAGGGCTCTTCCGGGCCGACGCCGTGGCCGGCGGCGCCCTGCTGCCGGTTTCATCCCGGCTCGAAGACATCTGGCACCGGGCATCCGGCTGGTGGATCGGGCTGGGGGCCGGGCTGCCCGGCCACGGCGACCCGTTCGGCTACGTCCTCTGGGTTTTGGGCGTGCTGGGCGGCGGCAACGCCAACGGCGCCATCGTCTGGCTGCTCCTGCTGGCCATGCCACTGTCCGGGCTCACTGCCTGGTTCGCCGCCGGCGCCCTGACCTCACTCCGCAGGTTCCGGCTGGCGGCCGCCTTGGTATGGGCAGGCGCCCCGGCCCTACAGATTGCACTGAACCAGGGGCGCATCGGGGCCCTCCTCGCTCACCTCATGCTGCCGCTGCTTGTCCTCGCGCTGCTGCGAGCCACGGGGACGGCCCTTGGACGCGGCCGCTTTTCCCTGCCCGCCCCAACCGACCGGCGTTTCATGGAGAAGCCTCCGCTGAAGCCGGGCATCAACGGGACGCCGTCGTGGACGGCGGCGGCAGCGGCCGGACTTTCCCTGGCGGTAGTTACCGCTGCGGCGCCGTCCCTGCTGGTGCCGGCCGTCGTCGTCATTGTCCTTGCGGGCTTCCTGCTGCGGGGGAGGGGTCGTACCCTGTGGTGGGCTCTCCTGCCCAGCGCCGCGCTCTTCATACCCTTTGCCCTGTCCACGCTGGACCGTCCCCGCGCCCTCCTTGCGGATCCCGGACTTCCGCTGGGCTTCGATGCTGCTCCGCTCTGGCAGCAGGTTCTTGGCCAGCCGCTGAGCTTTGAGGCAGCGGACGGGCTGTCAGGGCTTGGACTTTTCGCGGATGGCCCCGTGCCGTGGGCCCTGTTGCTCGCCCTCCTGGTCGGGGCTCCCGTGCTGGCGCTGGCCGTGGCCGCACTGGTTATTCCGTCCCGGCGCACCCGCGTTGCCCGCGCCCTGTGGGTGGCTGCCCTGATCGTGCTGGCGGGCGGCTGGCTGTCCGCCCACGTGGCCACGGGCGCCACCGCGGAGGCACTCGTGGCGCCGTTCCCCGGTCCGGCGGTCTCGGCCGCCATGTTCGCCTTCCTGGGCGCTGCGCTCATCGGCGGGGAAGGGCTCTTCTCCGTCTCTGCGCATTCCAGTCCAGCCGCGGGCTTCACGGCCGGCCAGGCTGCTCAAGGCCGCGGAAGACGCGCAGTCCTGGCGCGTTCCGCAACCGCACTGGCCATGGTTCTCCTGCTGGCCGGACCGCTGGCCGGACTCGCCGCGTGGACAGCCCAGAACGTGCTCCAGCCTGCGGCCACGGCCACGGCCGCGGGCGTGGCGGAGACGCCCGGCCTGGGAACTCCCCGGAGGGTGGATGCTGCCGATCCGCGGACGCTGCCGGCCACGGCGATTGACCGGGGCGAGGGGCCGGAGCAGACACGTACATTGCTGATCAGCATCGGCGAGGACGAAAGCTACGACGCCTCGCTCATGCGGGGCGGAGGCACCACCCTCGATGGCCTGTCCGCCATCGCGTCGGCCCGCAACATCCGGGGCAACCCGGGCGAAGAATCGGTCCGCGATGATGACGAGGTGACCGCCGCGCTGCGCACCACCGTGGCCACAGTGGTTGCCGGCCACGGAGTGGATCCGCGGCCCGAACTCGAACAACTCGGTGTGGGATTCGTGGTCCTGCGGTCTGCCGACACCGCAGCCCAGCTGACAGCGAGCCGCATGGACGCCGTTCCCGGCCTCGTGGCTGTGGGCCCGACGGACTCCGGCTGGCTGTGGCGGGTAAGTCCGCTGAACCAGGCCGTCCTGCAGCCAGCCGACGTTGCACACCGCGTGCGCGTCGTTGACGGCAAGGGCGCCACCACCAACCTTCTTCCGTCCGGGCTGACCGGCGTGGACACGGCCGTGCCGAAGGGGCCGGAAGGCAGGCTGCTGGTCCTCGCCGAACGCGCGGATCCCGGCTGGACCGCCTGGCTCGACGGGCGGAAACTGACCTCCACAACATCCGGCTGGTCGCAGGCCTTTACGCTGCCCCCGCAAGCCGGTCACGTGACGGTCCGCTACGACAACCCCTGGGCGCTCTGGGCGGGTATCATCCAGGCCGGGGTGATCGGCCTGACCGTCCTGCTGGCGCTGCCCATGCCGGCCCGGCGCCCCCACACCGGCCTGTCCAGGGACGAAGGCTCCCTGCGTAAGGAAAACCAGAATGCTTAACACAGAGAACGACGGCGGCACACCGGCAGCGCCGGCACCTGCACCTGAGTTCACAGAAGGTTCCGTAGCCCGAACCGGGGAGAGGCCCGCGCCGGCGAAAAAGGGCGAACCCAAACCGGCGAAGGGCGGGCCCCAGCAAGCGAAAAAGGGCGGGCCCAAACAAGCGAAAAAGGGCGGTCCCAAACAAGCGAAAAAGGGCGGCCGGCCCGCCCGCCGGGGAATGGTGGCCGGCTTGCTGTCGGCGGCAGCGATTGTTGCGGCCGGGGGCGGCATGGTGGCGGCAGCCTCGCTTGCGCCGCAGCCTGCAGGCAACCGGCAGCTGGAAGTTCCACTGGCGTCCGTTCCGGCCGGAAGCAGCCAGGACGTTTGCCCCGGCCCGGCGAAGCTGCTCGAGGGGACGCCTGTGGGTACCGACCCGCAGTTCAGGCCCGAGTCCGCTACGGCAAGGAGCAGTGTATCCGCGGCGGTTGTCGGTGCGGCGGGGGCACTGCTCCCGGGCAGCAGACTGTCGGCACTGGATGGCTCCGAGCTGGTGCGGATCGCGAAAGACCCCGGCTCCGCAACGGCTCCCGCCGGAGCCTCGGCGCAGCTTGCCGGAACCATCGCCCAGCGGAGCGTGAAGGACGTCAGTGTCCTGAGCGCCGACGCCCTGGGCAACCGGCAGGCAGCTGCCGCCGGAGTGATGAGCTACTCGGCAACGGACGGCGATCTCCAGGGGCTGGCCGCCGCCGCGTGCCAGGCGCCGCTGAATGACCTTTGGCTGGCAGGCGCCAATACGGCGGTGGGTCGCAGCAGCGTCCTCCATCTCACCAACGCGTCAACGACTCCGGCCACGGTCAGCCTGGAACTCTACGGCAAGGACGGGCAGATCAAGGCTCCCGGCAGCCGCGGGCTCCTGGTCGCACCGGGAACCACGCGGTCCATTGTGCTCGCCGGCCTCGCTCCCGGCCAGGAGCGGCTGAGCATCCACGCCCGCAGCACCGGCGGCCCCGTGAGCGCCTTCATCCAGCAGAGTGTGTTGCGGGGGCTGACGCCTGGCGGGGTCGATTTCATAGCTCCGGGTGCGGCACCCTCATCCCTCCAGGTCATGACGGGAATCGACATCCAGGATCCTGGCGGACTGGAATCGCTCACGAAGTCCCGTGGCTTCGGCGACGCCGCACCGTCCCTGCAGATCACGGTGCCGGGACCCGTGGACGCCGTGGTTGAAGTCAAGCTCTTCGGCCGCGGCGGACAGAAAGCGCTGCCTGGCGGCGGAGTTGTCACCGCCAAGGCAGGCACCGTGACTGAGGTCCCGCTGGCCGGCGTTCCGGCGGGGCAGTACACGGTCTCCGCGAGTTCGGATGTGGCCATCGCGGCCGCGGCGCGCGTCAGCCGCGGGCTGAAGACCGCCCAGACGTTGGATTTCGCGTGGGCTCCGTCAACCGGCAGGCTCGGCAGTCAGCACATAGTCCCGGTTCCCGGTGGCGGCGAGCGGTTCCTGGTCTTCGGTGCGCTGGAAGACCGCGCCACCATCTCCTACACACCCATTACGGCCGACGGTAAAGTCCGTCCGGCGGCTACCGCGGATATCGCCGGCGGAACCACCACGTCCCTGACGGTGCCGGACCGGATTGGGAAGTCGCCGGTCGTCGCCTACGTGGTTTCGGCAGCCGGCGGTGCAGCCTACGGCACCGTGCTCCTCGAACAGGAAGACAGGAACGACGTCGCCACTGTCGCCATAACGCCAGGTGCAGAGGGCCAGGAAAAGGTGCCGGTCAAGCTGGGATACTAGTCGGAACGGGGCCGGGCCGCGTGCCTGCGCCGTTAAGGGTCAGTAGCGCCGCCGGTAGACGGGGTCCAGGGTTTCCGGCGCCACACCCAGCATTTCGGCGGTGTGTTCCACCACGACATCGTGCACCAGGTCCTGCAGCTCCTCCCGGACCGGGCACCCCTGCTCGACAACCCGGCGGTACAGCGTGATGACCGGCCCTTCGTCCTCCGTGGCGGGCGTGTAGCAGCCCATCGGAGCGGGCGAACCGTCGGCCACCAGCTGCTCCAGGTTCGGCGGGATTTCGTCGACCGCAAACCGCACGCCGTCGAGCGTCTTTCCCCAGATGTCGTGGAGCCGCTGGGCGGAGTCCATGACGAGTTCGTCGAACCGGTCAGAGCGCGTCCGGTAGGCGGGAAGCGTGGGCAGCAACAGCTCGCCGCGAAGTCCCCGTCCATGGCGGTTGCGCCTCCGCCGCGCAAAGCTCCGCCCGGCGGCCGGGCCGGCGGCTTCCTTGGGAGCCCCGGGGTCAGCCAACCGGACCGTAAAACCCGAATCATGGTGCGATGACTGCATATACCGACTCTAAACCCGCCGGATGATTTGCGCGACATAATCCACGCCGGGCGGCACGGCCGTGGCGCGTCCGCCGTCAATGTCGGAATTCGCGCCGCACCCGGAGTAGTCTGTGATGTCGTGGGTGCTATCCGTCAATGTTCCAGGTCAGCCTGCCGCCAGTCCGCGGTGGCCACTTTGACGTACGTATACGCGGATTCCACGGCGGTCCTTGGACCGCTTGCCACCTACGCCGAGCCGCACTGTTACGACCTCTGCGCGCAGCACGCGGGTTCACTGACCGTTCCGCGGGGCTGGGAAGTCCTGCGCCTTGCCATGCCGTCCCAGCCGCCGCAGCCCGGGCCCGACGACCTGCTTGCCCTGGCCGACGCCGTGCGTGAGGCGGCATCCCGGCCGGCTGCCTCCGGAACCTCGCAGGGGCAGCGCGGCGCCCATTCCGCGCTCGAGGCGCCCGCCGGGGCGGAGGGCGTGCGCCGCGGCCACCTCCGCATACTGCGCGAACCGTCCTGAACCGCAACTGGCGGTAGGCTGGAAGCTGCAAATCCGTCAGCCACAGCGCGCCTTCGCCCAGCAGGGAGCATCAACCATGCCAAAGATCAGTCCCGAACTGTTGTCCGTCCTGCGGTGCCCGGTCACAGGCTCGGCCCTGACGCAGGAGGGCGAGGAACTCGTGTCGACGGCGGCGGCAGAGGGCGGCGAAAAGCTGCGCTACGCCATCGAGGACGGCATTCCGCTGCTTCTTCCCCCGGAACTGCTCGCCGCGGCGAACGCCGCCCGGTCAGACCAGCATGACGGCCCCGCCCCCAGCCCCGAAACCGCCAGCCCCGAAACCGCCAGCCCCGAAACTGCCAGCCCCGAAACTGCCGGCCTCAAGACTCCGGCCGCGCCCCCAGCCTGAAACTCCAGCCCGCACCGCAGAAGGCAAGACGCCGGATACAGCAAAGGACTCCCATGACTCTCGATTACAAGGTTGCCGACATCTCCCTGGCAGAGGCCGGCCGCCACCAGATCCGCCTCGCCGAGCACGAAATGCCGGGGCTCATGTCGCTCCGCAGGGAATTCGGGCCGAGCCAGCCGCTGAAGGGTGCGCGGATCGCCGGCTCGCTCCACATGACCGTTCAGACCGCCGTCCTCATCGAGACCCTCACCGCACTCGGGGCAGAGGTCCGCTGGGCATCCTGCAACATCTTCTCCACCCAGGACGAGGCCGCCGCCGCCGTAGTCGTGGGCACGGGGACCGTCGAAGCCCCCCAGGGTGTTCCGGTCTTTGCCTGGAAGGGCGAAACCCTTGAGGAATACTGGTGGACGGCCGAGCAGATCCTCACCTGGCCGGGCGCCGACACGAACCCCGAGCTGGGTCCGAACATGATTCTCGACGACGGCGGCGACGCCACGCTGCTGGTGCACCGCGGCGTCGAGTTCGAGGCAGCCGGCGCCGTTCCGGCCGCCGCAGCGAACGACCCCGAGGAATACGCCATCGTCCTGGATGTCCTGCGCAGGACCCTTGCCGAGGACCCGAAGAAGTGGACCCGGCTCGCCGCCGGCATCCACGGCGTCAGCGAGGAGACCACCACTGGCGTGCACCGTCTCTACCAGCTGGCGGAACAGGGCAAGCTGCTCTTCCCGGCCATCAACGTCAACGACTCCGTGACCAAGAGCAAGTTCGACAACAAGTACGGCATCCGCCACTCCCTGCCGGACGGCCTCAATAGGGCCACCGACGTCCTCATCGGTGGCAAGGTCGCCGTCGTCTGCGGTTATGGCGACGTCGGCAAGGGCGCCGCCGAGGCGCTCCGCGGCCAGGGAGCCCGGGTGATCGTCACCGAGATCGACCCCATCTGCGCTTTGCAGGCCGCCATGGACGGCTACCAGGTGGCCAAGCTCGAGTCCGTCCTGGCTCAGGGAGACATTTTCATCACCACCACGGGCAACAAAGACGTCATCATGGCCGAACACATGATCGGAATGAAGAACAAGGCCATTGTTGGCAACATCGGCCACTTCGACAACGAGATCGACATGGCCGGCCTCGGCCGGGTGCCCGGAATCAAAAAAGTTGAGATCAAGCCGCAGGTCCACGAGTGGGTGTTCGAAGGCGACGCCCCGGCAGGTTCCGATGCCAGGTCCATCATCGTCCTTTCAGAAGGCCGGCTCCTGAACCTGGGCAATGCCACAGGCCACCCGTCGTTTGTCATGAGCAACTCGTTCGCCAACCAGACGATCGCCCAGATTGAGCTGTTCACCAAGAAGGACCAGCCTGAGGGGGAGCGGGAGTACGCAAACAAGGTTTACGTCCTGCCGAAGATCCTTGACGAGAAGGTGGCACGACTGCACCTCTATGCCCTGGGCGTCGAACTGACGGAACTGTCCAAGGACCAGGCGGACTACCTCGACGTGGACGTGGCCGGCCCGTTCAAGCCGGAGCACTACCGGTACTGAGACTCGAACCGGTTCTGATTGCCCGGTCGTTCTGATTGCTGGACCTTCGTGCCGGGAGCCCTGAGCGGGCCTCCCGGCACGAAGGCCTGCCGCGCCGCCCGGACGGGCGCGGCCCTCCTGTGCGATAAAATTGACTGGTCAGCGTTTCTGCTGGGCACAGGGATGGACGCCGATTGGCGGCCCGGCGGGGGACATGGAGAACCAGTCATGACGGAAAAGAGCACCCGTAAGATCGGCAAGATCCTCGCGGTCGCTGCGATTTGCGCTGCTGTCGCGGCCGGCGGAATCGGCGTCGCCACCGCGCCAGGGTGGGCCAACCCCGCGCCGGAATCCGAGGCCTCCACCCCGGTCCGCAACGAGCCGGGCCTCGCTGCCCCTGTGGTCAAGGCCGTGGAACTTGGTGTGACCCCCACCGACGGCGCGAAGAGCGTCAATCCCGCCGTGGCACCCTCAGTCAAAGCCGTAAACGGCAAGGTCAAGGACGTTGTCCTGGCCGCGACGGCGGGAGGCGCGCCGGTCAAAGGAAGCGTGAGCGCCGATGGCACCACCTGGACCACCCTGGATCCCCTCCAGTTCAACACGGCGTACAGCTACAGCTTCACGATCGTTGACCAGGCGGGCCGGGAGACCAGGAAGGCGCAGACGTTCACCACCGTCGAAAGCGCCAACGAGGCGGATGCCGCCGTGTACCCGGAGAACGGCACCACCGTCGGATCGGGGCAGCCCATCGACATCGTCTTCAGCGAGCCAGTTGCCAACAAGGCGGCCGTGGAGAAGGCCGTCAAGATCACTGTTTCGTCCAAGCAGCCCGTGGCCTGGCACTGGTACTCGGACCAGCGCGTGCGCATCCGCCCCGAAAAGTTCTGGGCGTCCAACAGCCGGGTCGCCCTGGACATGAAGCTCTTCGGCGTTGATTTCGGCAACCACATGATTGGCAACTTCAATGCCAAAGTGCAGTTCAAGGTGGGACCCCAGAGGCTGGCCGTGGTGGACGACAACACGAAAACCATGAAGGTGTACTTCGACGGGAAGCTCGTGAAGACAGCTCCCGTCACCCTGGGCGGTTCCGACTGGCTGTCACCTTCCGGCTTCGCGGTGATCATGGAGCAGGAACGCCGCTCCAAGTTCAACGCCGGGAGCATCGGCCTCAAACCCGGCGACAAAGGCTACTACCCGCCCCTCACCGTGGAGTACGCCAACAGGCTCACATCCTCCGGGGTGTACGTCCACCAGGCCCTCGAATCTGCGTGGGGTTACGTGGGAGTGTCCAACGTGTCGCACGGCTGCGTGGGCCTGCTGCCCGCAGACGCCGTGTGGTTCTTCAACAACATGAAGACAGGGGACGTGGTCCAGGTACTCAACACCGGCGCGGCACCCGTTGAACCGCTCGAGGGTTACGGGGACTGGAACATTCCCTGGGCGCAGTACTCCAAGCGCTAGCCGACGGCATCCGCCGCCAGGCAGCCTCGCGGGTTATAACGAAATAGCGGCATGATTCCGGCTGCGCGGGTGTCACCTCGCCGTGCCGGAGTGCCTGACGGTAGGCTCTTCAGGAGATACACAGCGTTGCCTGGTCTCGACCCGGAGCGCGGACGCCTACGGAAGTGAAGCTGCAGTGAACGACAATACTCCGACCCCGTCCGGACGGCTCGATCCGCAGCTGGATCCGCAGCCGGGAGCCGACGATCCTGCGATTGATCCTGCCAACGATTCAGACGAGCCGGCGTTCGAATGGATGACGGCTGCCCCGTCGTCCCGGCCGGCCGAAGGGCGCGGCCTCTCGGACCGCGGGAATGAAACCCGCAACGACGCAGTCCCCGCGAACGCAGCCATGGACGACGCAGCCACCGAAGGCAGCAGCCGCCGTGAAGACCAGGCGCGGGACGAACCAGCCCAGCCAGGCAGCAGGGCCGACCGCAAAGCAGCCGAGGCTGCCGCTGCGGACAATGCCACGGCTGAGGCGCCGGACACCGCCCCACCAGCATCCGGGCCCGCCTCAGGCGCCCACTTCAGCGAACCGCTGCCAACCTCGGCCCTCCAGATCCGCCCTCCGCGCGAAGACGTGGAGCGGCGCAACGCGGAGCGCGAGCAGGCGGCGAACGCCAAGCCGGTGCTGCCGCGCGTCATGCAGGTCCTGCTGGCTGTTTTCTACCCCGTGATCCTCCTGGTCCTTGCCGTGCGCGCAGTGACAAGTCCTCTCTTTCTCTGGGCGGAGTACCACCGCCCGGGCTTTCCGGGCGACGGCTATGGCTTCAATTCCGACGACCGCATGACCTACGGATCCTACGCCGTGGATTACCTGAGTAACTGGTCGGGGCCCCGGTACCTGGGCGAGCTGGTGAACCGCAGCGGGGAGAAGCTCTTCAAGGACGGCGAAGTCAGCCACATGGCCGACGTCAAGCTCGTCATCCTATCGGCGTTCGGCGCCGGAGCGCTCCTGGCGCTGGTCAGCATCGCAGCCATCATTTACCTTCGCCGCCGCAGCACGGGCGGGGTTCGGCGCGGCCTGTTCGCCGGTTCCATCGTCACGCTGGCGATCATCATCGGCCTCGGCGTGCTGGCCGTGCTGGGGTGGGAACAGTTCTTCACCGAATTCCACCGGATTTTCTTCGCCAACGGTACCTGGACGTTTGCCTTGGAGGACACGCTTATCCGGCTGTTCCCCGGACAGTTCTGGGTCGACGCCGGCATCGTCATCGCGGGGCTTGTCCTGGTCGCTGCGGTGGTTACGCTGATCCTGACGTGGCCCACGCGGCGCCGCCGCGGCCTGCCGAAGGCCGTCAAAAAGTCCCGGAAAAACGATGCCGCGGACCCGGAAACAGACGCCGAAACGCCATCAGGTGAAGACCGGCCAGTTCGACTCTAAGGCTTTCAGCAGCGAGGCCAGTCAGCCGTACAGCTGCTCGAAGCAATCGTGCCTCAGATCCAGGAAGGCATCCACATCCTGATCCGCCAGTCCTGGTACGAGATGATCTCGGCAGTCCACACGGGATAGAAGAAGGCCGAGAGCAGCACCGCCCCGACGACAAACAGGACCACCCCGTAGAGTCCTGACCGCCTGCGCCACAGCGGGTCAGTCCTTCGGCCCAGGACCAGGCCGAGGCAGTACACGAGGGCGAGGATCAGGAACGGCTCGAAGGACACGGCGTAGAAGAAGAACATGGTGCGTTCCGGATACAGGAACCACGGGAGGTAGCCGGACCCCACCGCCGCCAGCACGGCGCCGGCCCGCCAGTCCCTGCGGCCTGCCCACCAGAAGAGCAGTACCGCCAGGGAAACGGTGGCAGCCCACCAGATCAGCGGGTTTCCCACCGAAAGGATGGCCGATGTGCAGTGGGCAATATCGCAGCCGGGGGAGCCTTGCTTGGGGGATTCATAGTAGAACGACGTTGGCCTGCCCATCACCAGCCAGCTCCACGCGCTCGCCTCGTAGGGATGCTCCGAGCTGAGCCCCTGATGGAACTTGTAGGCCTCCAGGTGGTAGTGCGCGAGGGACCGCACGGAGTCCGGGAGCCAGCCCCATTCAGCGCTGGGATTCGTTCTGGCCCATTGCCGGTAGTATGCATCTGTAGACCGGAACCATCCCGTCCAGGTGGCGGCGTAGGTCACCGCGGCCACCGGGACGATGCTGAGGAACGCAAAGAGGCCGTCCTTGATGATTCCCGCGCTGATCCAGCTCCGGATGCCCGCGGTCCGGCGCGCACTCAGGTCCCAGAAGACGGTCAGGAGGCCGAAGCCGGCGATGAAGAAGAGCGCCGACCACTTGGTGCCGACGGCGAGGCCGAGGCAGACACCCGCGAGGACACGCCACCACCGGATACCAAGCCAGGGCCCGCTCAGGAGCTGCAGCCGGGACGGTCTCCCGAAGGGAGAGGCGGCCGCCTGCCGGGCCAGGCGGACCGCCAGCCGGCGGCGGCCGTCGTCGCGGTCCATCAGCAGCGCCCCGAAGGCAGCCAGGATCCAGAACATGAGGAAGATGTCCAGCAGCGATGTGCGTGACATGACCAGGTGGTGGCCGTCGACGGCGAGCAGCAGCCCCGCTGCTGCCCCCAGCACCACGGACCGGAAGAGTTTTTGGGCGATCAGCGCGAGCAGCGCAACGGACAGCGTGCCCGTCAGCGCCGCTGAAAAGCGCCAGCCCAAAGGGTTGTCCGGGCCGAACAGCCACATGCCCGCGGCGATCATCCACTTGCCCACAGGCGGGTGGACCACGTATTCCGGGGTAGTCAGGAGCACCCCCGGGTTGCCCGCGACGAATGAGTCGTTGGCTTTGTCCGGCCAGCTCCGCTCGTAGCCGCTGACCAGGAGCGAGTAGGCGTCCTTGACGTAGTACGTCTCATCGAAGACCAGGCTCCGCGGCATGTCCAGGCGGTCGAACCGCAGGACTCCGCCCACCGCGGCGGTCAGTGCCGGGACCAGCCAGAACCAGAGCCTGAGGGACGGCGGGTAATCGCGCCAGCTGCGGATGCCGCCGATAAGCCGTTGGCTCAGGGCTTCGACGTTAAACGCCTCCGAGGGCCGGCTGATCCAGCCGTGACCCTCGAGGCCGCGGCCCTCGGGTGCGGCGGAAGCCGGTGTACTGGCTGAACCGGCCGCGTCAGGCCGCACGGAGGTCTGCGTCACGTGCCCATGCTACCTTTTGCTGCCTTCTGCCGCCGTGCGTCTTCTGCAGGGGTCATTTTGCCAAGTCGTTCTGCAGGGTCTTCCTTCCGCGGGGACTTGTGCCGCGGGGCCGCTGGCCGGCAGTAGGCTGGACATGTGGACCACGAACCGAGCAAGCCGCAGACCAGCACCTCCGAACCGGCCGCGGACTCGGGGCCGGACATTTCCAGCGACCGTCACGGGCGCATCATCCTGGCGGCCACGCCCATCGGCAACGTGGGCGACGCTTCGGCCAGGCTCATCGAACTGCTGGGCTCCGCCGACATCGTTGCCGCCGAGGACACCCGGCGCCTGCACCGGCTGGTGCAGAGCCTTGACGTCACCGTGAGCGGACGGGTCGTCAGCTACCACGAGCACAACGAGGCCACCAAGACAGCAGAGCTACTGGACCAGGTCCGTTCGGGCAAGACGATTGTCATGGTGACGGACGCCGGCATGCCGGCGGTTTCCGATCCCGGGTTCCGCCTGGTTGAGGGCGCCGTGGCGGCGGGGCTCACGGTCACCGCCGTTCCCGGCCCCTCCGCGGTGCTCACCGCGCTGGCACTCTCCGGCCTCCCCACCGACCGCTTCTGCTTTGAGGGGTTCCTCCCGCGCAAGGCAGGGGAGCGGGCATCGCGGCTGGCGGATCTCGACGCCGAACGCCGCACCATGGTCTTCTTCGAAGCACCCCACCGGCTGGAACCCATGCTCCGGGCGCTGCATGAACGGTTCGGGCCGGACCGTAAAGCAGCCGTGTGCCGCGAGCTGACGAAGACGTATGAGGAAGTCATTCGCGGATCCTTGCGTGAACTGCTCCAGTGGGCGGAGACCAACGAGGTCCGCGGTGAAATCGCCGTGGTTGTGGGTGGCGCGCCGGAGCAGGCTCCGGGAACACCGGAGGATATTGTGGCCGCCGTCAACGAGCTGGTTTCGCAGGGCCTCCGGCTCAAGGACGCCGTGGCCGCCGTGGCCGAGGAGGCTCGAGTCAGCAAGCGGGAGCTTTACGCAGCGGTGCTCGCAGCGCGCTAATTCCAAGGCGGCTTGGGCTGTGCAGGTGCACAGCGGATGGGCTCACCTGTAGTGCGCGCATGCGTAGACATTGGAGAGACGCGGGCAGTACCGTGGCATTAAACCAGCCAAGAAAGCCGAAGGCAGCGGGCACCACGTCCGCTGCAGGAGCTGAACAACCCGCAACCCCAATTGCTGACGAGGGAGTCACCGTGTCTGTTATTGCACAGTCCACTGTTACCGCAGAGCGCGAAAGCGAACTGCTCGCATCTGTTCCCACTGGCCTGCTCATCAACGGCGAGTGGCGTCCCGCGGCGTCGGGCAAGACCTTCGACGTCGAGGATCCTTCCACGGGCAAGGTCCTGCTGAGCATCGCTGACGCGGGCCCCGAGGACGGCATGGCCGCCCTTGACGCGGCCGCCGCCGCGCAGGATTCCTGGGCGAAGGTCCCTGCCCGTGAACGCGGCGAGATCCTGCGCCGGGCGTTTGAGCTAGTTACCGAGCGGGCCGAGGACTTCGCGCTGCTGATGACCTTGGAAATGGGCAAGCCGCTGGCCGAGGCCCGTGGCGAGGTCACCTACGGCGCCGAATTCCTGCGCTGGTTCTCCGAGGAAGCCGTCCGTGCGTTCGGCCGATACTCGGTGTCCCCGGACGGGAAGTCCCGTCTGCTGGTCACCAAGAAGCCTGTGGGCCCGTGCCTGCTGATCACCCCGTGGAACTTCCCGCTCGCCATGGCCACGCGCAAGATCGCCCCGGCCGTTGCCGCCGGCTGCACCATGGTCCTGAAGTCCGCGAACCTCACCCCGCTGACGTCCCAGCTGTTCGCCGCCGTCATGCAGGAGGCCGGCCTGCCCGCCGGTGTCCTGAACGTGATCCCCACGTCCACGGCCGGTGCCACCACGGGCCCGCTGGTCAAGGATGCCCGGCTGCGCAAGCTGTCCTTCACGGGCTCCACCGAAGTTGGCCGCCGCCTGCTCTCGGACGCCTCCGAGACGGTGCTGCGGACCTCGATGGAGCTCGGCGGCAACGCCCCGTTCGTGGTGTTCGAGGACGCCGACGTGGATGCCGCCGTCGCCGGGGCCATGCTGGCGAAGCTACGCAACATGGGTGAGGCCTGCACGGCAGCGAACCGCTTCATCGTGCACGAATCCGTCGCGGACGAGTTCGCCGAGAAATTCGCCGCGAAGATGGCGGACATGACCACCGCCCGCGGCACCGAGGCGGACTCCAAGGTGGGCCCGCTGATCGACGCCAAGAGCCGGGACAAGGTCCACGAACTCGTCACCGATGCCCTCGCCTCCGGAGCCACTGCCGTCGTCGGCGGAGCTCCCGTCGACGGGCCCGGCTACTTCTACCAGCCCACCCTCCTCAAGGGCGTCACCGAAGGCACCCGGATCCTGTCCGAGGAAATCTTCGGACCAGTGGCCCCCATCATCACCTTCGGCACCGAAGACGAGGCCATCCGACTGGCCAACAACACCGAGTACGGACTCGTTGCCTACGTTTTCACCAAGGACCTGAACCGCGGTATCCGGATGGGCGAACGCCTTGAGACCGGCATGCTCGGCCTGAACGCCGGCGTCGTATCCAACGCAGCGGCACCGTTTGGCGGCGTCAAGCAGTCCGGCTTGGGACGCGAGGGCGGCCTCGAGGGCATCGAGGAATACCTCTACACCCAGTACATCGGCATCGCCGACCCCTACGCCGGCTAGCCTTCGCGCAACCGCCGCAGGCCGTCGCGGGCCCTGTTCCAGGAGCCCGCGGCGGCGCGTCCGGCTTTTGCCGCGACGCGGCCTGCGGCCCGGAAGGGCGCACCCGCGATTCTGCCGAAGCGGGACATGACCGACGGCGGCAGCCAGTCCGCGCGAAGCCGGCCGGGAAGGCCGGCGTTGCGGCGCAACGCCTTTCGCACCGCACGGATCTTGTCTGCCGCGGAGGGGTCCGGCAGCCGGACGGTCTCAGCGGGACCGGCCGTCTCAACCGGGCTGCCCGGCCGTCCGTACTGATGGCGTTCGAAGGCGCCAGTGAGGTCCGTCACCGCTGCCTCAGCCGTGCGATGCACCAAATCCTCCGAGGCTTCGGGCCCCGCTTTGTCGGACCGGATCAGTGCCGGTGAACCCCGGAAGCGGGCAGAAAAGGTGCGGGGCGTTTCACTGGGTACTGGCCGTACGCCATAGTCCGTGGCGAGGTCCTGAAGCTCAGCCCACGCGAGCGGTGCCATTGCCTGCCCCTTCTGCGCTGCCTGCCCGTTCCTCGCAGCCTGCCCGTTCCGGGCCGGTCCCCTCAGGCGCCGCCGCCGCAGGCTGGTTCGGAAGAGCCGCGGGGTAGCGGCAACCAGGACCAGCAGGAGCGCGGCTGCCGTACCGTAGAGCGCCGGAACCAGTTGGCTCCCGGAAGTGGTTCCCCCCGTCCCTGGAAGGGGGAGGGGTGCCGGTCCGGGCGCGGGAGCGGCAGTGGCACCACTGGTGGGCAGCAGGCCGTCGTTGTTCCCATCATTCGTGCTGGCCCCCCCGGAGGACGAAGAGTCCTGGGCATACGGCGGCACCACACCGCGCGACGGAGTGGGCTCGAACGGAACCCAGCCGAGTCCCTGGAAATACAGTTCCGGCCAGGCATGTGCGTCGCGGGCGTCCACCTCGAACTCGGGAAGTGCTCCCTGGCCCGCGACGGACACCGTGGCCCCGGTCAGTCTGCCCGGGGCATAGCCCACCGCGATCCGGCTGGGGATCCCCTCGACCCTGGCCATCACGGCCATGGCAGACGCGAAGTGGATGCAGTAGCCGCTCTTTTGTGTCAGGAAGTCCGCAAGCACGGACAAGCCGTTGCCGTCATAGCCGCCCTGGACCGGCGATTCCAGGGAATAGGTGAAGTCTCCGGCACGCAGGTACCTCTGGATTGCCATCGCCTTTTCATACGCGGTTCTGCCGTTTTGCGTTATGGAGTCGGCGGTTGTCCTGACGATGTCCGGCACGTTGGCGGGTGGTCTGATGAACTCGTCGGGGATCCCCCGCACGGGGGCCGAAGACTGGTCCAGAAGCTCCGTCGTCAGTTTCGGGGCCGAGGACCGGACCAAGTACTGCTGGTTTCTCGAGTTGGTGTCCGTGCCCTTGATGCTCAGTGTGGCAGGATCCCAGCTCCACCTGCCGGTCAGGCCGTTAACCGCCTCAGGGGCGTAGGGCACCGGAAGGTAAGGGCTGGTGAAATCCCCGGTATTGACAGCCGTGACCTCGCGGACCTGTTCCGGCGCCAGGATCTCATGGCCCACCTCCATGCGGCCGGCGCCCGCCCGTCGGGTCGAATCGCGGTCATCGGGTGACCAGGCATCGCCGTCGAACCGGTCCACGGTCACGGAGCGCAGATAGAGCGGGGTGGTCGCATTGGTGGCATACGTGATCCGGCCGTCGCCTGTCGGCTGGCGCAGGCTGTTCCCCAGGCTGATCATGGGGTTAAGGCCATTGGATGAGGCCCACGGATTCAGCCGTGAACCCTGGGGGAAGGTGCCCTCGTCGAAGCCCGGGATGACCAGCTGCAGCAGCAGTGTGGCCACCAGCGCAACGGCGCCGGTCATTGCGGCGCGCTTGACCTGGCCGGGATTCCGGGCGGTGTCAGCCTGGATGCGTGAATCCGGAGCGAACCACTGGCTGCAGGCGAGAATGAGCAGGAACCCGGCACCCGTTGCGAGGAATCCCGCCAGACCGACGCTTTGCGGCTTGATCATGGCCGGCACCACGAGTACGGCCAGCAGGCCCAGGCCGCTTGTGGCCGGCATGCCCAGTGGCAGGGCAAGCGCGTCCACGAGAATGACCACCAGCCCCAGGGCGGCGCAGGTGACGAGAACGATGCCGGCGTTCGGAGCCACCGGCGAGCTCTCGGACAGCACCGTCTCGCTGGCCCGGCGGAGATACCTGCCCAGCGCGGCCATGGTGGCGTCGGACGGGATGAAGCCCACAATGCTGTCCCGCCGGAAAAACGTGAAGGTCAGGATGAACACCAGCGAAACGAAGGCCCCCAGGGTGACCAGCAACGGCTGGGACCTCAGGGCGCGGAGTCCGGCCACGGCCAGGGAAACCACCACGATGGTCGTGAGCACGGGCAGGTACCAACCCCAGCCCCTGAGCACGCCGTTGAGGGACAGTGCCGCCCCGGCCACGGCGAACGCCACGGCTCCTGACATGGCCCACGGGTAGGCGCCGGCACCGGGCCGCCGCGGGCTCCGGCCGGGCGAGACTGGGGACGGCCGGGAACTGGCGTCCGTCTGGCGCTGGGGGGCAAGCGTCACCGCGCCACCCCCGCACCCCGGCGTACGTCGGCAGCCGCGGCTGAAAGGGCCCCTCCGCCTTCATCGAAGAAGGTCCACGCGGCGGGCAGTGATGTGGAGGCATCCACTGCGACGGCTCGCCAGCCGCCGAGGCGCAGGGCCTCAAGTGCATCGTGGGACTCCGCGGGCCTGTCGCTGATCACGATGGCGAAAGCGTTTGCGGCGTAGCCCGCGGCGGGCGCCAACGACCGGGCCTCGGCCAGCGTAATTTTGCCGAGGACCGCCAGAACCGGACCGCGCATTCGGTGGGCTGCGAGCTTGTCAATGAGCCGGTCGTCGAAGACAGCCTGCCCGTATTCGGTGCTCCCGGCATGCTCCCTGCGGGCCGTGTCATGGTCCCGGCGCATGTGGTGCGGGCCGGACAGCTGGATGGCGGCCAGGCTTTCGGCGATGGACTGGAGTCCGCCTGCTCCGCTGTATTCCTCATTGTCGGGTTCGGGTGCGGAGGGTGAGCGGTGAAAGGCAGGTTCCCCCGCGGCGTCCAGGAACCGGAGGGCGTAATTGCGCTCGGCGAGGTGCGCGCTGACGGACATGGTGGCCGTGACAGCCCACTCGAAGGTGTCACTTGTGACGAGGTCGTGGCCGTCATCACCGCCGGCACCGCTGAATACCGACCCGAAGCCGGTGGAGTACGCGATGAACCGCTGGTCCAGGATGATCGTCGCCTCCGGCGTGGTGACCGATTCCTCCTGCCTGACCATCAGAACGCCGTGGCGTGCGGTCGCGGGCCAATGGACCCGCCGCATCGGATCACCGTGCCGGTACTCCCTGGTCATGACGTCGTCGTCACTGGGATTGGCCCGGATCCGGGTTGCCGTGATGCCGTCGTTTCCCCGGGCCCCGGCCAGTCCCGTCGCAGGAAGTTCGACGGCGGCCGGCGTCACGGTAAGTGTGTCGCCGTCGTCAATGGTGTGCCTGTGCAGCGACAGCCCGAACGGATCTGTGAACTCGGCCGTCACCGGGCCGATCAGGAACTGCCCCCGCTTCCCGGAGCGGAGCCGGTACTCGTAGCGGCTCGTTCCGCCGCTGGCGGACCTGGCGGGAAACCGGAACGCCGGCGATTCCCCAAATCTCGTCGGAAGTCGTTCCTCCATGATCACCCTGCCAACTCCCGGGCCTGTCCTGGCAACGGCCAGCCGCACGGTGGTGATGGAGGCTGTTTCGACAGTGGACGGGCTGAACTCGCGGTACACGCGGAACCGGGGCTTGACCAGCCTGATGCCGGCGAGGGAAATAAGGGGCAGCACCACCAGCAGCACGCCCAGGGCGAGGAGATCCCGGCGGCCCATGAGTTGGGCGCAGAGCAGGGAAATGACACCGGCGGCGAGGAGTCCCCAGCCGCGGGAGCTGAAAAGGTGGCGGGGGAGGCTGTCGAGCAGTGCCACGGCGAATCCTGACTAGCGGCTGGGCCGCAGTTCGGGGGACGGCCGCGCGGTAGGCGCGCCCGGGGATCCGGCCGCCCTGGCTTGCCGGGAGGCGTGGGCGGACTCGGTCATCTCCTGACTGACGGGAAGCTTGGCGAGTACTCCGCGGATCACGCTCTGCGGCGTCTCGCCGGTGCTGGCTGCTTTGCGGTCGAGGATGATCCGGTGCGCCAGCACCGATTCTGCAACGGCGACGACGTCGTCCGGCAGCACGAAGTCCCTGCCGTCCAGCGCCGACGTGGCCTTGGCCGCGCGAAGCAGCTGAAGCATGGAACGCGGGCTGGCCCCAAGGCGCAGCATGGCGCTGTCCCGGGTTGCCCGCCCCACTGCAACGGTGTACTCCTTGACGGACTGCGAAACGTACACCCGCTGGACCGTGGCAATCATCGCGGCGACGTCCGCGGACGTAACCACGGAAGACACACGGGCCAGCGGGGACGTGGCCTGGTGCGTTTCCAGCATTTCGATTTCGGAGTCCTTGTCCGGGTAACCCATGGAGATCCTGGCCATGAAGCGGTCCCGCTGGGCTTCCGGAAGGGGATAGGTCCCTTCCATCTCGATCGGATTCTGGGTGGCCACCACCATGAATGGTTCAGCGAGTTTGTATGACTTTCCGTCCACCGTCACCTGGTGCTCCTCCATGCATTCGAGCAGGGCGGACTGCGTCTTTGCCGAGGCGCGGTTGATTTCGTCACCGATGACGATATTCGCGAAGACCGCGCCGGGACGGAACTCAAACTGGCGCGACGACTGGTTATAGATGGACACGCCGGTAACGTCGGAGGGAAGAAGGTCCGGAGTGAACTGGATCCGGCTGACTGAGCAGTCGATCGTGCGCGCCAGCGTCTTGGCGAGGAGCGTCTTGCCCACGCCGGGCACGTCCTCCAGGAGCAGGTGGCCCTGGGCGAGCAGGACCGTGAGTGCGAGCTTCGCTGCCTCGGCTTTGCCGTCGATCACCGTATTAATGGCGTCCAGGATGCGTTCGGTCGCGGCGCGGAAGGCCGCGGCGTCCAGGGCTGACTGTTTGTGGCCGTTAAGCTGGTTTCCGCCCTGCGCAGCAGTTCCTGCGAAGCCTTGCCCGCCCGGGAGTACTTCATCCATCGTGGTGCGTCGGTGCGGTTCCATCGGCAACCTTTCATCCCTGGGTGGCGCGCGGAACGGAGCGGCGGAAGTCTGCCGTTGCCCGTCTTGGGCGTTAACATCTGTCCGTACCAGCGTACTAACACAACTGCCGTACCTGACAGAGAGTTCCGGGTAAATCTGCACCCGCTGCCTGGACGGCCCGGGGCCGCCTCGGCTCTTCCGCGGGCTTACGTCCGCCGCAGCTAGGCTGGAGGGATGTGTAACTCCCTGACTCCCCGCCCCTATCGCGAGCCCGGCAGCGACGGTTCCGGCAAGCAGGGCTACCCGCCTGCGCCCGCGCCCCTGCCCGTTCCCGTGATGGACAACCACACGCATCTCGACTTCCCAGGCGCCGACATCCAGGTAGAGGTCGGCGCTGCCCTGGACGCCGCCGAGGCGGTAGGGGTCCGCGGTGCCGTGCAGGTTGGCACCGACCTGGAATCCTCCAGGTTCACGGTTCGTGCCGTTGACATGGATGCCCGGTTGCTCGGTGCCGTGGCGATCCACCCTAACGATGCCCCCGAGTATGCCCGGCGGGGTGAGTTGGAGGCTGCGCTGCGGGAGATCGAGGATCTCGCCTCCCATCCCCGGATCCGGGCGATTGGGGAAACCGGTCTGGACTTCTTCCGCACCGAGGGAGAGGGGCTGGTCCACCAGCGCTATTCGTTCCGGCGGCATATCGACATTGCCAAACGGCTGGACCTGACCCTGCAGATCCATGACAGGGACGCCCACGAGGACGTCGTGCAGGTCCTGCGGGAAGAGGGCACCCCGGACCGGGTGGTGTTCCACTGTTACTCCGGCGACGAAGACCTGGCCAGGATCTGCAACACGGAAGGGTGGTTCATGTCCTTCGCCGGAACGCTCACCTTTAAGAATGCGGGAAACCTCAGGGCTTCACTGGCTGCTGCGGATCCCGAACTCGTCCTGGTCGAAACCGACTCGCCCTTCCTCACCCCGCACCCGCACCGGGGACGGCCCAACGCGAGCTACATGGTCCCCTACACAGTGCGGGCCATGGCCGAATTGACAGATTCGGACCTCGCCGGCCTGTGCAGTCAAATCAGCGCCAATACCCTGAGGGCATATGGATCCTGGGACTGACCGCTCGGCCTGAAGAAGCCCCCTTCTGCATACGCGGTATGTGATAATTTGGCCGCTTTATAACGGATCGATTACAGTGAAGAACTATTAGCCGGGGTCGGGGAAGGCCTCCGGATGATGTCACTCACAGGGCAGGGCGCCTCTGGTGCCCTGCCCTGTGAGTGTGGCGGCGCACATGCCTGCTGCAGACCTCCGGCCTGTCCGGATCCACCCTTGGGGTGACTGCCGCGGAGAGCTCTGTGCGTTTTTCCCCGTGCCCGGATGGTTCAAAAGATACGGGCAATCGTGATCAAGTTCTTCACGTCGGACGGCAAGTTCAGTTTCGTCAAGGTAGCCGCCCAAATGGTGGTGCTCTCGGCGCTCGTGCTGGGGCTGGTTGCCTTTGTGGGCAACAACAAAACAGTCACCCTGAACGTTGACGGCAAAGTGAGTTCCGTTCAGACGTTTGGCGGCACCGTGGCCCAGGTGGTCAGGGGCGCCCAGGTGGAGCTGCACGCCGCCGACCGCGTGTCACCGTCGCCGGAGGCGCACGTTGAGAACGGCTCGGTGATCAACGTCAACCTGGCCAAGGCAGTGAAAGTGAGCCTGGACGGCGCTGAAAAGACTGTCAGCACCACTGCCCCGGACGTTGCCGGACTCGTAACCCAGCTCGGGGTGGCCAGTGCTTCCGAACTTTCGGTTCCGAAGAGCGCCCACCTGTCCGTTGACGGCTCCTTTGTCGCCATCTCCACGCCGAAGACGGTGAGTATCCTTGCCGACGGCAAGGCCGCCAAGACCACCACCACGGCCACTAACGTTGGAGAGGTGCTCAAGGACGCCGGCGTGAGGCTGGCAGCCGCAGACCGCACCTCCCAGCCGGCCAACGCGCACGTGGTCAACAACATGGTGATTAAGGTTTCCAGAGTGGACACCAGCAAGACCGCCACCGTCACCGAAGAAGTTGCCTTCAAGACGCTGACCGTGGAAAGCGCCGACGTTCTCAAGGGCGAAGAGGAAGTCACGCAGGAGGGCGTTCCCGGGACCGTGACGAAGAAGTTCAAGCTCGTGCTGGTCGATGGCCGCGAAGCCTCCCGCACGCTTGTCTCCACGACGGCAACTCTTGAGCCGGTAACGGAAAAGATCACCGTGGGCACCAAGGAGAAGCCCAAGCCCGCAGCCGCCGCGAAGACGGAAGCCGCCAACTCTGGTGCGGCGGCCCCCGCCATGATGAATGAAGCCATGTGGGACAAGATCGCGCAGTGCGAATCGACCGGCAACTGGTCGATCAACAACGGCAACGGTTACTACGGCGGCCTGCAGTTCGACATCCAGACCTGGATCGGCGCCGGCGGCGGAGCCTACGCCCCGAACGCCAGCCAGGCCTCGAAGGCGCAGCAGATCGACGTCGCCAACCGCGTCTATGCAGAGCGCGGCCTCTCGCCGTGGGGCTGCGGCTGGGCAGCCGGCAGCTGACCACGGCCGCTGAGGCCACGAAAGGCCGGGTCCGGAGTCTCCGGGCCCGGCCTTTCGTGGCCTGCCAGCTGCCGAACCGCGGCGGCACCCGCCGCGGGATAGGATACCTAGGTGACTGACCCGACTCCTTCCGCCCCCGGTACCGCGCCTGCTCCTCTGTTTGGTGCGTCAGATATCCGCAGGCTGGCCGAGGAAATCGGCGTCCGTCCCACGAAGACGCTGGGCCAGAACTTTGTCATCGACGGCAACACGATCCGCAGGATTGTGGCGGCAGCGGGCGTCGGGCCGGACGAAACGGTCCTCGAAATCGGGCCTGGTCTCGGTTCGCTGACGCTGGGGCTGCTGGATGCCGCGAAGTCCGTTGTCGCCGTCGAAATTGATCCTGTGCTGGCGGCCAAGCTGCCTGAAACTGTCAGGCAGTGGAGGCCGGAGGCTGCCAGCGAATTCCACCTCGTGCGCGCCGACGCCATGAAGGTCACCGAGCTCCCGGTGGAGCCCACGTCGCTCGTGGCGAACCTTCCGTACAACGTCGCTGTTCCCGTGGTCCTTCACCTCCTGCAGCATTTCCCATCGATCCGTCATGGTCTGGTAATGGTTCAGGACGAGGTGGCGGACCGTCTTGCCGCCGGTCCCGGTTCCAAAATTTACGGTGTGCCGTCCGTCAAGGCCGCGTGGTACAGCACCATGCGCAAGGCCGGAGTGATCGGCATGAACGTGTTCTGGCCGGCCCCCAAGATCCAGTCGGGGCTCGTGGCCTTTACCCGCCGGGAGCCACCGGCCACCACCGCCAGCCGGGAGCGCGTCTTTGCCGTGATCGATGCGGCCTTTGCCCAGCGCAGGAAAACCCTTCGCGCGGCCCTGGCCGGGTGGGCCGGCAGTGCGGCCGAGGCGGAGCGCTGCCTCGTCGCGGCCGGGGTGGACCCCACGGCCCGCGGTGAGGTCATCGACATTGCCGCTTTCGCCCGGATCGCCGAGGCCCGCCAGGCCGCGGACGCTTGACCGGCCGGGGCAAGCGGCCGGCGACAGCGTCCCTGGGTGACGCCAGGAGGCCGCGTCCTTCTTGGAGCCGGGCGTCGCCATGCCCTAGCTTGGAGTCATGAACGCAGTGAGAGGGCGCTTTGCGGCAAGGACCGTCCGGGTCAAAGCTCCGGGCAAAGTGAACGTCTCGCTGGACGTGGGGCCCTTACGGGCGGACGGGTATCATTCCGTGGCCAGCGTGTACCTGGCCGTCTCGCTGTATGAGGAAGTGGCCGCCACCAGCACCGCCAATGACGGCATCACCGTGAGCATCAGCCCCGCCAGCACACTTGACCTCGACGGCGTGAACATCCCGCTCGACGAACACAATCTGGCCTACAAGGCTGCCGCCATCATGGCCGAAGTGTCCGAGCACTCCACCGGAGTGCACCTGGAAATCACCAAGCGCGTGCCGGTTGCCGGCGGCATGGGCGGCGGATCCGCCGACGCCGCGGCCACGCTGCTGGCCTGCGACGCGCTGTGGAACAGCGGACTGTCCCGGGATGAGCTTGCCCATCTGGCCGCGGAGCTGGGGGCGGACGTCCCCTTTGCGCTGCTCGGAGGCACGGCCGTGGGACTTGGCGTGGGAGACGACCTCTCCCCGGCCCTGGCCAGGGCGCAGATGGACTGGGTCCTGGTCACTGCAGAGTTCGGGCTTTCGACGCCGGAGGTGTTCCGGACACTGGACCGGTTGCGGGACGCCGAAGGGGTGGAGATCGATGAACCCACGGCGGTGGATCCGAAGATCCTGCAGGCCCTGCGCAGCGGTGACCCCGATGCACTGAGCCGGGTGCTTGTCAACGACCTCCAGCGGGCCTCCATCGAACTCGCGCCCAGCCTCCGCGACACCCTCGGCCTGGGGGAGTCCTGCGGAGCCATCGCAGGGATCGTTTCGGGCTCCGGCCCCACCATCGCCCTCCTGGCGCACAACCCGGAGGCTGCCGAGGGACTCGCCGAGGAGCTGCAGCACAAGGGCCTCACGGCGTTGGCCGTCCATGGACCCGTTCCCGGTGCCCGCATCATCTCCGATACCCTCCTTTAATACCCTTCCAACTTTCTGCCCCCCTGTTTGCAGAAGAAAGCAGTTCCCAGTGGCACACCTGCTCGGCGGCGAGAACCTCATGGTCTCGTACGCAACCCGCACCGTTCTCGATGGCGTAACTCTCGGACTCGAGGAGGGCGACCGGATCGGCATGGTGGGCCGGAACGGCGATGGCAAGTCCACGCTCATGCGCCTGCTTGCGCTGCGGTCCACGCCTGATTCCGGCCGGGTCACCAAGCGCGGGGACGTCAACATCGGCTACCTGGATCAAAGCGACGTGCTCGACGGCGACCTCACGGTCGGTGCCGCCATCGTCGGCGACCAGGCGGACTACGAATGGGCCCGCAACCCGCAGATCCGCGAGGTCATGGGCGGGCTCGTGTCGGACGTCGACTGGCACGCCAACGTCCACGCGCTCTCCGGCGGCCAGAAACGGCGCGTGGCGCTGGCGAAGCTCCTCATCGAGGACCACGACGTCATCATGCTTGACGAGCCCACGAACCACCTCGACGTCGAAGGCGTCGCATGGCTGTCCCGGCACCTGAAGACCCGGTGGCGGGCGAACCAGGGCGCGTTCCTCGTGGTCACCCACGACCGCTGGTTCCTCGACGAAGTCTGCACCAAGACGTGGGAAATCCACGACGGCATCATGGACCCGTTCGACGGCGGTTACGCCGCCTACGTGCTGGCCCGCGCCGAGCGCGACCGCTCCGCATCGGTGGTGGAAAGCAAACGCCAGCAGCTCGTCAAGAAGGAACTGGCCTGGCTCCGCAGGGGCGCCCCGGCCCGCACGGCCAAGCCCAAGTTCCGGATCGAGGCCGCCAACGCCCTGATTGCGGACGTGCCCGAACCGCGTGATTCGACGGCGCTGAGTAAGATGGCCACGGCGCGCCTTGGCAAGGACGTCCTGGACCTTGAACACGTGTCACTGGATTTTCTGGGCGGCGACGCCGGCCAGAAGCTGTTCGACAACATCACCCTCCGCCTCGCGCCGGGTGAGCGGCTGGGGCTCGTGGGCGTCAACGGGGCCGGCAAGACCACCCTGCTGAAACTGCTCAACGGCGAGATCCAGCCCAGCTCCGGGAAGGTCAAACGCGGCAAGACGGTCGTCACCGCGGTCCTCACCCAGGAAGTCAAGGAGCTCGACGACGTCTCGGACCTGCGCGTGATCGAAGTGATCGAGCGCGAAAAACGCTCCTTCAACGTCGGCGGCAAGGAATTCACCGCCGGCCAGCTTGTGGAGCAGCTCGGTTTCACCAACGAGAAGCAATGGACCCCGGTCAAGGACCTCTCCGGTGGCGAACGCCGGCGCCTCCAGCTCCTGCGGCTGCTGGTGGGGGAGCCGAACGTGCTGATGCTGGACGAACCGACCAACGACCTCGACACCGACACCCTCGCCGCCGTCGAAGACGTGCTCGACGGCTGGCCCGGCACGCTCGTCGTTGTCAGCCACGACCGCTACCTGCTGGAGCGAGTCACGGACCACCAGATGGCCCTGCTGGGCGACGGCAAGATCCGTGCCCTGCCGCGCGGAGTGGACCAGTACCTCGAACTCCGCGAGTCCGCCCTCGCCGGTTCCACGGTCACCGGCGGCGGAAACCCTGTCACGTCGGCCAGCTCCGCCCCGGCCCAGGCCGTCTCGGGAGCTTCGGAAGCCGAAAAGCGCGACGCCCGCAAGGCCAAGAACCGCATCGAACGGCAGCTGGGCAAGATCACCCAGCAGGAAGAAAAAATCCACGCCCAGATGACGACGGCTTCCGCGGACCCCTCCGCCGTCGGTCAGCTCGCGGAACTGAACAAGAAGCTCAAAGACCTCTCCGCAGACCGCGAAGCCCTGGAGCTCGAATGGCTCGAGGCGCTCGAAGTCCTGGGGGAGTAGCTCCGGGCGGGGTGCAGCTTGGGCGCCGGACGGCGGCCCTTCCGCGTCGCTTAGACACAGGGCAAAAGGGACGCTTCGGTCGCTGGGCGACCTCCACGTCCCGATGCCCTGCGATGCGCTCCTTTCGGAAGAACCGCCGTTCGGCCGTTAAGCGTCCAACTCACCGGACGTCCCCGAACGGAACGATCGGCAATAGTGGTGCGGGGGACCTTCGCGTAGGAGCGCATCGCGAGCCATCGGGCCCTCAAGGTCGCTCAGCGACCGTTGGGCCCCTATGGCTCGTGTCTAAGCGACGGCGAAGGGCCGCTGCAGCGCGGAGGTGACCACGGCGAAGGCTCACGGCTCGCTGCGCAGCTCGGGTTCCTTCTTGAGGCCGGTCAGGCCGTTCCAAGCGAGGTTCACGAGGTGCGCAGCCACAGCGTGTTTGTCGGGCTGCCGGCCGTCCTGCCACCATTGGCCGGTCATGGCGACCATGCCCACCAGCATCTGGGCGTACATGGCGCCGTCGGCGGCGCTGAATCCGCGGCGGGCGAATTCGTCGGACAGGATGTGCTCCACGCGCTCCGTAATGTGGGACAGCAGGGTGGAAAAGGCGCCTTCCGGCTGCGACGGGGGAGCGTCGCGCATGAGGATGCGGAAGCCGTCGGTGCGGTCCTCGATGTACGTCAGCAACGCCAAGGCAGCACGTTCCACCAGGACCCGGGGCTTGGCTTCGTCGGCGAGGGCGTCGTTGATGGAGGCCAGCAGGATCCTGAACTCAAACTCCACCACCTGGGTGTACAGACCTTCCTTCGAGCCGAAGTGCTCATAGATCACCGGCTTGGAGACACCTGCGGCAGCGGCGATTTCCTCGATCGTGGTGCCGTCGAGGCCACGCAGCGCGAACAGTCCGCGCCCCACGTCGACCAGCTGGGAACGCCGTTGGGGTCCGGTCATCCGGGACCGCGGGATGCGCGCCGGAGCGGCATCCGCCTTCGCCATCGGGTTCCCCGCGCCCTCGGCTGTCCCTGTGCTGTTGCTCACCGTCCAATCATGCCTTACGCCAACACGGACGCTGGTGGTCCTGGGCGGGTGCTGCCCGCTGTGCAGGCCGCCTCTTTGACGGGGCTGGCGGCACGCGTTGGCCGAGGTCGCACGAGCCTCGGCGTTCGTGGCAGAATTGGTTCTCGTGCCTTGGCTTCGTGCCTGGCATGATCCGCCCTGGTGTAATGGCAGCACCCCGGCCTTTGGAGCCGTGGAGTATAGGTTCGAATCCTATGGGCGGAACTGCTGCATCAGAGGTGTCCAGTAGGATAAGCCTGTTGCCGGCTCCGGGCACAGGCTCGGACGACGCCGCGCATGTAGTACCGCGCAATCGACCAAGGAGAGCCTGTACGTGAGCCCCGAGAAGTCCGGCCCAGCCGCCGTAATCGTCTTAGCTGCAGGTGCCGGTACCCGGATGAAGTCCCGTACCCCCAAGATTCTCCACGAAATCGGCGGCCGTTCGATGGTGGGACACGCACTGCTGGCCGCGCGCAGCATCAGCCCGCAGCGGCTGGCCCTCGTGGTCCGTCACGAGCGGGACCGTGTGGCCGCCCACCTCGCAGAGCTGGACCCGAGCGCCCTGATCGTCGACCAGGACGAGGTTCCCGGCACCGGACGGGCCGTCGAAGTCGCGCTGGAGGCCCTGGATGCTGCCGCCCCTGTCGCGGGAACCGTTGTGGTGACCTACGGCGACGTGCCGCTGCTTACCGGCGAGATGCTCGCCGAACTTGTTTCAACCCACGAGTCCGAAGGCAACGCCATCACGGTCCTGACCGCGCTGCTCGATGATGCCACGGGCTACGGCCGCATCCTGCGCGGAGCCGACGGAACGGTGACCGGCATCCGCGAGCACAAGGATGCCTCCGACTCCGAGCGCGAAATCCGTGAAATCAACTCCGGAATCTACGCCTTCGACGCAGCAGTGCTGCGGGACGCCCTCCGGCACGTCACCACCGACAACTCGCAGGGCGAGAAGTACCTGACCGACGTCCTCGGGCTGGCCCGCAAGGCCGGCGGCAGGGTTGCCGCGGTGGTCACCGCGGACCGCTGGCAGGTCGAAGGCGCCAATGACCGTGTGCAGCTTGCGGCCCTCGGCGCAGAGCACAACCGCCGCATCGTGGAAGCATGGATGCGCTCCGGCGTCACGGTGGTGGATCCCGCCACAACCTGGATCGATTCCACCGTCACCCTGGCTGAGGACGTCCGGATCCTGCCCAACACGCAGCTGCACGGCAGCACCACCGTGGCGAGGGACGCCGTCGTCGGCCCAGACTCCACGCTGACCGATGTCCGCATCGGCGAGGGAGCCAAAGTGACCCGCACGCACGGTTCCGGTGCGGTCATCGGCGCGGCGGCCACTGTTGGTCCGTTCACTTACCTGCGCCCCGGCACCGTCCTGGGGGAGACCGGCAAGATCGGTGCCTTCTACGAGACGAAGAACGTCACCATTGGCCGCGGCTCCAAGCTGTCCCACCTGGGCTACGCCGGCGACGCCGAAATCGGCGAGGACACCAACATCGGCTGCGGCAACATCACTGCCAACTACGACGGCGAGAAGAAGCACCGCACGGTGATCGGCTCGGGCGTCCGCACCGGTTCCAATACAGTATTCGTCGCTCCTGTCACGGTGGGGGACGGCGCCTACAGCGGCGCCGGTGCCGTGATTCGTAAGGACGTTCCCGCAGGCGCCCTGGCGCTGTCCATGGCCGCGCAGCGCAATGCCGAGGGTTGGGTTACCGCCAACCGTCCGGGCTCGCTCTCCGCGGACCTGGCGGCGGCAGCCGGCAAAGCCAGCAACGACTCCTCAATTTCCCCGGCATCTACAGAAGAGGGCAAGCAACCATGACCGAAATTACGGCTCGCGGCGAAAAGAAGCTGGTGCTCGCCGCAGGGCGTGCGCACCCGGAGCTTGCCCGGGAAATCGCCAAGGAGTTGGGCACGGAGCTGCTGCCCGTGGACGCCTACGATTTCGCCAACGGTGAGATCTATGTCCGCGCCGGTGAAAGCGTCCGCGGAACCGACGCCTTCGTCATCCAGGCGCACCCGGCACCCCTGAACAACCACCTCATGGAACAGCTGATCATGATCGATTCGCTGAAGCGGGCGTCCGCCAAACGGATCACCGTGGTTTCGCCGTTCTACCCGTACTCCCGCCAGGACAAGAAGGGCCGCGGCCGGGAACCGATCTCGGCCCGTCTGGTGGCGGACCTGTACAAGACGGCCGGCGCTGACCGCATCATGAGTGTGGACCTGCACACCTCGCAGATCCAGGGCTTCTTCGACGGCCCGGTGGACCACCTCATGGCCATCCCGCTCCTTGCGGACTACATCCGCACGCGGGTCGCCGCGGACAACATCACAGTTGTCTCGCCGGACACCGGCCGCGTCCGCGTGGCCGAACAGTGGGCTGAGCGCCTCGGCGGTGCGCCGCTAGCGTTCGTGCACAAGAGCCGTGACCTCACTGTTCCGAACCAGGCTGTGTCCAAGACCGTGGTGGGTCAGATCGAAGGACGCACGTGCGTCCTGATCGACGACATGATCGACACCGGCGGAACCATCTCCGGCGCTGTCCAGGTGCTGAAGAACGCCGGGGCCAAGGACGTCATCATCGCGGCGACCCACGCTGTCTTCTCCGATCCAGCGGCCCGCCGCCTGTCCGAGTCGGGCGCCCGCGAAGTGGTAGTCACCGACACGCTGCCCATCCCGGCCGACAAGCGCTTCCCCGAGCTCACCGTACTGTCCATCGCACCCTTGATTGCCCGCGCCATCCGTGAAGTTTTCGACGACGGTTCCGTCACCAGCCTGTTCGACGGCAACGCCTGACTTCCCGCCTTAGGGCGCTGGTGGGACCGGCGTTGGGCCCGTTTTCAGGAATCGGGCCCAACGCTGGTAAGATTTTCCCGATACCTTGGCGAGGGAGAGCACCTCCGGACATCCGGACTGCTGGTCTCCGTTATCGACTGGGTCTGTACCTCCCTTCTGGAAGGGCCGCCGACAGGCGCCCGGCGTTGAAGGTCGCTTCAGACCTCCGCCCTTGCTGAACAAAGAAAAGCTTGCTGAACACCGAAAAGCTTGCTGAACACCGAAAAGCCTCCAGGAGATGCACATGTCTGAGCAGAAGCTCGCAGCAGAAGTACGTACCGAATTCGGCAAGGGTTTTGCCCGCCGCGCCCGCATGGCCGGCCTGATTCCCGCCGTCATCTACGGCCACGGCGCCGAGCCCATCCACATCACGCTTCCGGCCAAGGCCACCACGCTGGCCGTGCGCACCGCCAACGCCCTGCTGTCCCTGGACATCAACGGTGAAGGTCACCTCGCCCTCGTCAAGGACATCCAGCGCGACCCGATCAGACAGATCATCGAGCACATCGACCTCCTGACCGTCCGCCAGGGCGAGAAGGTTACCGTTGACGTTCCCGTTCACCTCGTCGGCGAACTGGCTCCGGGCAACGCTTACAACCAGGAGATGACCGTCATCTCCCTCGAGGCCGAGGCAACCCACCTGCCCACCGGCATCGAGGTCGACATCGAAGGCCGTTCCGCCGGTCAGCACATCCACGCGTCCGACCTCGTGCTGCCCAAGGGCTCGGTTCTGCTTGCGGACGCTGACGCTCTGGTCGTCCACATCTCCGAGGCCACCGAAGTTACCTCGGAAGAGGCCTCCGAGGAAGCCACTGCCCAGGCTTCCGTGGCCGCAGCCGAGTAATTACGGTTCCTTATTCGCGTACCGCGTTTACCGCATCGCACCAGTGGCCGGGCCCCGTTTGGGCCCGGCCACTGCCGTTCCCGCTCACTAGGATTGATCCATGACTGATACCTGGCTCATCGCAGGCCTTGGAAACCCCGGGCCCGAGTACAGCCGCAACCGGCACAACGTGGGCCAGATGGTCCTCGATGAACTCGCCGCGCGCATCGGCGGAAACTTCAAGGCCTCCAAATCCCGCGCACAGGTCCTCGAGGGGCGGCTGGGAATCGGTGGGCCGCGCCTCGTGCTGGCCAAACCTGCCACCTACATGAACGTTTCCGGCGGACCGGTGTCTGCCCTGGCCAGGTTTTACGACGTTGACCTGTCCCGGGTTGTGGCGGTCCATGACGAAATCGACATTCCCTTTAATACTGTGAAGCTCAAGATCGGGGGTGGCGAAGGCGGCCACAACGGACTCCGGGACATCTCCAAGGCGCTCGCCACCAAAGACTACCTTCGGGTCCGTGTGGGGGTCGGCCGGCCGCCCGGACGGATGGACACCGCGGACTACGTGCTCCGCGACTTCACCCCTGCGGAAAAGAAGGAACTGCCCTTCCTGCTCGACGACGCTGCGGATGCAGTGGAGCTGCTGGTCCGGGAGGGACTGACTGCTGCCCAGCAGCGCTTCCACTCGGCCAACGCCTGACGGCGGGTGCCGAGCATACTGCTGCGGAGGCGCTTTCCCGCCTCTTTCTGCCGCGCGTGTCGGGAATTAATCCAAACAATTTGATAATCCGCCAGCCAATTAAGCATCTCGATGAAATGTGAATGGTTTGCCCTGTTTTAGGGCCGGGGTGACGGGGTAGTCTTTCACCTAAGCGGGGGAGGCGATGGGGCCTTGATCCTGCAAAGCGGGATGTAAGGAAAAGTTCATGTCAAATGAGCCACTGAGCTGGGGACGTGGGTCTACAGCGGGCGTGCTGGCCGGGCCCGCGGCTGCCACTGGCGGAACGGACCTTCAACGATGGTCCGTTCCGGCGCGCAGCGCAGACCTTGAAGCCATCCGCAATGGTCTGACGGATCCTGATTCCCTGGGCGTAGTTATTACCGGCTCCCGCGGCGTGGGCAAATCGTCGCTGGCCCGGACCGCGGTGGCAGAACTCGGACCTGATGTCTGGGCGCTCCAGCTCCGCAGTCCCCTGACCGGCTCGCAGACCTCCTACGGGTGCCTGGCGTTCCTCTTGGCGCGGCTTCCCCAATCGGCGATGGGATCGCCAACCGCCATCCTCCAGGGCATCACGTCCCTCATCCGAAGCGACGCCGCCGGCAGGGACTGCATCATCACCCTGGATACCACGGGCATGATCGACGACATGAGTGCCGGTGTCCTCCTGAACATCATGCTGACCCGCACCGCACGCGTTATCGCGATTGCCCCCGGTACCAGCGACCTGCCGGCAGACTTCCATTGGCTGCTCACCGACCGCCGTCTCACTGAGGTGCGGCTGGAAAACCTGAACGAACTGCAGACCCGGCAGGTGCTGCTGACCCTGCTGGGCCACCGCGTATCGGCCTCCCTGGTGAGCACATACCACAGCATTGTGGGCGGCAATCCGCTGCTGCTCAAAGCACTTGTTACGGAGCAGCAGCAGTCGGGGAACCTCGTGCTGTCTGACTCTGTATGGACATTGCGGGACAAGGTCGTCCTCGACGGTGCAACGGGACTGGACGATATTGTCCGCTCGCGCTGGTCCCGGGAATCTCCGGAAAGCCGCGAGGTCATGGAGATGCTGGCCTGCGCGCGCAGAGTGTCCCTCTCGCGGTTGACCGACATCTACGGCGCTGAAATCGTGGCCGATATGGAGGATGCCGGACTGCTCAAGGTGGGTGACACCGAGGCCCGCTGGGTCTCCCTGCGGGAGCAATACCTTGGGGATGTTGTCCGGTCCTGGTTGAGCATCGCGCGGAGGCGGGAGCTCCGGAGCCAACTGCTGGGCGAAGCGGAACCCGAGCTTTCGAAGCTGAGTCTGGAAGAGCGCATTGAGTTTGCCGCTTGGACTCGTGAATGCCAGGCCGAGCTTAGCCCTGCCATGGCTGTGGCCGCCGCCGAAGCGGCCATACAGATGTTCGATCCCCGCTTTGCGCTCAGCTGTGTCGACGGGCTCAAGAGGACCGACGCGGAGTGGGTGGTCGGACAGCAGCACAAGGGGACGGCCTACCTGCTGCTGGATCTGCCCGTGCAGGCCATGGACGCCCTGAACGACATTTCCCAGGCACAGCTGGACCAGCTCGGTGCAGAGGACTTCGCCAGGATTGTAGCCGCCAAGTGCAGGGTCATGGTGTGGCTGCCTGAGCAGTGCGACAAAGTCCCGGATGAGATTGCCAAGGCGCGCCAGCGTCTGGGTGTCGCTCCGGGCGCCGCGAGCACCTGGCCTGATGCCCTGGGCGCAGCCGCGAACGTCATCACGCTGGCGGAATTCGAGTACCGCTCCTTCATCGGCGACTATGCACCTATGGTTGCGGCTCTGGAGGAAGCAGCCGATCCGGCGCTCAACAAAGACACCGGGTTCCGCATCCAGGCTGCCCTGATCCTGATGCCTGTTCTTTCGGCTGTCGGCAGGGAAATGGACGCGCTTCAGCTGATGAGGAGGGTAGGCGGCCAGCTCTCCGATTCGGGCCACATGACCGGTCTGCGGGAGCGGTTCGCCATGACCGCCGTCAACGTGCTGCTGCAGGCTGGCCAGTGGCGGCGGTGCCTGGACCTCGTCGGGCCGCCGAAAGGGCATGAGGAACGACGCCTGGCTCACCGGACGTCCGCCATGGAGCTGGTTACCGGCGTCACGTACGTCTACTCGGGCCGCGGCGCCGTCGCCCTGGATTCGCTGCTGTCCGCCGTGGCCCAGCTGGAACTCCGTCCCGTCGTGAACATGCTCCAGGCAGCCTATGCCGCCACGGCGTTCGCCTACGCACAAATCGGCAACGCAGGCCAGGCGCACAAGTACCTTGACAAGCTGCGTGGGGCGCGCGGGCACTGTAACTTCCGCACCCAGAACATCACGGATTTCTGCGCCGACATGGCAGGGAGATGGCTGGGAGACACCGATGCCGTGAGGCGGCTCCTGGACTCAGCCCGCGTCGACATTGCGGCAGGGCGATACACCCTCGCCGGGATCAGCCTGCTGGGTGCCACCGTGAACGGTACGGACGACGACTTCCGCCTGATGGAGGAGGTCGCGGGCCACCGGCAGGGAAAGCTGGCCGAGATTTCCCGCCTGATCGCTGTCGGTAGCCGCACCAAGGATGCAAAGGTCCTTTTGGAAGGCGCGCATCTGGCCGCAGAGCTCGAACTGGATGCCGTGGAAGCCCGGTGCGTAGCGCTCGCGGTGGACTTTGCGAGGCATTCCGGGGACTCCGCGTCGGCCCGCGTCGCCCAGGCCCGGCTGGACACCCTCACGGCCACCGTCCCCAGTCTCCCGATCGTCCCGAGCAGCGGCAGCCCGCTGCTGACCGCACGGGAGCGCCAGATCTCCCGCCTGGCCGGGCGGGGAGTGTCCAACCGGGACATCGCCCTGGAAATGGGTGTTTCCGTGCGGACAGTGGAAGGGCACCTGTACCAGGTCTTCACGAAGCTTGGTGTGACGTCCAGGGGTGATCTGCCTGGACTCGTCTAACGGCCGCCCACAGACACCGGAACCGGAGACTGACGACCGGCAGCTTACGGGGCGGCGTGAAGTAATAGACCACGTCTGCAGCATCATCCGCAGCCGTGCGAGCCAGGCTGTGTTCCTCATGGCCGGCCCGGGGATCGGGAAGTCTTCCGTGACGGACGCCGTCAGCGAGGAGATGAGCACTGAGATGACAATCCTTCGGATCCACGGGAGCTCATCGCTCGCCAAGGTCCCCTACGGTGTGCTCGCCCCGTACACGGCGGACCTCCCTCCAGAAGAAGCAGACTCGCCCGTCGCAGTGCTCAGGGCGGTCTGGACCTATTTCCAGGAACTCAAGGCCGGCAAGGACGTGCCCTTGCTCCTGGTAGTCGATGACGCCCACCACCTCGATGAAGCCACCGCGAACATGGTGGTCGACATGATGTCGGCGGGATGGGCCCGCGTGCTGGCATCCGGGCGCCCGCGGCCCGGACTGCCGCAGGCACTGAACCAGCTGTGGTACGACGGCCAGGCCGAGCGGATCGATCTGCGGCCGCTCAACGGAGACCAGGTGACGGAGGTCGTGGAGCACACACTCCACGGGACAGTCCCCGCCGGCACGGTGCAGTCTTTGTGGTCTGCCTCCGGTGGCAACCCCCTGCTCCTGAACTGCCTGCTGGGTGATGCGGTCGAAGCGGGCATACTGGCGAAGCGAAACGGGATCTGGCTGCTCCTGGGCCTCCTTCCGGCTGACGGCCCCAGGCTTTCCGACGTTGTTGTCAAAGACCTCCTCCGCAGGACCACGGAAGAGCAGGACGCGTTGAGGCTCATCGCCTTGGCTGAGCCCGTCCACCGCAGCCTCATCGAAGATGTGTGCGGGGGCGCGGTGGTCCGGTCTCTCCTGGACCACCAGATGGTCAGCGAATCCACCGGACGGCACACGGAATTGCGGATTTGGCACCCCATCCTCGGCGAATCCATGAGGCACCAGGTGTCTGTCTCCCGGAGCCTGCAGCTCCGGCAAAAACTGGACAGCTACCTCGACACGCGGACGGCAGGCGCCGAGGGCAGGCTGCGGATGGTGGAGTGGTCGCTGGAATGCGGTTTGGAAGTGCCTGATCCCGAACTGCTTGACGCTGCCCTGCTGGCAGTGACGATGTTCAACAACTCAGGTGCGCGGCTCATGGCCGGGCATGTCCGGGCGCCGGAACTGCAGGCCCATGCACAGTCGATCACCGCGAGGGCGCTCTTCAACGAGGGCAAGTACCGGGAGGCTGCGGCTCTCCTGGACGGTTGCTGGCTGGAACTGGCCGGGGAACCCGAAGCCCCGCACATTCTTATGCTCAGGGCGTCGGCGCATCTCGCGCTGGGGAAATCCACCGGGTTGCTGCGGGCCGAATCCCGCCACCAGCTCGCGGACGCCGGGAAAGAGGTCGCGGCTTCCTGGCAGGACAGGATCCACCATTTGCTTGAGATGGCCGATGCCGGCGATCACGAGGGGATAAGGACTCTTATAGCCTCAACCGGAGAAGCGATGGCCGGGGCAGCCGAACAGGGTGAGACGGTCCTGCAGCGCGCCCGGGCAGACCCCAGCACGGCAACTGTGGCCGAAGCCACTCACGCCGTGGCACATGCGTTGCTCGCCCAGACCCTGGTGTCTGCAGGTCAGGCCCACCAGGCACACACCGCCGCCCTGGCAGCAGCGCCGTCCTTGCCGGCGCTCCAGGACGGTCTGTACTTCTTCAATGAGTTCGTCCTGACGCGCCTTGTGTCAGCTTCGCTCGCCGCCGGTAACTGGGAGGCGGCAGACCATGAGCTGGCCAGCTACCCCACGGAGGTGAACGAGGGGGCAGCCACTTTTGGCGGCGGCATCCAGGTGCTGCGCGGTCTGGGCTTCCTCCGCCAGGGACAGCTGGAACGGGCCTACCGGATTCTCCTGCCAGCTGTTGAAGCCCTGCGCGTCAATGATCCGCTCCAGCAGTTCCGGTTCGGTTCGTCCCTCGCTTTCTACGCCGCCGCGCGCCTGGGGGATGGAGCGCAGGCCCAGCGCCTCGAACAGGATCTGATCGCCGCCAGGCACGCCAGCGGACCCGGGTGCGAACTGCTCGCCGAAGGGTACGCGGCCGCCGCGGCTGAATATCTGGACCGCAAGGGCAGCGGCCTCGCCAAGCTTCGTGAGCTGGCCGCGTCACCTCCGGTCGCCGCGCAGCCGGGAACCAGCATGGAGTGCCTGATTCTTTGTTCCGATCTTGGCGACCGCTCGGTAATTGAAGAGCTCGCATCACTTTCGGACGCCGTCGAGGGCCGCTGGGCAGCAGGCTGGCACCAGGTCGCCCAGGCGTGGGCCACCGGGGACGCAGACGTGCTCATGGAAACCGCCGCCGGGCTGGAGGAGGCGGGCCTGATCAACCTCGCCCGCGAGGCGTATGCCCAGGCGGGCGCCATCTGGGACGCTGCGGGGGAGCGGCGCCGCGCCCGGCAGGCAGTGGCCCACCGCGAGAAATGTGACCAGGAGCTTGGTGAGCGGTTCCGGGAGAGTCCCTTCATTGCCTCGGTGCCCAGCGTCCACCTGACACGCCGGGAGCGGGACATCGTGGAGCTGGCCGTACAAGGACTCTCTGACCGGGAGATCGCCCAGCAGCTGATGGTGTCGGTCAGGACTGTTGAAGGGCATCTGTACCGAAGCTACGTCAAGCTTGGAGTGCGCCGGCGGGACGAGCTCGCCCTGGCACTTCCCAAAAAGTAATCACTTCCCAAGAGGTAAGCGCTTCCCAAAAAGTAGGCCTTTCCCAAGACGTAAGCGCTGCCTAAAAAGTAAGCCCTTCCCAGAAGTACGCGCCCTATGCCGCCGTTTTTAATGCCATGCCCGCAGTTAAACCTGTGCTTTTCCGCGCCAGCATGACCACCTGCGGAAACCAGTAGTCGAGTACCTGAAAAAACGAGTACTCGGTACTCGTGCTGTGGGTTCCAGTACGCGATTAACTGTTAGTGGCAGCGGAATGCGGAGGAGGACTCCATCGCCGAAGCTGCCACCAGCACATCAGGTCTCGCACACGAACTTCCGGCCCCAGGGACCGGGTTCAGGCGGGGCCGGCGACGTCAGAGCCTTCTGAGACCGAGGCTCTCCCCCCAGCCGTCGCCGGCCCTTACAAGTAGTAGAACAGCCGGCACGCGCCGGCACAGCGAGGGCGGCCCTCCAGTTGGACGGGCCGCTTTCGCTGCCGTTTGGACAAGACTGCTCTGTGGGACAATTGAGAGGTACCTCAAGGCATCCCAAGGAGTCCCATTGGCCGTAATATCAACGCCAACCACGCTGGAGCGCGCCCTTCCCGCGATGGATAATGCCGAGGTCCTGCGGATCCGGAACGACTTTCCCGTCCTGGACCAGCTGGTCAATGGCCGACCGCTCATTTATCTGGATTCCGGTGCCACGTCGCAGAATCCGCTGAGCGTTATCGAGGCCGAGCAGGAATTCTACGAGCAGCGGAACGCCGCGGTACACCGGGGCGCGCACCACCTTGCCGTGGAGGCCACGGAGGTATTCGAGGACGCACGGCAGACGGTTGCCGATTTCGTCGGCGCTCAGTACGAGGAAATCGTCTGGACGTCCAACGCCACGGAGGGCCTGAACCTCATCAGCTATGCGCTGTCCAACGCCAGCCTGTGGGCTGCGCAGGGGCGCGGTGATGCGCGGCTCCGGGAACTTGGGCTCGGCCCGGGGGACGAGATCGTGGTCACCGAGATGGAACATCACGCGAACCTGATCCCCTGGCAGGAACTTGCCTACAGAACCGGAGCCACGCTCCGCCACATTCCGGTGGACGACGCCGGCGCGCTGCACCTGGACCAGGCGGCGGAAATCGTGGGCGGACGGACGCGGCTTCTCGCCTTCGCGCATGCGTCCAACGTACTCGGCACGATCAATCCGGTACACGAGCTCGTGGCGCTGGCGAGGCGGGCCGGCGCCCTGGTGGTGCTGGATGCGTGCCAGTCGGCGCCGCACCTGTCCCTCGACGTCAAGGAGCTGGACGTCGACTTTGCCGTGTTCTCGGGCCACAAAATGCTGGGCCCCACCGGCATCGGCGTACTGTACGGCAAGCAGGAGCTCCTGGACGTGCTGCCTCCTTTCCTGACCGGCGGTTCCATGATCACCACCGTGACCATGGACCGGGCAGAATACCTTCCGGCACCGCAGCGGTTCGAGGCCGGGACGCAAAAGATCTCCCAGGCCGTGGCCCTCGCCGCAGCCGTCAGCTACCTGACCGAGACCGGCATCGACCGTGTCCACCGCTGGGAATCCGAACTGGGCCAGCGCATGGTGGCAGGCCTTGAAGCCATCGACGGCGTCCGTGTGCTTGGCCCGGGGGCCGGCAAGGAGCGTATTGGCCTGGCGGCGTTCGATGTCGCGGGCGTCCACGCGCACGACGTCGGGCAGTTCCTCGATGCGCGCGGAATCGCCGTCCGCGTGGGTCACCACTGCGCCCAGCCGCTGCACCGGCGCCTCGGCCTGACGGCCACAACGCGCGCCAGCGCCTATTTGTACAACACCACCGACGACGTCGACGAATTCCTGGACGCAGTGTCCGGGGTCCGCGCCTACTTCCGCGCCTAGTGCCGGGATCCATGAAGACAGGTACCGCAGCATGAGCCTCGACCAGCTTTACCAGCAGATCATCCTGGACCATTCCAAGGCCCGGCACGGGAGCGGTCTGTCAGAAACGGCAGCACCCGAGGGCGCGTCCACCGGGCAGTCACACCAGCTGAATCCTGTCTGCGGTGATGAAGTCACCCTGCGTGTCGCCGTGGACCACGGCACCGTTGCGCAGCTGTCCTGGGACGGTGCAGGCTGTTCCATCTCCATGGCCTCCGCTTCCGTATTGAGCGAGATGGCGGAAGGCATGTCTGTGGACGAGCTGCGCTCGGTGATCGGTAACTTCCGGGAAGTTCTCCGCTCGCGCGGAAAGGTCCACGCGGACCCCGAGGTGCTTGGCGATGCCGCCGCGTTTGAAGGGGTGGCCCGCTATGCAGCGCGGGTAAAGTGCGCCATGATCTCCTGGGTTGCCGCGGAGGACGCGCTCAACCAGGCGGCCTAAGCCACCGTACCGCGGCCTACCCGTCCCTCTCCGCGGCGGGCTCGAACACGTCAGGGACGCCGTCGCCGTCGTCGTCCCGCTTTTCCTCCGCCTCCACGCGGCGGTAGTGGCGGTTTCGTGCCTTAAGCACGACGGCGGCAATCGCCGCAGCGGTCACGGAACCGGCCAGGATGGCAACCTTTGCGTGATCGTCGTGGGCCGATCCCGCCCCGAAACTCAACTCGGCGATCAGCAGCGAAACGGTGAATCCGACTCCGGCGAGGACGGACAGTCCGGCGATGTCGATCCACTTCAGCCCGGCGTCAAGCGTTGCCCGCGTGGTTTTGGTGATCAGGTACGTAGCCCCGAAAACGCCGAGGGCCTTGCCCGCAACCAGCGCGGCCACGATTCCCACGGCCACGGGGTCGGCCAGGGCGGATGCCAGCCCAGCGCCTCCGCCGATGGCCACACCCGCGGAAAAGAACGCAAAGACCGGCACGGCGAATCCTGCAGAGAGCGGCCGCAGCCGATGTTCGATGCGTTCTGCCATGCCCCTTTCTGCCAAGGCCCGGTTCGCCGTGGCCTCGTCTGCCGTGTCCCTTTCCATGGCACGTTGGGGCTCCTGCCGGGACGCGAGCACGGGAACCGTGAATCCGAGCAGAACACCCGCTACCGTGGCGTGGACGCCCGAGGCGTGGACCAGCGCCCAGGTCGCTGCCGCCAGCGGCACCAAGAGGTACCAGCGGCCGATGTGCTTCTGGACGAGCACAGCAAAGAGCGCCAGCGGGACCAAGGACGCCAGCAGCAGGAGGGGCAGCAGGCCGGCCGAGTAAAAGAAGGCGATGATGCCGATGGCGATCAGGTCATCCACCACGGCCAAGGTCAGCAGGAACGTCCGGAGCGCGGCCGGCAGATGCGTGTTGATGACGGCCAGCACGGCCAGGGCGAAGGCGATGTCCGTGGCGGTGGGGATCGCCCACCCCCGCAGTGCCTCGGCGCCCTGGCCCCAGTTAATGGACGCGTAGATGAGGGCCGGCAGGACCACCCCGCCCACGGCCGCGGTCACCGGGACAACCGCCTTGGCCGGCCTCCGGAGCTCCCCGGAAACAAACTCCCGCTTCAGCTCGAGTCCGGCAATGAAGAAGAAGACTGCAAGCAGGCCGTCCGACGCCCAATGGCCCACGCTCAGCCGCAGATGCCAAGGCTCAAAACCCACTTCCAGGTCCCGCAGGCCGAAGTAGGTGCCCGCAGCGGGGGAGTTCGCCCAGATCAGCGCCGCCGCTGTCGCAATGAGCAGGAGGGCCCCGCCGACGGTTTCGAGCCGGAGGATGGCGGAAATCCGCAGGTACTCCGGGTACGTCGAACGGCTGAAGACTGCGGACTTGCGGGAGGGGGCAGGGGGTCGGCTGGGCATCTCGGCTCCTGGCTTGGGGTCGGCAAACATGTTGCCGACCAGACTTCCCGGCGCACCCTAAATACAGCTGTTCCCAGCTTAGCCCAGGAGGGCGGCCGCACCCGGAAATTGCTCAACCTGGACGCTCAGCCCGGAAAACGCTCAGCCCGGAAAATGCTCAACCGGGAAACGTTCAGCCCAAAAGCCCGGCGATTCCGATGCCGGCCGTGGCGGCACCCAACACCATGGATACTGCCACGAGGACCACATGGACGGTGAGGAACTTGGTGGCCTTGCCGCCGGCGTCCCGCGCCCGCGGGTCTTTCATCACCCGGCGCAGGAACTGCGGCCACACCACGAGCGACCAGAAACCCGAAATGACCAGGACCCAGGCCAGGACGGTGGGAACTTCCATGGCCTAGTGGCTTTCGAGCCAGGCCTGCGCCTGCTGGGACTGGATGTTCAGGGCCTTGCCGACCATCGGCTCGGCTGCTTCGGCGATCTTGCCGCCCAGGAAAGGCACGGACGAGGTGACGTTGCCCTCGAGTTCAACCCGGGTGCTGCCGCCGTCTGCGACGAGCCGCTGAACGGCTGTGACATCGATGGGGGCGCCGGCGATCTTGAGCGAGATGGTGCTCTGGCGGGAGCCATCCGCAGAGGGAGCGTCCCAGTTCTCCACCTGGGTCACTTTGAGGGTGTCGCCCACGAACTTGCGCGCGATCTCCGGCAGGCGGGTGGTGGGCAGGGTGCGCACGGAGGTGGTGCTGAAGGCCCCTGCAACGTCGCCGTCGACAGTGAAGGACTCGAGGCTGCCGCCCACGTATTCGCTCGTGTGGCGCTGGAATTCCTCGTTCGTGAAGACTGCTGTGATGCTGTCGACGGCGTGGGGAAGGGTAGTGGAAGCACTCAGTGCCATGGATCCTCCATTGTTGCAGGGTCAAAACATTGTTGCGGGGTCAGAACGCTTTTTGCTCCCCACATCCTACGGGGTGGGCACGGACTCTTCCGCACTGACGATCTTCCGGGCCGCCGCTGTGATGTTGCGGGACATGGCGGGAAAGATCAGGCTGTGGAACGGGAGCACGGCCAGCCAGTAGAGCCTGCCGCTGAGCCCTTTGGGGAAGAAGATGGCCCGCTGCCGGTACCGGCTGCCGGCTCCGTCCGGCTCCACGCAAAGCTCCAGCCAGGCGCGTCCCGGTGCGCGCATTTCCGCACGCAGGCGGAGCAGTTTGCCCCGCTCGATCCGTTCCACCCGCCACCAGTCCACTACCTCGCCTGCGACGAGATTGTGGGGATGCCGGCGGCCCCTGAGCAGGCCGGCTCCGCCGGAGAGCTTGTCCAGCCAGCCGCGGACGCTCCACGCCAGCGGCAGGGAATACCAGCCGTTGCGGCCGCCGATGCCCTCGATGATGGTCCAGACGTGCGAGGGCTCCACATCGCTGTGGAAGGTCCGCTCGTCCACATAGACCTTGTGCCCGGCCCACTGCGGGTCGCTGGGCAGCGGATCGGCGTCCGCCCCGGCGTTGGCCCACGTGGTTTCCACCTGCCCGTCGCGTTCCTTGCCAAGCGCCAGGGCCACTGCCTTGCGGTAGCCGGTGAGGCCGCCGTCGGGCTGGTTGATGTAGTTGTCGATGTCGTGTTCGGCGGAGACGGCGTCGTGCTGCAGCGACTGGACCAGCGGCACGGACATGGACAGCGGGATGGGGGTCACGAGCGCCACCCACAGCCCGGCAAGCCTGGGCGCCGGCACGGGGAGTGCCAGGACCAGGCGCAGCGGCAGCCCGGCTTCGGCTGCATATTCCTTCATCATGCCGGCGTAGCTCAGGACGTCCCGGGACCCGATGTCGAACGTCCGGTTGAGGCGCTCCTTCAGTGAGGCTGCGCCCACCAGGTAGTGCAACACGTCCCTGACGGCGATGGCCTCGATCCGGTTCCGCACCCAGCTGGGCGCCGGCATGACAGGCAGGGTCTCGGAAAGGTGCCGGATCATTTCGAAGGACGCCGAGCCGGAGCCGATCACCACTCCGGCCTGGAAGACGATGGCGTCCACGGGCCCGGCCAGGAAGACTTCACCCACCGCTTCGCGTGAGCGCATGTGGGTGGACAATTCGGTGTTGCGAGGGTGCAGGCCGCCCAGGTAGACGATCCGCTGCACCTCAGCAGCCGCGGCAGCGGCGGCCACGAGCTCCGCCATGGACTTTTCCTTGGCTTCGAAACCGGACCCGGCCGCCATGGAGTGAACCAGGTAGTACAGGACGTCCACGCCCTTAAGTGCTTCTTCCACGGCAGCGGAATCATCGAGGCTGCTGCGCACCACCTCCACTTGGTCGAACCACGGCACCCCGGCGATCTTTTCGGGGGAGCGGACCAGTACTTTGACGCGGTGCCCCGCGTCGAGCAGCCGGGGGACCAGCCTGCCGCCGATGTAGCCCGTGGCTCCGGTGACCAGCACCGTCCGCCCGCTGGTGAATGCGCTGCTGTCATTTCCGGTCTGGTCGCTCACGGGAGTCTCCTTAGGATGGCGGCATTGCTGGGCCCAACATCACCTGCCAAGCAAGCTTAGCAACGGGCCCGGCCTCCACTCCGGACGCGTGCCCGGACGCCGCTCCAAGCGCGTGCCGCGTCCACTCCGATCGCGTGCCGCGTCTCCGCCGGATGCCGCCCGGTCACCGGCAGGGGTAGGCTGGGATGACCCGGCATTCTCGCGAATTTCGGGTTTTCGTGTTGCCTGCGTTCGAAGTGAATACCCCAGGAGATCCTGCCATGAGCCCCACCGGCCAGCCAATCAAAGGCCTGCCCCTCAGCGGCCTGCGACGCGTACTAGCCGCAGACAAGACGTTCGCCCGTGTGCAGGCTGAGGCGTCCAGGACCTTCAGCGTCCGTAGTGAGGACTACCAGATCAGTGCCCCGGCGGGCCTGCGCCCTGTGCTGCTCGCGGAGATGGCGGACGGGCTCGCGAAAGCCGACGGCGGCCGTCCGGGGATGGTCCTGGCCGTCACCGCGACGGGACGCGAGGCGGAGGATCTGACCGCCGCCCTGCGCGCGTACCTGCCGGCCGATTCCGTGGCGGAGTTCCCCAGCTGGGAAACGCTCCCTCACGAGCGGCTGTCGCCGCGTTCGGACACCGTTGGACGGCGGCTCTCCGTACTGCGCCGGCTGGCGCACCCGGAGACCTCGACGGCGGGACCCCTGCGTGTGATGGTGGCTCCGGTCCGCGCCGTGGTCCAGCCGCTTGTGGCCGGCCTGGGCGAACTGGTTCCGGTCACGCTGAAGGTGGGCCAGGAGGTCCCCTTCAGCAGCGTCGTAAAGAACCTCGCCGACGCCGCCTACGCCCGCGTGGACATGGTGACCCGCCGTGGCGAGTTCGCCGTCCGCGGCGGCATGCTGGACGTCTTCCCGCCCACCGAGGACCACCCCATCCGGGTCGAGTTCTTTGGCGACGAGGTGGACCAGATGCGCTGGTTCGCCGTCGCCGACCAGCGCTCGCTGTCCTCTCCGGGCCTGCACCACCCCACCGAACTCCATGCCCCGCCGTGCCGCGAAATCCTGATCACACCGTCGGTGATGTCCCGGGCGGCCACGCTGAAATCACAGCTCCCCGCCGCAGCAGACATGCTGGAGAAGATCGCCGGCGGCATCGCCGTCGAAGGCATGGAATCGTTGGCCCCCGTACTGGTGGACGCCATGGTTCCGCTCATGGAGCAGCTGCCGGCAGGTTCCATCTCCGTGGTGATCGAGCCGGAGAAGGTCCGCACCCGGGCCCACGACCTCGCCGCCACGAATGAGGAATTCCTGGAGGCAGCGTGGTCCACCGCGTCCGACGGCGGAACCGCGCCGCTGGACCTCAGCTCCCAGGCCTCAGCGGCCCTGCACTCCGCCAGCTTCCGCTCGCTGACCGATACCCGTTCCGCGGCCTTGGGCCATGACGTGTCCTGGTGGTCCATCACCTCGCTGGCCACCGATGAGGAACTCACCCCCGACATCAACGTGCTCAACCTCCATGCCCGTGAACCGCGGGGGTACCAGGGCGACGTAGCCGAAATGATGGACTTCATCGGTTCCCACGTGCGGAACCAGTGGCGCATCGTGGTGGCCACGGAAGGGCCCGGGCCGGCGCAGCGGCTCGCAGAGCTGTTCCACGACGCCGACATCCCGTGCGCGCGGGTGGACTCCCTGGACCGGGAACCCCAGGCGGGAATCATCGAGGTGACCACCGCCGCCGTCGGACGCGGTTTTGTCCTGGACGGGCTGAAACTCGGCCTGCTCACGGAAGCGGACCTGCTGGGACGCACGTCGGCCGGGTCCACGAAGGACATGCGACGCATGCCGTCCAAACGGCGGAATGCCGTGGACCCGCTGCAGCTGCTGGCTGGCGACCACGTGGTGCACGAACAGCACGGAATCGGCAGGTTCGTGGAACTCATCCAGCGCAAAGTCGCCGGCGGCGGAGACGGCGTCCGCGAGTATCTGGTGCTGGAGTATGCGCCGTCCAAGCGCGGGGCTCCGGGGGACAGGCTGTTCGTCCCCACCGACCAGCTGGACCAGGTGACGCGCTACGTGGGCGGTGACACCCCCGTGCTGAGCAAGATGGGCGGCTCCGACTGGGCCAGCACGAAGTCGAAGGCGCGCAAGGCGGTCAAGGAGATCGCCGGCGAACTCATCCGGCTGTACTCGGCGCGCATGGCCTCCCGCGGGCATGCCTTTGGCCCGGACACCCCCTGGCAGCGCGAGCTTGAGGAAGCCTTCCCGTATGTGGAGACGCCGGACCAGCTGACCACCATCAACGAGGTCAAGGCTGACATGGAGCGTGAGATCCCCATGGACCGGCTGGTGTCCGGCGACGTGGGCTACGGCAAGACCGAAATTGCCGTCCGTGCCGCGTTCAAGGCCGTGCAGGACGGCAAGCAGGTGGCCGTGCTGGTGCCCACCACCCTGCTCGCGCAGCAGCACTACGAGACGTTCACTGAGCGGTTCTCCGGCTTCCCGCTGAAGGTGAAGCCGCTGTCCCGCTTCCAAGCCGCCAAGGAAGCCAAGGAGACGGCAGAGGGCGTGAAGAACGGGACCGTGGACGTGGTGATCGGCACGCACCGGCTGCTCTCCAAGGACTTCGCCTTCAAGGACCTGGGCCTGGTGATCGTGGACGAAGAGCAGCGCTTCGGTGTTGAACACAAGGAAGCGCTGAAAAAGATGCGCACCAACGTGGACGTGCTCGCCATGAGCGCCACGCCGATTCCCCGCACCCTCGAGATGTCCCTGACGGGTATCCGCGAGACGTCCACCCTGGCCACGCCCCCGGAGGAACGGCACCCGGTGCTCACTTACGTGGGGCCGTACACGGACAAGCAGACCTCGGCCGCGGTCCGGCGCGAGCTCATGCGCGAGGGCCAGGTGTTCTTCGTGCACAACCGGGTTTCCACCATTGAACGGACGGCCGCCAAGATCCGCGAGCTCGTCCCCGAAGCCAGGGTTGAAGTGGCCCATGGGCAGATGTCCGAAAGCCGCTTGGAACAGATCATCGTGGACTTCTGGGAGAAGCGCTTCGACGTCCTGGTGTGCACCACCATCATTGAGACGGGCCTGGACATCTCCAACGCGAACACGCTGATCGTGGACGGCGCGGACAAGTACGGGCTGTCCCAGCTCCACCAGCTGCGCGGTCGCGTCGGGCGCGGCCGTGAACGGGCCTACGCCTACTTCCTGTACCCCTCTGAAAAGCCGCTGGGCGAGGTGGCGCTGGAGCGGCTGAAGGCGGTGGCGACGCACAACGAGCTCGGCGCCGGCATGCAGCTGGCCATGAAGGACCTCGAAATCCGCGGCGCCGGCAACCTCCTGGGCGGTGAACAGTCCGGCCACATCCAGGGTGTCGGCTTCGACCTGTACATCCGGCTGGTGGGTGAAGCCGTGGCGGATTATCGCGGCGAAGCCGAGGAAAAGGCCGCCGAAATGAAGATCGAGCTGCCGGTCAACGCCCACCTGCCGCACGACTACGTGCCCGGGGAACGCCTCCGCCTCGAGGCGTACCGGAAACTGGCCGGCGCGCTCACGAACGAGGCAATAGACGAGGTCCTTGCCGAGCTCGTGGACCGCTACGGCGAGCCGCCACTTCCCGCGCTGAACCTGATCGCCGTGGCCCGCTTCCGGGTCGGTGCCCGCGAAGCCGGCCTGTCCGACGTCGCCCTGCAGGGGAACTTCATCAAGTTCTCTCCCGCGCAGCTTCCCGAATCGAAGACCATGCGGCTCAACCGCATGTATCCGGGCGCGCAGACCAAGCCGGCTCTCGACGCCGTGCTCATTCCGAAGCCGAAGACGGCAAAAATCGGAGGCCGGGACCTGCAGGACGCCGAGATCCTGGAATGGGCGAACGGCGTGATCCGCAATATCTTCTCCGACGCCCCTCTGACAGTGGGCTAGGCGTGATGGGAGGACACCACGCCGCGTCAGGAGCCGCGGCGTGGATAGCTGTTGCCTCGACGGGACCGTACGCCCTGGGCTGGTACCCTCTGGATGCCACCGGCGTACTGATCGGCGGCATGGCGACCGCGGGGACCGCCCTGGTGTGCGACTGGGACCACCGCTCCAGCACCATCGCGCACTCGCTGCCGCCGCTGTCCAATGCAATTGCGGTGGGCATCGAGAACGCCAGCGGCGGGCACAGGCAGGGCACGCATTCGGTGCTGGGGGCAGCCTTCTTCGTGCTTCTTGCAGCCATGGCCGGCCAGATCCAGCTGCAGACGGGCTCTGGGGTACTCTCGGTGGGCGCCGGCGTGCTGTGCATGTTCATGATCAACATCGCGGCCAAGGCCCTGAAGCTGTTTCCGAAGTCCGGCTGGATCACCAACTGGGTCTTCGCCCTCACCATGGCAGGGCTGGTTACCTGGTTCGCGCCGGACCAGTGGACCTGGCTGCCGGTGTCCATGCTGACCGGCGTCGTGGTCCACATCGTCGGGGACCTCGTGACCACCGGGGGAGTGCCGCTCCTCTGGCCGCTCGTGATCAGGCCACCGAAGTTCTTACGCCGCCTGCCGGTGCTGAAGAGCTTCTGGCGGCCGAACGGGGCGCTGTCCATCCCTCTCTTGGGACGGGCTGGATCCCGGCGGGAATGGCTCGTGCTCATTCCGGTCAGCGCCTACGCCATGGTGGGCATGTGCCTCGCAGCGTGGACCCTGGCGGGCACCCACTTTCCCGCCGCCCTGGCCCTCGCCGGCAGACTCGCCAACAGCCTGCCGGGCCTGCCCTGACAGTTGAAACCGCCTTAAACGCCCGAAGCTCCGGAAAGTTCCGGAGCTTCGGGTATTTAGGCTGCGCCGGGCGGGTCAGTGCTCGCCGGCGGAGTCCGAGCGGCCGAGGATGGTCTGCGGGATCCAGAAGGCGAGGGCGAACAGGCCCAGGCATACGGCCATCGGCCAGGGGTTCTCCAGCGACAGGAAGGACAGCGAGTAGATGGCTCCCAGGAAAAGGGCCATCATCACTGCGAAGAGGACAACGCTGGTGACCAGGCTGTTCTCGTTCTGGGGTGTCTGCGTGTCGATCTTGCTGGACATTCGTTCCTCCTCGGCCCCGTGGGGCTCAAACTGTGGCGGCCGCCGGCGGATCAGTAAGCGGACGAACCCTGTTCGCCCTTGACGATCGCAATTCCGGAGCTGGCACCAATACGTGTTGCACCTGCAGCAATCATAGCCTGAGCGTCCGCCAGGGAACGCACCCCGCCGGAGGCCTTGACGCCGAGGCCGGGACCGACCGTCCGGCGCATCAGGGCGACATCTTCCACGGTGGCGCCGCCGCCGTTGAAGCCTGTGGATGTCTTGACGAAGTCGGCTCCGGCCTCGACGGCTGCCTCGCAGGCCAGGATCTTCTGGTCGTCGCTGAGCAGGGCGGTCTCGATGATGACCTTCAGGATTGCCTCGCCGGCGTGGACGGCCTCGGCCACCGCCTTGATGTCGTCCACGAGCGCGCCCTTGTCTGCGGCGCGCGCGTCGGCGATGTTGATGACCATGTCGATCTCGTCGGCACCGTCCAGCACGGCGCCACGCGCCTCGAAGGCCTTGACGTCGCTGGGGGTCGCTCCGAGCGGGAATCCGATCACCGAGCAGGTCAGCACGCCGGAGCCCTTGAGGGCGGTTTTCACGGTCTTGACCCAGACGGGGTTGACGCAGACCGACTTGAACCGGTACTCGGCAGCCTCGGCACAGACCTTGAGGATCTCCGCCTCACTGGCTTCCGGCTTGAGCAGCGTGTGGTCGATATAGGAGGCGATGTTGGACGGTTCAGCACCGGCGGCAGGGGTTCCTGCGGGGCTTGTTGTAGTGCCCGCTCCCGGGCTGGCTTCGTTGCTCATGCTGGTCCTTTCCATGGGCCTCGTGGGCCGCAGTCTCCGCGGTTGTCGCGGTTCCTTGAGTGACCATCTTGCCATAGCCCGCCGCCCCTGCCGGAGGCTATGCGGCTGCAGCCAGCCGGACGTCCGGGACTGCTGTCATCAGCTCTGCCGCGCAGACGCCCGCGGCGGAATCTGAGGCCACCAGCAGGCCCAGCCTGACGCCGTCGAACGACCCCGCGTCACCGATTGCCCAGATGCCGGGCACTGACGAGCGGAAGTCCCTGCCGACGGCGACGCCGCCGGACGCGGCAGTCTGGACCCCTGCGCTGGCTGCGAGGCGGTCCCGGGCGATCCGGTCTTCGGCGAGCACCACGAGGTCGCCGTTCATGCGGCTGCCGTCATCGAAAACAATGCCGGCGGCCGGCAGTACGGAGCCGGCCGGGGAGGGGACGACGGCGGCTGGCCGGGCGGTCGTCCGGACGGGTCGGACACCCCTGGCGCGGAGCACGGCCTCGGCCTGCCCTGCGGCAGCGCCGGTGCCGACGAGGATTCCGAGCGGCCGCCGGCCAAGGACCCTCGTGACCACCTTGACGGCGTCGCCGATCTTCGCGGCGTCATCGATGGTGGAGTAGCTGAGGCACCGGCTGGAGCCCTCAACCAGCGAGTGGGCAGGCGCCGAGCCGGTGGCGATCACCAGCTGGTCATAGCCAAAGTCCATACCGTCGGCTGTGGTGACCACACGGGCCGCGGCGTCGATGTGGCTTGCAGGCTGGCCGAAGCGCACGGAGACAAACGGCAGGGCCGCGAGTTCCAGCAGCTCATCGGGCGCGTCGTCAAGGCTGCTCAGCACGGTGACAGTTCCCCGGAACCTGGCCGTGGCGAGCTGGCGGACCAGCGCCTGGGCGGCGGGGCCTGCGCCGGCGATGACAATCTTTGGCGCCAAAGCAGGCGAACCTACGGGGGATGCGGATGCGGATTCGGAGGCGGGTGCGGTGCCAAATGGCGGGAACTGTGCCGGAGCGGACATGTGGGGGTCCTTTCAGATGCTGCACCAGGCGGGCCGGATCTCGGGCCCTGTTGTGCTGATGGGACCCAGCGTAGGCGGCCGGTTTTTCGCTCAGGTTTCCCGGCTGTTGCGGAAATATCCCTGCCTGTTCGCCAGTGTTTACCCGCCGGTAATACAACCAACGCGGGGTCACTCCGCGCCCATTCCACACGCTGGGATGGGCGCGGAGTGACCCCGCGTTGCTGAGGCTGTCCGTGCGCTAGACGCGGATCCGGTAGCCCCGCTTGACCACGGTTTCCACCAGGCTGCCGTCCGGCAGGGACGACCGCAGCCGGCTCACGGTCATGTCGAGCGCGTGCACCGAGCCGCGCAGTTCCAGGAGTTCGGAGAGCGACTCCCGGGAGAGGACCGCACCTCCCGCGCCGAGGAGTGCCCGCAGGAGCAGCAGGGGCGCCGGGGCAACCTCCACCGGCTCGCCGTCGATGCGCAGCGAGCGTCCGCGCAGTTCCACGAGGCCCGAGCGGGTGTCCAGCCGGCGGACGTGGTTCAGGGCCAGGTGCTCGCACACCAGCCGGATCAGCGCGCCCATCCGGAACCGTTCCGGAACCAGCGGGGTGATCCCGGCGTCCAGCAGCGGCTGGGCCGTCACGGGACCTACGACGGCGGTGGTGACGGTGGTCTTCAGGCATTCCACGAGCTGCTTGTACAGTCCCATTTCGTGCGCTGTGCTCCACATTGCGTCCACCGCCGGGGCGCTCGTGAAGGTCAGGACGTCCAGGTTGCCGCTGCAGGCGGCCTCGATCAGGCGCGGTAGGCGATCGGCGCCGTCGGGCTTAACCCAGCGGTACGGGGTGACGGTGAGGACTGTGGCGCCGGACATCCGGAGCCGCTCGAGCTGGCGCACGTCCGTGTAGCCGTGCAGCTGCACCGCCACGGTCTTGCCGCGCACACCCTCGGCCAGCAGCATGTCCACCAGGGTGGCGGTGGTTTCGTCGCTGCTGATGCCGACGTCGGCAAGGCCGGCCGCGCGGACAGCGCCGCGCGCTTTGGGCCCCCTGACGAACATCCGGCAGGCAGCCAGGGTTTCGAGCAGTTCCTCACCGATCCCGGAGGCGTCCGCCGCTTCGCACCAGCGGCGCATGCCGTAGGCGGTCGTGGCGATGCAGAGGTCGGGCTTCGCGGCAATGATCGCCTTCGTGTCCTCGATGAGGCTGATGTCCTCGTTCACCGGGGCGATCTTGAGGGCGGGGGCGTGCAGCACTTCGGCGCCGCGGCGCTCCAGTGCCTCGATCAGGTCGCGGGAGCGGCGGTGTGAGGTGACGCCGATCCGGAATCCTTCCAGCGGAGATTCGGCAGCCTCAGGCGCAGCCGATTCCTGCAGCTGTGATCCTGTCTGGCCTGTTGCGGCGGGGGCAATGGCATTCAATGCGCTCATGTCGTTCACGAACCCAGCAGCGAGGCCGCCAGGCGTTCAAGATCGGCGGCGGCCTCGGCATGCCCGCGGTTGGCCTCAGCCACGCGCACCACCTCGCCGATGACCAGGACGGCGGGGTTGCTGCAGCCGGCGGCGGCGGAGGTGATCGTCCCTAGTTCGGCGATCGTGGTCCGCTGTCCGGGCCGGTAGCCGCGCTCGACCACGGCCATCGGCATGTCGGCGCGCATGCCGGCCCGGCGCAGTCCCGCGGCCAGGTGGTGCAGCGTGCCAATACCCATCAGGACCACAATCGTGCCGCCCAGGCCGGCCAGGTGGGTGAGCTCCTTGTCGGTCAGCGGCGCGTGGCCGGACACCACGGTGAACATGTGGCTGACTTCGCGGTGCGTCACGGGGATGCCGGCTGCAGCCGGCACCGAGATGGCGCTGGTGACGCCGGAAATCACGCGGACGGGAACGCCGGCGGCGACGCAGGAGGCAACTTCCTCGCCGCCGCGGCCGAAGACGTAGGGGTCCCCGCCCTTGAGGCGGACCACGTTGTTGCCCGCCAGGGCGCTTTCCACCATGAGCTTCTCGATGTCGCCCTGGCTGACTTTGTGGTGCCCGGGCTTCTTGCCGACGTCCACGAGTTCGGCCGAGGTAAGGGACGGGAGCTCCTGGTAGGGGGCCAGCCGGTCGTAGAACACGACGTCGGCATCGCGCAGCGCCTTAACGGCCGCCACGGTCAGCAGTTCGGTGGTGCCGGGGCCGCCGCCCACGAGAGTCACGTGGCCGACCGGGCCGGCTGCCGGTTCTGCAGCCACCGGGATGCCGGTTGCGCGGCACCTGTCCAGCAGGGCCTCCCAGCCAGGCTGGCCGTCGTCGATCGCCGCCACGAGGAACGGGCGTTCAGGCAGCGGGCCGTCATGCCCGGCACCCTGCGGGGTGCTGAGGCGGTAGACGACGGCGCCGGCGGCCTCGTAGCGGCGCGCGGCCTGGCGGGCTGCGTGGTCGGAGCCGGTGACCAGGACTTCACGGCCGGTGAGATCAATGCTGAGCTGCATGCCTATACCTCGTTCTCATCGCGGGGCCTCATGGGGATGGAAGCCCCGATCAGGACCTTCCCTTTTTCCTCTGCCGTGGCCGGGCGCATCTGGCCGCGCTCGTCGGGGACGAAGGAAATGGAGTCGTCCTTCTGGTCGGGGGCGTTGACGAAGGAGCGGAACCGGCGCAGGCGCTCCGGATCCTTCAGGGTGTCAGCCCATTCGTCCTCGTAGGTGTCAACATGCTTGGCCATGGCCGCCTCGAGTTCCTCGGCGATGCCCAGGGTGTCACGCACCACCACGTCCTCGACGTGCTTGATGCCGCCGTCGAGCTCCTCCTGCCAGCGGGCGGTGCGCTGCAGCCGGTCCGCGGTGCGGATGTAGTACATAAAGTAGCGGTCGATGTACTTGATCAGTGTCTCGTCGTCGAGGTCCTTGGCCAGCAGCTGGGCGTGGGCCGGGGTGGCACCGCCGTTTCCGCCGACGTACAGGTTCCAGCCGTCGGCGGTGGCGATCACGCCGACGTCCTTGCCGCGGGCCTCGGCGCATTCGCGGGCACAGCCGGAGACGCCCATCTTTAGCTTGTGCGGGCTGCGGAGGCCGCGGTAGCGCAGTTCCAGCTGGATGGCCATGGCCACCGAGTCCTGGACGCCGAAGCGGCACCAGGTGGAACCGACGCAGGACTTCACCGTGCGCAGGCTCTTGCCGTAGGCCTGGCCGGACTCGAAGCCGGCATCCACGAGTTCCTTCCAGATTTCCGGGAGCTCTTCCAGCCGCGCACCGAACATGTCGATCCGCTGGCCGCCGGTGATCTTGGTGTACAGGTTGTACTTCTCGGCCACGGCGGCAATAACGCCGAGCTTCTTCGGGGTGATCTCGCCGCCGGCGATGCGGGGGACCACCGAGTAGGTGCCGTCCTTCTGCATGTTGGCCAAGGCGCGGTCGTTGGTGTCCTGCAGTGTGCCGCGGCCGGCGTCGAGCACATAGGCGCTGTTCTGGCTGGCCAGGATGTTGGCGATGGTCGGCTTGCAGATGTCGCAGCCGGCGCCGGTGCCGTACTTGGCCATGATCTCTTCGAAGGAGGTCAGTTCGAGGACGCGGATGGCATCGAAGAGTTCCTGGCGGGACAGCTCGATGTGCTCGCAGAGTGCCTTCGAGACTTCGACGCCGGACTTGGTCAGTTCGGTTTCGAGCAGCTTCTTGAGCATCGGCACACACGAACCGCAGCTGGTTCCTGCGCGGGTGCAGCCCTTGAGCTCGCCGAGTTCCTGAACGGGAGCGTTGCCGTCGCAGGCCCCGCAGCCGTTGACCGTGTCCCGGATGGTCCCCGCAGACACGTTGTTGCAGGAACACAGAATGGCGTCGTCCGGCAGCTCTGTCTCAGGGGCGTCGCCGCCGCCGGCCGCCGTCAGGTAGGCACCCGGCTCAGCGGGAAGCTCACGGCCCAGGAGCGGGCGCAGGCTGGTGTACGGAGTGGCGTCGCCGACGAAGATGCCGCCGAGCAGGGTCTTGGCGTCATCCGTGGTGACGATCTTCTGGTAAACACCGCGGGCAGGGTCCGCGTAAACGATTTCGAGGGCGTGCTCGGTCTTGGCAAAGGCATCACCGAAGCTTGCAACGTCAACACCTGACAGCTTCAGCTTCGTGGCGGTGTCAAAGCCAGGGAAGGTCGCCTCGCCGCCGTGCAGGCGGTCTGCCACGATTTCGGCCATGGTGTTGGCCGGAGCAACGAGGCCCAGGCACATGCCGCCGAAGTTCGCCACTTCACCGATGGCCCAGACACCGGGGACCTGGGTGGAGCAGTCATCGTTGATAACCACGCCGCCGCGGGGGCCAAGATCAAACAAGGACTCCTCACCCTCGGCGGCGCGGAAGAGTTCATCGCGGGGCCTGACGCCGATGGCCACGATCACAAGGTCAGCCGGGATGGTGCGGCCGTCGGCCATCAGCACGCCGGTGACCTGGCCGTCGTCGTCGGCAAGAATTTCGGTGGGGAACACGCCGCCGTGGACCTCGAAGCCCTTGGATTCGATTAGGCGGCCCAGCGCCTGGCCGGCGCCTTCATCGAGCTGGGTGTTCATCAGCCACGGGGCGCCGTTGATGACGACCGGGGTTGCCCCGAGATGCTCGGTGCCGGCTGCGGATTCCAGACCCAGCAGCCCGCCGCCGATGGTGACGGCATTGATCTTGCGGCCAAACTTCTCGGTGAGCTCGGCGATGGACTTGTTGATCGCCCAGACGTCTTCGAGCGTGCGGTAAACGTGCACGTGCTCGGCGCCGGGGATCGGGAGCCTGGCCGCATCAGAACCGGTGGCAACCACGAGTTCGTCGTATTCGTACGTGCTGCCGGCGGCGGTTTCTACGGTCTTGCCCGTGGTGTCGATCTTAACTACGCGCTCGCCGGTCTTCAGATTGAGTACGTCGTGGTCCCACATGGCCGCGGCGCCAAGCGTGAGGTCAACGGTGCTGTCTGTGAGGGCCTTGCTCAGGGCAACGCGGTCATAGGGCAGGTGCGCTTCCTCCGTGAGAACAGTTACCTGCCAGCCTTCGAGGCCACGCGCATGCATAGCATCCGCAAAACGGTGGGCTGCGGGGCCGCCGCCGGCGACCACGATGCGGCGTGGTGTCTCTGTGCTTGAAGTCTGTTCGGTCACTGTGGGCCTTTCGCTGGGCCGCAGACGGTGCTCTGCAGCTTGTCCATCCAGACTAGGCAAAGGGAATTTCGCTTCAGTTTCCCTTATGTTTCGTGAACTTAACTTCTGCATCACGAACAGGTTTCGGGACAGGTGAGGTGTCTTTTACGTTCCGGACACATTGACTGCACGCCTCTGAAACACCGGCAACCTAGCTTGAATATACCGCCGCATTGGCGGCTGAAGCAGGCCGCAATACGCCTCGCGGGAACCGGCCTTCCGCCGGGAAGCAGGCACAGGGAGAGGAGCCGACATGACGGCAACACTGGAACTTGAGGATCTTGAAACCGGATACGCCACTGGCTGGCACCGGGTCTGCGCCGTGGACGAACTGGAGCTCGCCTGGGGCGAAGCGGCACTTGTTGCCGGCCGCCAGCTGGCGTTGTTCCGCACCGCACCCGGTGAGGTTTTCGCCGTCGCCCAGGAGGATCCGGCCACCGGCGCCTTCGTGATGGCACGCGGCATCCTCGGATCGCGCGGCACCCGCCCCACCATCGCGTCGCCGCTGCACAAAGAGGTTTACGACCTTGAGACCGGCGAGTGCTTCGGCGATGCCGGACTGCAGCTGGCCACGTTCAACACCCGCGTCGAAGACGGCCACATCGAAATCGAGCTCTAGCCCGACGCTCCTACAGCCCCAAGGCCTCGCGGACGTCGCCCAGCACCTGGTCCAGGGCGGCCCGCGCGGCCAGCCGGGCCTCCGGCAGTTCGGCGGCAGATCCCACGCTCCGGATGACTTCCAGGTAGCACTTGAGCTTCGGCTCGGTGCCGCTGGGGCGGATGATCACGCGCGTAAGGTCTCGGGTCAGGTAGACGAGGCCGTCCGTCGGTGGCAGGTCGTCGTTGCCTTCGGCCAGGTCGATCGACGATTCCACGGCGGAGCCGCCGAACGATTCCGGCGGGCTCACGCGGAGCCGGTTCATCATGGCATCCAGCAGGCCGAGGTCCGCTACCCGGATGCTCAGCTGATCGCCCGCGTGCAGGCCGTGCACCAGGTACAGCTCGTCCAGCGTGTCGAAGATGGTCTTGCCACCCGCCTTGGCAGCCGCCGCGAGCTCGGCGATCAGGACCGCCGCCGAAATGCCGTCCTTGTCCCGGACGAGGTCGGGGGCCACGCAATAGCCCAGCGCTTCTTCGTAGCCGTAAAGCAGGCCAGGCACGCGGGAGATCCACTTGAATCCCGTGAGTGTTTCCTCGTGCGCGTAGCCGGCCGCGGCGGCGATGCGCTGCAGCAGCCGTGAGGATACGATCGAATTGGCGAACACGCCGTCGTGCGTTTCTTCTGTGGAGGCCGCCAGCCGCTCCACAACGTGCGCGCCCAGGAGCGCGCCCACTTCATCGCCCCGCAGCATCCGCCATGCGCCTGTGTCCGGGTCCTTGGCCGCCACCGCAGCCCGGTCGGCGTCGGGGTCATTGGCCAGGACGATGTCCGCATCAGCCTGCGCAGCGGCGGCGAGGGCAAGGTCCAGGGCCCCGGGCTCCTCCGGATTGGGGAAGCTGACAGTAGGAAAGTCCGGGTCGGGCTCGGCCTGCTCGCTGACCAGCGAGACGTCGGCGAAGCCGGCGGCTTTGAGAACGGCAACGGCCGTGTCGCCGCCCACTCCGTGCATGGGCGTGAGCACGATCTTGAGGTCGCGGGCGGGGAAGAGGTCCCGGTTTGCCAACGCCGCCGTGGCGGCCTCATAGTCTGCGGTGATGCCCGGCTCCAGCACGGTCCAGCCGTCCTCGGCCAGCAGGATGGTGTCCAGCGCTCCCACCGTGTCGATCTCCGCGGCGATCAGGGCATCATACGGCGCAACGATCTGCGCGCCGCGGCCGCTCTCCTCCACCGCATGGCGGCCCAGGTATACCTTGTAACCGTTGTCCTGCGGCGGGTTGTGGCTGGCTGTGACCATCACTCCGCCGTCGCAGTCGAGCGCCCGCACGGCATAGGCCAGGAGCGGGGTGGGCAGCGCGGCCGGCATGAGGAAGGTTTCGATGCCTGCCGCTGTGAAGATCGCGGCGGTCTCTTCGGCAAAAATGTCCGAGTTGTAGCGGGCATCAAAGCCGACGACGGCGCGCGGCCGGGTTCCGGGCGACGCGTTTTCCACCGCTGCGGCCAGGAAGCCCGCGAAACCCGACGCTGCGCGGCGGACCACCACACGGTTCATCCGGTTGGGCCCGGGGCCTAGCGCTGCCCGGAGGCCGGCTGTGCCGAACTGCAGGGTTCCGCTGAAGCTGTCCTGCAACTGCTGAATGGCCGCCGGTGTGCCGGCTTCGGCGAGTGTCAGTAGCTCGGCCAAGGCCGTGGAGGTCGCGGGATCCGGGTCCTGGTCGGCCCAGGCGCGGGCGTCGCTGAACAGCTGGGAATCGGCAGCGGAAGAGGTCATAGGAACCAAACTATCGTCAAAGCAGTGCAGAGCGGTGCCGGACAAGCCATCCGTCCGGTCACTTCTCGCCGGGATGCCGGGCCCTCGGCATCCCTTGACACCGGAAATTCTGGACACGTAGTGTCTCGGAATGAAGATGAACCAGGGCGTGGAGTGGGCCCTGCACTGCTGTGTGAATATGGCATGGACTCCTGTGGGAGAGGCCATCAGCAGCGCCAAGCTGGCCGAGCTCCACAAGCTGCCCCCGGCGTACCTGAACAAACAGCTTCAGGCCCTGGTGCGTGCCGGAATCCTTGACTCGGTTTCGGGGCCGAAGGGAGGCTTTCAGCTGTCGCGGCGGCCGGACAAGATCACCGTGCTGGACGTTGTGCTGGCCATCGAGGGCAGGGACCTGGCCTTCCGCTGTGACGGCATCCTCAAGAACGGCCCGGGCGGCGACATGGGAGAGGACTACACGCGGAGCTGCCTCATCTCACAGGCGATGCGCCATGCCGAGCTGGCCTGGCGCACGGAGCTCGCCCGCCAGAACGTGGCAGGTATTGCGCAGTCCATCGAGCGCAGGTTTCCGGACGCGCGGCCTGACACCCTGGCGCAGCTCCTCGGAACAGACAACCGGCCGGAAAGCTGACGGCTCACAGCCTGGCGATGATCTCCGCGAGGAGCTTGGAGATGCGCGGCCCGGCTGCATGGCCCGCTTCGAGCACTTCCGCGTGGCTGAGCGGAACCGGGCTGATGCCGGCGGCGAGGTTGGTCACGAGCGAGATGCCGAACACCTCCATGCCGGCGTGCCGTGCGGCGATGGCCTCCAGCGCGGTGGACATGCCCACGAGGTCGGCGCCGATCCGCTTGGCGTACTGGACCTCGGCCGGCGTTTCATAGTGCGGCCCGGTGAACTGCGCGTACACGCCCTCGTCCAGCGAGGGATCTACCTCACGCGCCAGGCCGCGGATGCGGGACGAGTAGAGGTCTGTCAGGTCAACGAAGGTGGCCCCTTCGAGCGGTGACGTGGCGGTGAGGTTGATGTGATCCTTGATCAGCACAGGCGTTCCGGGTGCCCAGTTTTCGTTGAGTCCGCCACAGCCGTTGGTGACCACCAGGGCCTTGCAGCCGGCGGCGGCCGCGGTGCGGACTCCGTGGACAACGGCACGGACGCCCTTGCCCTCGTAATAGTGGGTGCGGGCCCCGAGCACCAGTGCGCGCTTGCCTTCCCTGGTCAGCACCGAACGGATGGTGCCCACGTGGCCCTCCACGGCAGGGGCGGAAAAGCCCGGCACCTCGGAGGCCATCAGGGTGGCCGTTGTCTCACCGATCAGGTCGGCTGCCTCGCCCCAGCCGGAGCCGAGGACCAGCGCGATGTCGTGCGACTCGACGCCGGTTTCTGCAGCGATGTAGTCGGCAGCCGTGCGGGCCGCCTCGAACGGGTCAGTGTTCAGGAATTCTGTATTACTCACTGGTACAAGCTATCGTGCGGGCGCCGCGGTGGACAGCGCAAAGTCAGCCGCCCGGGGACCGCGGGGTCAGCCCTGGTTGTTGGTGGTGCGGCGCCATGTGGGAGAGAATGGTTGATTGTGACTATGCACCCCGATTTCAGCGCACCCCGAATCGCAATTCTCGGCGGAGGCCCGGGCGGCTACGAAGCCGCCATGGTTGCCGCCTCGCTGGGGGCCAAGGTCACCATTATTGAGCGTTCCGGCCTCGGCGGATCAGCCGTGCTGACCGACGTCGTGCCTTCCAAGACGCTGATTGCGACGGCGGACCTGATGACCCGCGTCGGTGAGGCGGGGGAGCTGGGGGTCAAGTTCGATGTCGACGGTGGTGACTTCGTCCCCGTGATGCGTGCGGATCTCAAGCACATCAACGACCGGCTGCTCGGCCTCGCCCGCCAGCAGTCCCGGGACATCACGGCCGGCCTGGAGCAGCAGAACGTCCGCATCCTGCTCGGCTCCGGCAAGCTGGTGGACAACCGCACCATCGAAGTCCTGACCGCCGACGGCACGGAGACTGTCGAGGCCGACGCCATCCTGCTGACCGTGGGGGCCCACCCGCGCGAGCTGCCGACTGCGCGGCCTGACGGTGAACGCATCCTGAACTGGGCCCAGATCTACAACCTGGACGAGCTTCCCGAAGAACTGATCGTGGTGGGATCGGGCGTGACCGGCGCCGAGTTCGCCTCCGCGTACAACGGCCTGGGTTCGAAGGTCACCCTGATTTCCAGCCGTGACCGGGTGCTCCCCGGTTCAGACACTGACGCCGCGGAGGTGCTGGAAGAGGTGTTCGAGCGCCGCGGCGTGCACGTCCTGTCACGCTCTCGGGCCGAAACTGTGGAGCGGACCGAGGATGGCGTGGTGGTCACCCTCGGCGACGGCTCCAAGGTCACCGGAAGCCATTGCCTGGTCTGCGTGGGCTCCATCCCCAACACTGCCGGAATCGGTCTCGAAGAGGCTGGCGTCGCGCTCACCGAGAGCGGCCACATCAAGGTCGACGGCGTTTCCCGCACCACTGCGCCGAACATCTATGCCGCCGGCGACTGCACCGGCGTTCTCGCGCTGGCCTCCGTCGCAGCCATGCAGGGCCGAATCGCCATCGCGCACTTCCTCGGCGACAGCGTGACGCCCATCAAGCTGCACCAGGTGGCGTCCAACATCTTCACCTCGCCGGAGATCGCCTCCGTGGGTGTTTCCGAGGCCGAGATCGAGTCCGGCAAGTACCAGGGCGACATCGTCAAGCTCACGCTGAAGAGCAATGCCCGCGCCAAGATGCGCAACGCCAAGGACGGCTTCGTCAAGATCTTCGCCCGCAAGGGCTCGGGCACGGTGATCGGCGGTGTCGTGGTGGGGCCGAACGCGTCTGAACTGATTTTCGCGATCTCCATCGCGGTGAAGCAGAAACTGCACGTGGACGATGTCGCCAGCACCTTCGCGGTCTACCCGTCACTGAGCGGTTCCATCTCCGAAGCAGCCAGGCGCCTGCACGTCCACATGTAGCAGTTTGCTCCTAGCCAGCGCCCGGACGCGCGCGTAAAATCCTGACTGTCGATCCTGGGATTGGCGGCTCCGGGACGCGACGCCCGACCCACGTGCGGTCAGCTAAGCGGAGAGTTTCCGGATGCTCGGACCGCGGAAGCCAGGAGCTAGTCATGAATACGGTCAGAAAAGTCGCAATGAACTCTGCCCTCGTCGCGGGCCTCGTGGGTGGAGGTGCGTATCTCGCCATGGGCTACCCCGTTATTGCATCAAGCACCAACGCCGGCAGCCAGTCCAGCACGGACTCCGCCAAGGGCAGCCACCAGGCCAACGGGATTACGGAGAAGCTGCTGACCGGGAGTACTGCCACGAGGGTGCGGAGCGCGGTCCTCGCCGCCAACCCCGGCGCGACTGTCCACCGTGTTGAAAACGACGCTGAGGGAGCCGTCTACGAGGCACACATCACGAAGGCCGACGGCTCGCTGGCGACCGTGAAGCTGGACGCCTCCTTCAACATCACCGCCACGGAAGCCGGCCGGGGACGCTATTAGGACCAGGCGTACGGGGGAACGGCGTCGCCGCGCGTAAAGGGCTTGAACCAATCCCGGACGTCAGGCTTTCCCGCGCCGTTGGCGCCTGCGTCGTCCGGGAGCAATTCACCGGAGTGCAGTGCTTCACCGGCGTGCACTGCTTCATCAGGGTGCAGTGCTTCATCGGAGTACAGGGCTTCACACTCGGCGTCCTCGAGCAGGACTTCCTCAACGTTCGCCCGCCACTCATCGGGAAGATCGAGTTCGTAGATGTCCTCGGTGATCTCGGCCTGATCGAGTAGGCAACGCACGGCGAGCTCGCCCGCAAGGCAGCCGGGAGCGGTCCATCCCCGCGCCAGGGACGCGGTGACGTCCGCCGCGACCACAATGAACTTCTGCGTGAACTTCGCGTCATACCGTGCGGCGAACTGCGGCGGCAACGAAGACAGAACTGAGGTCCCGGCGATGTCGGCCGGCGTGACTGCGCCCAGCTTGCTCAGCGTTCCCAGATCCCGGAACAGCTGGTCGATGAGGACACTGGATGAATTCCACAGGAGGCCGGCCAAGAGGCACGTCTGCCGCACGGACATCTGCCGCTCGTCCGGAGCGACGGACGCCATCTCTTCCAGGTCCTCAGGATCAAACTGAAGCCGCTGCTCTGCGGTCATCTCATCGGGGTGCGGGTCCAGGCCCAGGAGCTCAAGGCTCAGGCCGGTGAGCTTCCCGGCGTCAGCCAGCAGCTCTTCGGTGATGTCGTCGTCGTCGTCGGCACTCATGGCACCGATGCTACCTGTCATCCGGGTATTGCCCGCGAACTGTGACGCGGCCGAGCGGGGACCCGGCCCTTACGCAGCTGCTGCCTGGAAGTGTTTTTCGATGAGTCCCTTGATGTCCTCGTGGCAGCCGCCGCAGCCGGTGCCGGCGCGGGTGGCCGAGGAAACCTCTGCCACGGTGGAGCAGCCCGCCGTCACCGCCTCGGTGATCTTGCCTCCGCTGACGCCCGCACACCGGCACACGGTGCTTTCCGGGTCACTGGAGGCGCCGGCTGAGGCCAGCTGGTCCGGACCGTCAAGCCGCAGGAGCAGGGATCGGTCGGCGGGCAGCTCAGCACCGCGTTCGAAGAGCTGCACCAGCTCGCCGGCGGTCCGGGGCATGCCCACGCTGACCAGGCCCTCGAGCACACCGCCGCGGGTGGTCATTTTCACGTAGCGTCCGTGCTCGGGATCGGCCCACTGGGCGATCTGGAGCCGCGGCCGGCCGTTGACCGCTCCCGCCGTCAGGACTTCCTCGTCCCACGGCTCGGCCGAGTTGTCCCCTGCCACGGCCATGTTCATGCCGCGTGCCTTGAGCACGATCACGCCGGGCTTCTCCTGGGGGAGGGCGGGCAACGAGTCCGCGTCCTCCTGGGGGCCCTCGGCAAGCAGCAGAAGGTATTCGGCGAGCCATTCGGCCTGCCGCCAGCCCGGTCCCACCAGGCCGGACGGTCCCCGGGCGGTGCGGCATTCGATGCAGTCCGGCTCCGGGCAACGGACCTCGGCGCAGTCGCCGATGGCGAAGATGTGCGGTTCGTGGTGGGCGCGGAGGCGGTGGTCCACGAGGATTCCCGTCCCCGTTGACAGCCCGCAGCCCTCCGCGAGCTCGGTACGCGGACGGACGCCGCAGGAAAGGACCAGGAGGTCGCCGTCAATCGCCGAACCGTCGTCGAGCAGCAGAGCCGAGAACCCGCCGTCGGGAGCGTTGTGCTCAACGCCCGTGGAACGGGCGTTGCCGGCAACGCGGACACCGCAGTTGCGGAGGCTGGCGGCAAGCACCGCGCCGCCCCCGCGGTCGATGTTGCGGCCCAGCGGGTGCGGACCGTTGTGGACCACGGTAACCGTGGCGCCTTCCTCGGCCGCCGCGAGGGCCGTCTCGAGACCCAGGACACCGCCGCCGAGCACCACCACCCGCTTGCGCCCGGCAACAGCCTGGCGGAGCACCTCGGCATTGCTCAGGTCACGCAGTGCCGTGACGCCTTCCGGCAGGACCGGCGCCGCAGGGTCGGGGTTGATGCCGGTGAGGTTGGGGATGACCGGCCGGGAACCTGTGGCGAAGACCAGCCGGTCGTAGTGGGCCGAGGTCCCGTCAGAGAGAATGACGTTCTGCCGTGCCCGGTCCACGCGCTTGACCTTGACGCCCAGCCGGACGTCAACGCCGTCCGCGGCGAGGGCCGCAGCGTCGGCCAGTGCCAGCGCTTCCGGAGTGGTGCGGCCCACGCCGAGGTCGGCCACCAGCACGCGGTTGTAGGCGGCGTCGGCCTCCTGGCCGATGACCGTCACCCCGACCTGTCCGGCCCGCACGCCGGGCAGGAGCTCGTCGACCAGCCGTGCGGCCACCGGACCAAATCCGACAATTACAATCTGCTCGCTCATGAGGCCTCCGATGTCTGAAGAACACTGGTGTTTAGTACGTTCGCGGCCAGCCGGACCCATACCTTGTTGAATTTGAATTCGGGCATCCCGGAGATGGGATCCGTGGCGGCTTCCGTCAGCCGGTTCGCGCTCTCCAGCTCCGGGAAGTGGAACGGCAGGAACACGGTCTCGGGACGGATGGCCGTGCTGAGCTCTGCCCGGCAGACCACCTCGCCGCGCTCGTTTGCCACCGAAACCAGCGCACCGTCGGTGATGCCCATTGCCGCTGCGGCCGCGGGGTGGATCTGCATCCTGGCTTCGGGCTGGGAAGCAAGGAGTTCGGAGACACGCCGCGTCTGGGCTCCCGACTGGTAGTGCTCCAGCAGGCGGCCGGTAATGAGGGTCATGGTTTTGGCCGCCGGGTCCGTATTCGCTGCCGGAGTCCGACGGCGGCGGGGCGCCACCGGGGTCATGACGGCTTTGCCGTCCGCGTGCGCAAAGGCGTCCAGGAACAGCCGCGGCGTGCCGGTGCTTCCGGCGGGGTACGGCCAGTAGGCGGCCTCGCCCTTGTCCAGCATGGCGTAGTCGATGCCTGAGTAATCGGCCAGGCCGCCGGCGGATGCCAGCCGGAGCTCTTCGAAAACCGTCTCCGGGTCGTCGCTGAAGGTGGACGGCGCGTCCAGGGCCTCAGCCAGCTGCGACATGATCCAGAGCTCGCTGCGGGCTCCGGCAGGCGGTTGAATTGCCTGGCGGCGGCGCAGGACGCGGCCTTCCAGGTTGGTCAGCGTGCCTTCCTCCTCGGCCCATTGAAGCACCGGCAGGACGAGGTCAGCCTCTGCGGCGGTCTCGGACATGAAGAAGTCGCAGACCATGAGGAAATCCAGGCTGCGGAGTCCGTCGATGACCGAGTTGGCGTCCGGGGATGCGACGGCGATGTTGGAGGCATGCACGAAGAGGCAGCGGACGCCGTCGGGCTGTCCCAGGGACTTCAGGAGCTGCACGGCCGGTAGTCCGGGACCGGGGATGAGGTCCTCCGGCACATTCCAGACCTTGGCCATGTGCGCCCTGGCCGCGGGATCGGTGATCTTGCGGTAGCCGGGCAGCTGGTCGGCCTTCTGGCCGTGTTCGCGGCCGCCCTGGCCGTTGCCCTGGCCGGTGAGGGTGCCGTAGCCGCTGCGGGCGGTGCCCGGCAGCCCGAGCAGGAGGCTGAGGTTGATGGCCGCAGTGGCGGTGTCGGTGCCGTCCACGTGCTGTTCCACGCCGCGGCCGGTGAGGATGTAGCTGCCGCCGCGGCGGGCGCCGTCGGCAAGCCGGCGTGCCGTCTCGCGGATGAGGTCGGCGGGAACGCCGGTGATGGACTGGACGCGCTCAGGCCAGAACGCGTTGACGCTGCGGACCAGTGCGTCGTAACCGCTGGTGCGGGCCTGGACGTAGTCCGTGTCCACGAGTCCTTCGTGGATGACCACGTGGGCGAGGCCGAGCAGGAGGGTGAGGTCGGTGCCCGGCAGGGGCTGGAGGTGGAGGCCGCCGCCGTCGGCTGTGAAGGCCGCGGTGGCGGACCGGCGGGGGTCCACCACGATCAGACCGCTGGCGTCGCGGACGCCCTGCAGGTGCTGGACGAAGGGCGGCATGGTCTCGGCGACGTTGGAGCCGAGCATCATGATGGTGCTGGCGGTGTCCAGTGCCTCCAGCGGAAACGGCAGCCCGCGGTCGAGGCCGAAGCTGCGCATCCCGGCCGCCGCCGCGGAGGACATGCAGAACCGGCCGTTGTAGTCGATGCGGGACGTGCCCAGCGCGATGCGGGCGAACTTGCCCAGCTGGTAGGCCTTCTCGTTCGTGAGGCCGCCGCCGCCGAAGACTCCGACTGCGTCGGCTCCGTACTTCGCGCGGGTGTCCTTGACAGCGGTGGTGATGCGGGCCAGAGCCTCGTCCCAGGTGATGGGGCGGTGGACGCCGTCGGGACCCTTCATCATCGGCTCGGTGACGCGCCCCGGGTGGTGCAGGAGGGATGCCGAGGTCCAGCCCTTGCGGCAGAGGCCGCCGCGGTTCGTGGGGAACTCGCGGCCGCTGACTTCAAGGGCCGGCGCAGCCGGCACGGGGTCTGACCCCGGCTGGACAGCCGGGGTCAGAGCCGCTGGAGACTTGAGCGTCATGGCGCACTGCAGGGCGCAGTAAGGGCAGTGCGTGTCGGCGCTTTTGGTCATGTTAGACGTGTCCCATCGCGTTTCGGTTGGCGTTGCGGATGTAGCAGAACCAGCAGACCGCCAGCATCAGCACATAGGCGCCGACGAAGCCGTAGAACGCCGGGGTGTAGGAGCCGCTGGCCGTGTTGGAGGCGTTCAGGACCTGCGGGATAACAAACCCGCCGTAGGCGCCGATTGCGGAGATCAGGCCGAGGGCCGAGGAAGCCAGACGCTGAGTGGTGACCGTGCTGGCACCGGAGCGGGCTGCCCGGCTGGAGATGGCGAAGATCACCGGGATCATGCGGTAAGTGGCGCCGTTTCCGAAGCCGCTGGCGGTGAAGAGCATCAGGAACAGGACCAGGAAGAGCCAGAAGTTCTTCAGGGGGAGCGTCCAGATCATCGTCAGCGTGATGACGGCCATGGAGGCGAAGGCTGCAACGGTCATGCGGGCGCCGCCCATGCGGTCAGCCATGCGTCCGCCGTAGGGGCGGGCCAGGGAGCCGACCAGCGGGCCGAGGAAGGCCAGCGAAAGGGCTACGGTGCCGACTCCGATGGAGGAGAAGGCGGGGAAGTAGTCCTTGATGAGCTTCGGGAACACGCCGGCGAAACCGATGAAGGAGCCGAACGTGCCGATGTACAGCAGGGCCATAATCCACAGGTGCGGTTCCTTCAGGGCGGCCAGCGATCCGGCCACGTCTCCCTTGGCACTCGTGAGGTTGTCCATGTACTTGTAGGCGCCGAAGGCAGCGATCAGGATCAGCGGAACCCACATGAGGCCTGCGACCGGAAGGTTGACGGTGCCGGCGGCAAGGAGCGTGATGGCGATCGGAACGGCAAGCTGCGCGACGGCGGCACCCATGTTTCCGCCCGCGGCGTTCAGTCCCAGGGCCCAGCCCTTTTCACGCGCCGGGTAGAAGAAGGTGATGTTCGCCATGGAGCTGGCGAAGTTGCCGCCGCCGAAGCCGGCCAGGGCCGCCACGAGCAGCATGACGCCGAACGGTGTGTCCGGGTTGGAGACGCACATCGCCAGGCCGACCGAGGGAATCAGAAGGAGTGTCGCCGAAACGATCGTCCAGTTCCGGCCGCCGAAGCGCGGGACCATGAAGGTGTAGGGGATGCGGAGCGTGGCGCCTACGAGGCTCGGCATGGAGATGAGCCAGAAGATTTCCGACGTGCTGAAGGTAAAGCCTGCGGCCGGAAGCTGGACCACAACGATGGACCAGAGCTGCCAGACAACGAAGCCGAGGAATTCGGCGAAGATGGACCAGTTGAGGTTCCGGCGCGCAATGGCGCGGCCCTGGGTTTCCCACTGGTGCTTGTTCTCTGCATCCCAGTTGGCGATCCAGCGGCCGGGGCGGACCTCAAGGGCGGGGGCGTCTGTGGTGGGGTCTGAAGCGGGCTGCGCGTTGGCGGAACCTGAGGCGCTTCCGAGCCACGGCTCGGCGGCAAGATCGAGGGAATTGCCGGTGCCGGTATCTGCGGGGCGGTCAGCAGTCACGGTGTACCTCCTTGGGGAATGTTGTTCTTCCAAGGTAGGGAAGCCGCGTTTCGCGGACGGTCGCGGTTTGTTAACGTGCTGTGACATTTGCCTATCAGCCTTCTGCCTGCAGCGTTAGGCTAACTGGGCGACGGCATTTTGAGACAACCCGATTTGTCCGCATGGTGGACGATTTGTCCATTGAATGGACTGCGGGAACTAATATTGAACTCTGTTTTATCCCGTAGTTGGACGGCGGTCGGAAGCATCGTCCGTCCAGTCCTAGTGAAAGCGCCACTACATGTCATCCACTGCCACCTCGCAGCCCGGCTCCGCCAAGCAGGTGAACTCGCGCGGCCGCGTGATCGTCGCGAGCCTCATCGGCACCACCGTCGAGTTCTACGACTTTTACGTGTACGCCACCGCCGCGGTGCTCGTCTTCCCGAAGCTGTTCTTTCCGGGCCAGAACGAAACCACCCAGCTGTTGAGCTCCTTCGCAGTCTTCGGCGTCGCGTTCATCGCCCGCCCGCTTGGATCCGTGGTCTTTGGCCACTTCGGGGACAAGTTCGGCCGCAAGGGCACCCTCGTGGCGTCCCTGCTGACCATGGGTATTGCAACGTTCCTGATCGGCTGCCTGCCAACGGCCACGGTGCCGGGCTGGCAGTTCTGGGCTCCGGCGCTGCTGGTGATCATGCGCTTTGCACAGGGCCTGGCCCTCGGCGGCGAATGGAGCGGTGCAGCCCTCCTTGCAACCGAGAACGCCCCGGCCAACAAACGCGCCATCTACGGCACGTTCCCGCAGCTGGGCGCGCCCATCGGCTTCATCATCGCCAACGTGATCTTCCTAGTGGCCAACTACACCCTCACCCCGGCCGCCTTCGAAGCCTGGGGCTGGCGGGTGCCGTTCCTGCTCAGCGCCGTCATGGTGATCATCGGCCTCTACGTGCGGCTCAAGCTCATCGAAACGCCGGCCTTCACGAAGGTCCTCGAATCCAACGAAGTGGCCAAGCTCCCCATCGGCCGGGTCTTCAAGTCCAGCTGGCGTCCGCTCATCCTGGGCACGTTCATCATGCTGGCAACGTATGTGCTGTTCTACCTCATGACCACCTTCACGCTGACCTACGGCACCCGTCCGGCCACTCTGGAAGCGGCCAAAGCGGCAGCGGAAAAGACCGGCAAGCCGATGACCGAGGCCGCAGCCGCTGCCTTTGTCCCGGGCCTGGGCTACACGCGCAACGACTTCCTTTGGATGCTGATCGCGGGCGTGGTGTTCTTCGGAATCTTCACGCTGGTCTCAGGCCCGCTGGCCGAAAAGTACGGGCGCCGCAAGATGCTAATCGCCGTCACGTCGGGCATCTTCGTCTTCGGCCTGCTGTTCGTGCCGCTGTTCGGCGGCGGCTTCGTGGGCACCATGGCCGTGCTGATCCTCGGCTTCACCCTGATGGGCCTCACCTTCGGACCCATGGGCGCGCTGCTGCCGGAGCTGTTCCCGACCAACGTCCGATACACGGGATCGGCCGTGAGCTACAACGTCTCCAGCATCCTCGGTGCGGCCGTGGCGCCGTTCATCGCCGTGTGGCTGTGGGAAACGGCGAAGGGTAGCCCGGTCCTGGTGGGCGTGTACCTCAGCGTCATGGCAGTTCTGACGCTGATTGCACTCTTCCTGAGCAAGGAAACCCGGGACCTGGACTACGAAAACAACGTGGCCTGACGCGTCGGTTCCTGCCGGCCCACTGGTTCGGCAGATGAAAATGCCCGGTGTGAATTCACACCGGGCATTTTCATGTGCTGTGTCGCGTCACCCCGGGGTGGGGCGGCCTTAGCGCGGTTCAGTCCTCGATGGTGGTGATGACGGCGCCCGCGGCCACCGTCAGGCCCGCTGTTGCGGCCAGTCCGGTGATTGTGCCGGAACGGTGGGCGGTCAGCGGCTGCTCCATTTTCATGGCTTCAAGCACGACGACGAGATCCCCTTCGGCGACGACGTCACCGTCGGACACGGCCACCTTCACGATGGTTCCCTGCATGGGGGAGGTCAGCGCATTGCCGCCGGCCGCCACTGCGGCGCCGCCTGAGCGGCTCCGCTTCTTGGACTTGGCCGGCTTTCCGCCGCCGGCGGGCGCGCCGCCGAATCCGAGTGACGCGGGCAGTGCCACTTCAAGGCGCTTGCCGCCGACCTCCACCACGACGGTCCGGCGTTCGCCGGCTTCCTCCGCTTCGGAGACGGCCCCGGTGGGCGTCCAGGCGGGGAGGTCGTTGACGAACGCCGTTTCAATCCACCGGGTGTGGACCTTGAAGGGGCCCTCGGTGGGGGCGAAGTCCGGGTTGCTGACGACGGCCAGGTCGAAGGGGATGACGGTGGGGATGCCTTCCACCACCATCTCCTCCAGAGCCCGGCGGGAACGCTGCAGGGCCTGGGCGCGGGTGCTGCCGGTGACGATCAGCTTGGACAGCATGGAGTCGAAATTGCCGCTGATGACGTCGCCCTGCTCCACGCCCGAGTCGATGCGGATGCCCGGGCCGGTGGGGTTCTTAAGCGCGGTGATCGTGCCCGGGGCGGGCATGAAGTTGCGGCCCGGGTCCTCGCCGGTGATGCGGAATTCGATGGAGTGCCCGCGGACCTCGGGATCACCGTAGCCCAGTTCCTCGCCGCGGGCGAGGCGGAACTGTTCACGGACGAGGTCGATCCCGGTAACTTCCTCGGAGACGCAGTGCTCCACCTGGAGGCGGGTATTGACCTCAAGGAAGGAGATGGTGCCGTCCTGGCCCACGAGGAATTCGCAGGTGCCGGCGCCGAGGTACCCGGCTTCCTTCAGGATGGCTTTGGAGGACTCGTAGAGGCGCTGGTTCTGTTCTTCGGTGAGGAAGGGGGCAGGCGCCTCCTCGACGAGCTTCTGGTTGCGGCGCTGCAGCGAGCAGTCGCGGGTGGAGACGACGACGACATTGCCGTGCGCGTCGGCGAGGCACTGGGTCTCAACATGGCGGGGGGCGTCCAGGAAGCGCTCGATGAAGCACTCGCCACGGCCGAACGCCGCGGTGGCCTCACGCACGGCGGATTCGAAGAGCTCGGGGATTTCCTCGCGGGTGCGGGCTACCTTGATGCCGCGTCCGCCGCCGCCAAAGGCCGCCTTGATGGCGACCGGCAGGCCGAACTTGTCCACGAATTCGAGGATTTCCTCAGCGGATTCAACGGGATCGGCGGTGCCGGGAACCTGCGGGGCGCCAACCTTCTCGGCGATGTGGCGGGCCTGGACCTTGTCGCCGAGGGCGGAAATGGCCTCCGGGGACGGTCCGATCCAGGTGATGCCTGCCCCGATAACCATGGCCGCGAACTGCGCATTTTCAGCGAGGAAGCCGTAACCGGGGTGGATGGCATCGGCGCCGGACTGGTGGGCTGCCTCGATCAGCTTTTCCATCACCAGGTAGGATTCTGCGGCAGTATTGCCGCCCAGTGCATAGGCCTCGTCTGCCAGCCGGACATGGAGGGCATCGCGGTCGGGATCGGCATAGACGGCAACGGAGGCTATGCCTTCGTCACGTGCTGCGCGGATGATGCGGACTGCGATCTCACCGCGGTTCGCGATCAGGACCTTGGTCAGTCGCTTGGAGCTCGTCAGGGCGGCGCCTGCGGAGCTTGGGACGGTGGTGCCGGCACCTGCGATGGCGCTGGCGCTAGGGCCGCCGCTCGCCGCGGACTGCTCTGGACTTGCGGACTGCTCCGAATTTGCTGACAAGGCGTCTCCTTCTTTCCTTCAGGGAGCCTAGCGCGATTTTGAGGGTTCCGCCGATATTGCTTGCGGATTCCGCGCGTAATGCCCCGAACCTTTGTAGGGAAGCTACAAAGAGTTGCGAATCAACTCACTCTGCGCGGACCTCCGCGGGATCAACGGCCCCGCCGGTCCAAAGGTCGGTGACGTCCACCGCCGCCTGCCCCAGCAACCCGCGCAGGGTCGAGATGGAGAGTCCGACGACGGTGTGCGGGTCGCCGTCGACCTTGCGGATGAAGGCTCCGCCGTAGCCGTCGATCGTGAAGGAGCCCGCGCACTGGAGCGGCTCGCCGGTGGCGATGTAGCTGTCGATCTCGGCCTCGCTCATGTCCATGAAGTGCACCTCGGCTGAGCAGACGGAACCGAGCGTCGCCCCGGAGCCGGGGCCGCCGTCGTCATTTGAATCGGTGTCCCGGCAGTCCACGAGCCAGTGTCCGGTGTGCAGCACGCCCATGCTGCCGCTCATCCGGAGCATCCGCTCCTTGGCGACCTCCGGGGTGTAGGGCTTGCCGTGGGCCTCGCCGTCGAACTCGAAGACCGAATCGCAGCCGATCACCAGGGCGCCCTCGGCCTCCGGAAGCGAGGCTACGGCCTCGGCCTTTGCCCGGGCCAGCAGCAGGGCGGTATCGTGCGGGTCGGTCACGCCGTAGCGGGCCTGAACGGCGTCCTCGTCCACATCGGAGACGAGGACCTTGTGAGCGATGCCTGCGTTGCTGAGCAGCTTGGTGCGGGCGGGGGACTGGGAGGCAAGAATGAGGCGGGTCACCGCTCCAGCCTAATCCCGGAAGCCGTTTCTTATCCGCTGCAACAGCCCCCCTTAAATGTCACAGCCCACAGGAACACTTGCATCATCGACGGAATCAGGGATCGGAAGGGGCCTCAACAATGGCCGGACGCGATGATTACGACAGCCGTGGCTTGATCACCATGGGGAACCGCATGCTTCGGGAAATGACTTTGCCCGAGGATACTGCCGGGCTGATCGAACACTACCGGCGGCTGGACGAGCTGAGCTCTGCACTGAGGACCGTTAGGACGCGTCTTGAAGTCGCGGTCGTCCTCAGTCGTGTGCCGGCAGCTACGTCCGGGATGGGGGCCTCCCCGATGGCCGCCGAAGCGGATGACCGGCTTCGACGGGCCCTCAGTAACGTGATGGCCCTTAATGTCAGAGCCCACAGCGACACTTGAGCTATGAACGGTAATTGGGGGTCCGACGCGGTTCCGGCCGCAGTGGGGTACGGTTGCGCCTGCAGCTGCTGTCAGGCGCCGGCAACGGACGATGCAGCCTTAGTCCTGTGCGCAGGCATGGCCGAGCAGGACGGTGGCCGCCTGATTGATGAGATCCGGACACTGGAAGACAGAAAGTCTGCCTTGGCTGCCCGTCAGGCCCGCCTGTCCGTCGCCTTCGACCAGCTGCAGCGCCGGCAGCAGTCTGACGTCGGGATCCCCGCTGACCGGCTCGGGGCAGGCATTGGAGCACAGATTGCCCTTGCGCGTGGCGAATCCCCGGCCAAGGGAAACCGGTTGTTGGGCCTGGCCAAGGCCTTGGTGATTGAGATGCCGCACACGCTCGCTGCCTTGGAGGCGGGGCAGCTGAACGAGTGGCGGGCCACGTTGCTGGTGCGCGAAACGGCGTGTCTGTCCTCCGCGGACCGCAGTAGCGTCGACGAGGAACTCGCGCCCGACGCAGGAACGCTGGCCGGTGTAGGAGACCGGGCACTGGTGGCCGCCGCCCGTACCGCCGCCTATCGCCGCGACCCGCGCTCCGTCACGCAGCGCGCCGCCCACGCCGCCACCGAACGGCACGTCAGCCTCCGTCCCGCTCCGGACACCATGTGCTACTTGACCGCCCTGTTGCCCGTCTCGGCCGGTGTGGCCGTGCACGCAGCGCTCAGCCGCCACGCGGACTCCCTCCGCTCCGGCGGGGATGAACGTTCCCGGGGGCAGATCATGGCCGACGCCCTGGTTGAAAGGATCACGGGTACACCAGGCGGGATCACGGGGATCGAGATCCAGCTCATCATGACCGACCGCACGCTGTTCCAGGGCGACTCCGAACCGGCCCGGCTGCCCGGTTACGGTGTAGTCCCGGCGGGCTGGGCAAGGGATGCCGTCAAGGAAGCCGCTGCAATGGAAGGCGGGATCTCCGCCTCCAACGACGTTGAGGCCTGGCTGCGACGGCTCTACACGGCTCCGGGTGCCGGAGAGCTGGTTGCGATGGATTCCCGGGCCAGGCTGTTCCCCGCCGGGCTGCGCCGCTTCATCGAGGCCCGCGACCACACCTGCCGCGCCCCGTACTGTGATGCTCCGGTCCGCCACTATGACCACATCGTTCCGTGGCATCGCGGCGGACCCACCACCCACGGAAACGGTGCCGGGCTCTGCGAAGCCTGCAACCACACTAAAGAAGCGCCTGGCTGGACAGTGAAGCCCCTTGGTTCCCGCGACGCCGGCTGGCTCAGGCACACTATCGAAATCCGGACCCCGACGGGCCACAGTTACCGCTCCACTGCGCCACCTTTGCCCGGAACTCAGCTTGACGCTTCGAACGCGGAAGCCTGCCGGCGCAGACGTCAACTCCGGCGCTCCGCGAAGGTTCGTACGCGGGCAAGGGCTGTGCTCGCGGCGGAAGCTCCTCGCGCGGCCTGAGCTGGCAGCGAGTGGCGTCCACATTCGATCAGCTGCTTGAACATCAGGTGGGGCGACAGGATGAGAATGCACCTCCACGCCGCAGGAGCGGTGCGAAAGCTGCCAGCAGCGCCAGACGAGATCAGCCGGCCGGAGCTTCGGCGGGTTCGGGCACAGAGGCAGCGGCCGCCGTCGTGCTTGGTTTGCGGAGGCGCGCGCCTTCCACATCCACGTCGGGCAGGATGCGGTCCAGCCAGCGAGGCAGCCACCAAGCCTTATCGCCGAGCAGGTACATCACGGCCGGGACGATCGTCATGCGGACCACGAACGCGTCCACCAGCACGCCGAAGGCCATGGCGAAGCCGAGCGGCCGGACCATGGTCAGGTGCGAGAAGATGAAGCCGGCAAAGACGCTGACCATGATGATCGCAGCGGCGGTGACCACGGCTGCGGCGTGGCTGAACCCGCTGCGGACGGCGTGCCTGGCCGGTTCCCCATGCATGTACGATTCGCGCATTCCGGAAGTGATGAACACCTGGTAGTCCATGGCCAGCCCGAACAGCACGCCTATCAGGATGATGGGCAGGAAGCTCAGCACCGCACCCGGGTTCGCGACGTCGAACACGGTCCCCAGCCAGCCCCACTGGTAGACGGCAACCACCGCGCCGAACGCGGCGGCGAGTGAGAGCAGAAAACCGCCGGTGGCGAGCAGCGGCACCACGACGGAGCGGAACACCAGCAGCAGCAGGATCAGGGAAAGCCCGACGACGATGGCCAGGTAGGGCGGCAGGGCGTCACCGAGCTTCGTGGAGACGTCCACGTTACCGGCGGTCTGGCCGGTGAGCCCGATGCTGACTCCCGTGGCGTCCCTGATTTCCGCGTTCCTGCCGCGGAGCTCGGAAACCACCCTGACGGTGCTGGCGCTTGCCGGGCCTTCTTTGGGGATCACTTGGAACACCGCGGTGCGGCGGTCCTCGCTCAGCGCCACGGGGACCGCGGCGGTGACGCCGTCCACGCCTCGGAGGATGTCGGCGACGTCGAACTGCTTGGTCTGCGCTTCGGACTCGCTAAGTCCGGCGGGGAAATCGCCCACCACCACGATGGGGCCGGTGACGCCTTCGCCGAAGCTTCGGCCGGTGACGTCATAGGCTTTGAAGGCCTGGGAATCCACCGGTTCGGAACCGCCGTCGGGGAGCGCCAGCCGGAGCTGGCTGGCCGGCAGCGCCACCAGACCGAGCAGGACCACGCCGGCGAGCAGCGCCAGAACTGGGTGGCGCGTGACCAGCCCACCCCAGCCGTGGCTGCTCCGATGCTCTTCCTTGGCCCGGTCCTCTGCGTCGTGGCCGGGCGCGGCGTTGTGCGCCTCGGCTTTCGCCCAGGCCCTCTTGGAGATGAGCTTCGTGCCCACGAGCGAGAGGACTGCCGGAGTCAGGGTCAGGGCCACGACGACGGCGACGGCCACGGTCGCGGCGGCCGACACACCCATGACGGCGAGGAACGGCAGTCCGGGGACCACCAGTGCGGCCAGGGCAATGATCACGGTCAGCCCGGCGAAAAGTACGGCGTTGCCCGAGGTGCCCGTAGCCAGCGCAACCGATTCTTCGCCCTCCATGCCGGCCAGCAGCTGGCTCCGGTGGCGGTTGACTATGAACAGTGAGTAATCGATGCCGACAGCGAGGCCCAGCATCAGGGCGAGCATGGGCGAGATGGAACTCATGCTAATCACGCCCGTCAGGGCAAAGGTTCCGCCCACCCCGGCCGCCACGCCCACGAGGGCCATGAGCAGCGGCAGCCCGGCCGCAATCAGAGTGCCCAACATGACGATGAGGACCAGGGCGGCGATGGCAATGCCTACGATCTCGGAGATGCCGAACAGTTCCGAGACATCCTCGGTGATTTCCTTGCTGGCCAAGGCGGTGACGCCGGCGGAGTCCACCCCACTGGCGATGTCCTGGACCTGCTCCCTGACCGAGGGCGCCAGGGCATTGATCGAGGTCTTGAACTGGACCTGGGCAATGGCGGCCTTGCCGTCAGCGGAGACAAAACGCATCCCCTGGGAAGCGGCGAGCTGGCGCTTGGCGAGTGCGAGTTTTGCCGCGCCCGTCTCCAGTTCCTTGATGCCGGCGTCGAGCTTTTCCCGACCCGCAGCGAGGGCTGCTTTCTGCTGCGCCAGCTGCCCTTCAACCGCAGCCGCCGGAAGCCCGGCCGCAGACATTTGCTTCTCGGCGGCGTCGAGCCGGGCCTTGCCCGCCACGAGCTGGGCGCGTGCCTTATCCAGCTCGGTCTGTCCCGCCGCCGCCTTCTGCTCACCGGCGGTGATGGCCTCGGCGGCCTTGTCCAGCTGCGCCTGGGTGGCGAACGGATCCACGATCCCCTGGACATCGGGGAGAGTCTCCAGCTTGGCGAGGGCGGCGGAGACGGCGTCCTTTCCGGCCTGGCTGAACCGCGCGTCATTGGCTTCGAAGACAATTCCCGCGGAACCTCCCGAAGACTGGGGAAGATCCTGCTTCAGCTTGTCCAGCATGCGCTGGGTTTCAGTACCCGGGATCTGGAAATTGTTGGACATGGTTCCGTGGAACGCTGCTGCTGAGCCGCCGACAGCCACGAGGACCGCCAGCCAGAGCGAGATGACGATCCACCGGTGCCGGTAGGAAAACTTGCCGAGTCGGTAAAGCAGAAGTGCCATGTCAGGACCGTTCTGAGGAGTGCGGGGCAGGGGAGTCGCTTTGTAGGGGCTGGGATGCCGGAGAATCCGGGTGCTTCGGAGCCGGGGCGGCGAAGCCGGAACCCAGCAGTGCCATCGAATCGATCAGCAGTTGCCGGAGGATGGCCAGTGATTCCGCCGAGAGGTCTGTTCCGCAGCGGCTGAACCACACCTCCATCGCGGCCTTCCCGCAGGAGATGACGGAACCGGCGAGGGCCCGCAGGTAGAGCTCGTCCATGTCCCCGTCCATGTCCACGGCCGGGTTCCGGGCGGCGCGCTCGCGGGCGGCAGCGATGATCTGCTCGGTGCAGTGGTCCCACGCCTCAAGCTCGGACCGGGCCAGCAGGGGACTGGCCTGAGTCAGGCTGAAGAGCTCGGCCATCGGTGCGACCGTCATGGGGTCGGCGAGCTCAACGAGGGCTGCGCGGGCTGACTCAAGGATGGGCTCGTCCGCCGGTCGGAGCCGGAACTGCTCCAGCGCAGTGTCGAGGAAGCCGTGCGTCACCGAAGCGATGGCCGCCTCGGTGCTGCTGAAGTAGTTGAAGAAAGTGCGGCGCGAGATGCCTGCCGACTCGGCAATGTCCTCCACGGTGAAATTGCCGGGCCCTGCGCTGCGCAAAAGCCCCAGGGTGGAATCCGAGATGGCCTGGCGGGTCGCGGCTTTTTTGAGTTCGCGCCGTGTAGGTGGTGCCGGCTGCTGGGCGGCCGGCGGAGAAGTGGAAGTGGACACGCACTTACACTACGTGCATCTTTGCACTCTGCGCAAGAAAAGCCCTCAACGTCAGCCTCAACCGTCATAGGTTCCGCACAGGATTCATATGTACTTCACAGGCCCTTCATAGCCGCCACTTATGTGTGTGGTGCAAGCTGGTCTCATGGCCGGTACGGCCGGCGAGGATGGAGCCGTCTCCGTACGGCAGATCCAGGAGAGAGATCATGAAGCGTACGAAGAAAATGGCACTCAGCCTTGGCGTGGCGGCCGTGGCGCTTGGTGCCGGGTTTGGCGTGACGGGAATGGCTGCCGCATCGACGGCCACTCCGACTCCAGCGCCCAGCTCCAGTAGCCCTTCCGGCAATGCTCCCGACGCGCAGCGGTTCGACGGCGGGGGCAGGCGTGGGCACGGACACGGTCACGGGGAACACGGCGATAGGGCCGCGGCGCTCGCGGCCAAACTGGGCGTCGATCAGGCCAAGGTCGCCGACGCGCTGAGGACATTCCGCGACGCAAACCGGCCTTCTGCGCCCCGCTCCGACGGGCAAAAGCCGGACCAGGCTGCGATGGAGTCGGCATTGGCCGCATCGCTGGCAAAGTCCCTCGGAATCGACGAGGCCAAGGTCAAGACCGCAGTGGAAGAACTGCGCACTGAGGCGCAGAAGAGCCGGGCGGCAGCTTTGAAGTCGCGCCTCGACCAGGCGGTTACTGACGGCACGCTGACGCAGGCTGAGGCGGACGCGGTGACTAAGGCGGTCGAAAACGGCGTGATCGGCGGCGGCCACTAGCCTTCCGAATGCTGCGCCGCTTCCGAATGCTGCGTGCCCTGTCCGGCGCGGGCTATGAGGCGCGGTTGACCGCGGCCAGGATAGCCGCGCCCAGTTCGGCCGGCTTGGTGAACTGCGGCCAGTGCCCCGTTGGCAGGTCCACCAGCTCGACGTCGCGGATCCGTGCCAGTTCCTCCACGTACGGGTGGCCCGCGTCCATCCACTCGGTGAGCAGGGTCGTCGGGAACTCGCAGGCGATCACGGTGGCCGGGACTTCGTAACGCCGCTCGTCATGAAGATGCTGCCGGTCATAGGCCACGCCTTTGGGCTCCGGGATGGCGCGTGCCCGGAACATGGTCCGCAGCCCGTCGTCCAGATCGACGAGGTCCTCGTCGTCGAAGCCGTCCCACGGCGGAAGCGGCACGTCGTCCCCTTCGGCCGGTAGTTGGTCGTTGATGACGCCGCCCTCTCCCAGCGGACCGCTGTCCACGTAGATGGCATGAACCACGCGGTCCGGACGCCTGTCGATGGCGCCATGGATGATGGCGCCACCGCCCGAGTGGCCCACCAGCACCACCGGGCCGTCGAGCGCGTCTACCGCCGCCACGACGGCGTCGATGTGGTCGCGCAAGCCTATGCCGGCACGCGGTGCGTCTGCTGCCTCCAGGCCGGGCAGCGTCATGGGGTGGACGCGGTGCCCCGCCGCGACGAGCGGGGGCGTCACCTCCGACCACGAAGAAGCGTCCAGCCAGAATCCGGGAACCAGGATGACGTCCATGGACGGTACCCTACCCCAACGCCCGCGCACGGCAGGTGCCCCGGCGGCGATTCGGCTTAGCTATGCCTGGTGTCGGCCAGCTCCCGCCCTGCGCAGCCGCGGCGGAACCATCGGCGGCGGCCTGGTCATCCGCGGGGGAGTCATCCGAGAAGGGATCACTGGAGAGGGGGTGCGTTGTAAAGCGCCTCGTCCAGGACGCCCCGGCGCTTGGCCACAATGGCGGGTACGAGGGCCTGCCCTGCCACGTTGACAGCCGTGCGGGAGGCCGGCAGCGCCTACGGAGTTAGCTGACGCCGGCGATAGCGGATGTGGGTGGTCAGCGGTGAGTGAAGCACCTCGGCGGGTTCGAAGCCGAAGGATTCAACCCCGTCGAAGATGCGCTCGCCCGAACCGAGCAGGACCGGTGCGATGTCGAGGGTGAGCTCGTCGATCACGCCGGCGATCAGTGCCTGTCGGACGGTCGAGGCCCCACCGGCGATGTCCACGCCGTTGTCCCCGGCGGCCTGGCACGCTGCGGAGTAGGCCGCGTCGAAGCCCTCGGTGACGAAGTGGAAGGTCGTCCCGCCGTCCATCTGGATAGGGTCATGGCCGTGATGGGTCAGCACGAACACCGGCGCGTGGTACGGCGGTTCGGCTCCCCACCACCCGGTCCATTCCTCATCCCAGTCCCCGCGGATCGGGCCGAACATGTTCCGACCCATCACATACGCGCCCCGCGGGCGCATGAGCCACTCGTTCGCGACCTTGTCGGCATGGTTCGCTCGCGGGTCGCTGATGTGCCAGCCGTGCAGCTCCAGCCCCCGCTTGCCCAGAGGGTCCTCGCGGCTCTGGTCCGGCCCGGCGACGAAGCCGTCCAGCGAGATTGACATGTGGCAGGTGGTGTCTGGCACCGCGAACCTCCTGAGTCAATGCGACTTGCATGCGGTCGCGTGGTGGATTGTGGCGATGCTAGCACGGGGTGGCATCCTCGCCGACCGCCTCCGGCGGCGGGTCGCCGACAGGGTTTCCTCCTAAGCCAAACCGGGGCCGGATTGTGGCCAGTGACGGCCATAGTCCGGCCTTCAATTCAATCGCGGCCCTCCAATTCGCCCACGAGTGGGCCGAATCTGGTCAAGATCAGCCACGATTCGACTCGCAGAAGCAGTACTGACTGTTCTTGTATTTGCCATTTCATTCGGATTGTCACCCGCGGCGATCTGGTTGCTGCCGGCTGGGATAAGTTGTCGGAAATATTCTCCGGACCATTGCCCCCGGTTGTCTCTGCGCTTCTGATCCTGGCGTTCTGGATGCCACCACAACTCCTGCGATTCGATTTAGGACAGTAGGACTACCATGTCGGAATGAAGACGCCGGCGCGATCAGCTCTCCCTTCCTGGCTTTCTGAAATGCGCGGTGGAAATGCAAGAACGGAACTCACTGTGTCTGAGTTCTTTCCAATGGACCTTCCAGCATTTTGCCGGGTCTTCAACCCTGCCCGCGCTACCGGAGTCACCAGGAGCTGGACAGAAGTGGCTGGAAAGGCCGCCACTATTACCGGTCGCACGCAATGGCGGGATGTCTCCATCCATCCCGGTGCCTCTGGACTGCCCCGCTTGGACCCGATAATGGGCGGCATCGACACGGAGGTAGCGGATGCGTTGGCGTCCGTTTTGGGTGAACACACCCAGACTCCAGACTCTGTCTATTTTCTTGCGTGGGAGGGTTACGCCGGCCTAAATGATGCCTACCGTGGTTCGGAGACTGTCCTTGGCTCTTATGGCAGGCAGATGCATGTGCTGCACGGTTCGCTTGCAGATGTGGGCCCATCTGCAGCAGCTAGAGAGGCGGATATGCCTCTCTGGTGGATCCCCGAGGACGGTTCCTGGGCAGTCGGCAATGACATCTATGCGCGCAGCGTGTACGTAGGGGGATCTGCAGAGTGCATCGAAGACGTACTCCGGACACCCGTGCTGGAGAGCGTCCGAGTGGCAGCAAGCGAGCAAGTGGTCGCAGAGGATTATTAAATAGCGACGTTTACTGCCCCGACATCGGCCCGCTGGGCCAGCTGATCATCGGCTCCGCTATTCGGTTCGAGGAACCGTTACGAGGACAATTTTGCCCCCTAGCCATTCGAAGGCGAATCGCTAGGGGGCAAGGATCATGACTTCGCCGGTTTACGCAGCAGCCGTGCCACGAACAGGACGGTGATCAGGCACAGTCCAGCGTTCGCTCCAATGGCGAAGGTGACGCGAGAGGCCTAAGTGCTCTCTGCCCGTCACGCTGTGATCGCCGTATATTCGGCACCCATCCAACGCTTTGTGAAGCTGTTCCCACAGCGCATATGGCAGACATCTCCCTGGGCCGGGGATTTCGACGGGCTCAATCAGCGGTGGGCGGTTGGGCCCGGGATTTCGACAGGCTCAATCAGCGTGAGCCCTACCCGAGCATCGCGCGCTTGAGTGTGTCGAGGCCGACGGACCCGACGTTCAGTGCCTTGGTGTGGAACGCCTTGAGATCAAAGCCGGGCCGGGATTCCAGTTCCGAACGGATCTGCTCCCACAGCCGTTGGCCCACTTTGTAGGACGGTGCCTGGCCCGGCCAGCCGAGGTAGCGGGCGAATTCGAACTGCAGCTGCCCCTCGCTGATCTCCAGGTTGGCTTTGAGGAAGTCGAAGCCCTTTTCCGGCGTCCACGTACCTGATCCCCAGCGCGCCGGTACCTCTAGCTCCAGGTGGACGCCGATGTCGAAGACCACCCGGGCAGCCCGCATCCGCTGCATGTCCAGCATGCCCATGTGGTCGCCGGGGTCCTTGAGGTAGCCAAGCTCCTCCATCAGCTTCTCCGCGTACAGTGCCCAGCCTTCGCCGTGTCCGGAGGTCCAGCAGACGTTGCGGCGCCAGCTGTTCAGGAGTTCGCGCCGGTAGACGGCAGTGGCGATCTGGAGGTGATGCCCGGGCACGCCCTCGTGGAACACGGTGGTGGTTTCCGCCCACGTGGTGAACGTGTCCTCGCCAGCCGGCACGGACCACCACATGCGTCCGGGACGGCTAAAGTCGTCCGACGGGCCGGTGTAGTAGATGCCGCCCTCGTCTGTCGGAGCGATGAGGCACTCCAGGGTCTTCATGACATCCGGGATTTCAAAGTGAACGTCGGCCAGGTCGCCCACGGCACGGTCCGAAAGCTCCTGCATCCACGCCTTCAGGGCATCGGTGCCCTTCAGCTGGCGGGAGGGATCGCTGTTCAGGATTTCCTTGGCTTCCGCGATGGAAGCCCCGGACCGGATCTCACTGGCAACGGCTTCCTGCGCGGCGATGATCCGCTCCAGTTCCCCGATGCCCCACGCGTACGTTTCCTCCAGGTCCACGGCCGCCCCGAGGAAACCGCGGGAGGCCAGGGCGTACCGTTCCCTTCCGACGGCGTCCTTTTCGGGGGCGGCGGGCAGAAGTTCATCCCTGAGGAACGCTGCGAGTCCGGCATAGGCGGTGCGGGCGGCGGCAGTGCCGGCGTCGAGTTTTTCCTGGAGCCCGGCCGGCAGGGGGCCGTCGGCGGTCTTGGCGCCGGCCGCGAGCTTCGCGAAAAAACCGTCACCTGCTGCGTACTTGGTGGCCTGTTCGATGACGATCGACACCTGGCGCGAAGCGGATACCCGTCCGGCTTGCCTGGCTGAGCGGAGGGACTCGATGTAGCCGCGGATGGCGCCGGGTACGTTGCCGGCCCTGCCGGCTATGTGTTCCCAGTGCTCCTCGGTCTCCGTGGGCATGAGGTCGAAGATGGAGCGGATGTTCTGGGCCGGAGATTCAATGTTGTTCAGTTCGGCGGTATCCCAGCCCGATTCGTGGAACTCCAGCTGCAGCCCGAGGCGTTCACGCAGGGCATCCAGCGTGACGGCGTCCACGTCGTCCACGGGAGCCAGCCCGGCGAGGGCATCGAGGGTCTCGCGGGCTGCGGCAGCGAATTCTTCGATCCCGGCAGGCGAAAAGTCCTGAAACTCCGTGTCGTGGCCAGGCACGCCCAGGGTGGTGGCAAGGCTCGGATCGAGCCGGATGAGCGTGTCCGTGTAGGCGTCTGCGACGGCATCGATGGCGGTTTTGGGGCGCACGGGCGCTGAGGTTTCACTAGTCACCCCAAGAGACTAACCGCGGAAGCCCAGTTATGAAAGACTTACTGAACTTTGCGGGGGCTAGCCCCGGCTTCGCTTCCAGGCGCCCGGACCGGGCGTCGGCGCCAGCCGCAGCTGCTCCCGGCGCACCCAGTGGCGAACGCTTGGCTTCGTGGAATCGGCCGTCTCGGCTGAGCCGATGGAAAGGACGACGGCGGTCAGCGCCGCCAGCTCCTCGGGCGTCGGTTCTCCTTTGACGACCGAGAAGAGCGGGGTTTCGGGCGCCGCGGTTTCGACGGGCTCAACCGGCCGCTTTGCGGCCGGAATTTCCGATGGATCGGTTGCCGGGGTCACAGCGGGATGTTTCCGTGCTTCTTGGTGGGGAGGCTGGCGCGCTTGTCGCGGAGCGCCCGGAGTCCCTTGATAATCTGCAGCCGGGTGTCCGACGGGGCGATGACCGCGTCAAGATAACCGAGTTCCGCAGCTTGGTACGGGTTGAGCAGCTCCTCCTCGTACTGCCGGATGACGTCGGCGCGCCTGGCCTCAACGTCCCCGCCCGCCTCGGCGACGGCGGCGAGCTCGCGCCGGTAGAGGATGTTGACGGCACCCTGAGCGCCCATGACGCCGATCTGGGCAGTGGGCCAGGCGAGGTTGAGGTCGGCGCCGAGCTTCTTGGAGCCCATCACGATGTAGGCGCCGCCGTAGGCCTTCCGCGTGATCACGGTGAGCTTGGGCACCGTGGCCTCGGCGTAGGCGTACAGGAGTTTGGCGCCGCGGCGGATGATGCCCTGGAACTCCTGGTCCTTGCCCGGCAGGAAGCCCGGCACGTCCACGAGGGTGATGATGGGAATGTTGAAGGCGTCGCAGTGCCGCACAAAGCGTGCTGCCTTCTCGGAGGCCGAGATGTCCAGGGTGCCGGCGAACTGCATGGGCTGGTTGGCCACGATGCCGACAGTGTGGCCTTCGACCCGGCCGTAGCCGATGATCACGTTCGGGGCGTACAGGGACTGCATCTCCAGGAAGTGGGCGTCATCGACGATCTGCTCGATGACCTTGCGCATGTCGTACGGCTGGTTCGCCGAGTCCGGGATCAGCGTGTCCAGGGCGAGGTCGTCGTCGTCGAGCTCCAGGTCCTGCTGGTGCTCCAGGACGGGGGCCTCGGAAAGGTTGTTGGAGGGCAGGAAGTCCAGCAGTTCCCGGACGAACTCGATCGCATCGGCTTCATCCGACGCCAGGTAGGTGGAGGTGCCCGTGGTCGCATTGTGCTGCCGGGCGCCGCCCAGCGTCTCCATGTCCACATCCTCGCCAGTGACGGTCTTGATGACGTCGGGGCCGGTGATGAACATGTGGGAGGTCTTGTCCACCATCACCACATAGTCGGTAAGGGCGGGGGAGTACGCGGCGCCGCCGGCGCAGGGGCCCATGATGAGGGAGATCTGCGGGACGACGCCGGAGGCGTGCACGTTGTTGCGGAAGATGTCCGCGAACATCGCCAGCGAGGCCACACCCTCCTGGATGCGGGCGCCGCCGCCGTCGTTGATGCCCACCACCGGGCAGCCGTTGCGCAGCGCGAACTCCTGGACCTTGACAATCTTTTCGCCGTTAACCTGGCTCAGCGAACCGCCGTAGACGCTGAAGTCCTGGCTGTAGAGCGCCACAAGGCGTCCGTCCACGGTGCCGTAGCCGGACACGACGCCGTCGCCCAGCGGCTTCTTCTTTTCCATGCCGAACGCGGTGGAGCGGTGCACGGCCAGGGCATCGAACTCGACGAAGGAGCCGGCGTCCACGAGCAGGTCGATGCGCTCGCGGGCGGTGTTCTTGCCGCGGGCATGCTGCTTCTCGATCGCTTCCGGGCCGGAGGGCTGCTCTGCGCTGGCCTGGCGGTCGCGGAAATCGGCAATCTTTCCCGCCGTCGTGGTCAGATCGTGGCTCATGAAGTGTCTCCGGCTCTGTAGCTGATCGGTGTTGTAGCAGCGTAACGCGGGCACCTGTTGCGATGGTGAGAAACTCCGTTAAGTAGCTTCCGTACAAATCAAAGGCCCTGATGGCTAGTCTAGTGACGCTTATTGCGCAGGCCGCTGTAGGGATCCTACAATTTTCGTCCGTGGCGGCGGCGGGGACATGCATGTTACTCGCCGGTAACATAATGCGGCTAGAGTGTCCCTATGACTTCAAGCGATGATGCTTTTCCTCCCACTGCAACGCCCTACCAAGCCGCCGGTTCGCTTCAGGGCCGCACCATTCTGATGTCCGGCGGGAGCCGCGGCATAGGCCTGGCGATCGCGCTGCGCGCGGCGCGCGACGGTGCCAACGTGGTGCTGCTGGCCAAGACCGGCCAGCCCCACGCGAAACTCCAGGGCACTGTCTTCAGCGCCGCCGGGGAGGTGGAAGCCGCCGGCGGAAAGGCTCTTCCCCTGGTCGGGGACGTCCGCAATGACGACGACGTCGCGCGCGCGGTCGCCGCCGCCGTCGAACACTTTGGCGGGATCGACATAGTGATCAACAACGCGTCAGCCATTGATCTGTCCCGGACGGACGCAGTGGACATGAAGCGGTACGACCTCATGCAGGACATCAACGTCCGGGGCACCTTCCTGCTGTCCAAGCTGGCCCTGCCTGCGCTGCGAAAATCCGACGGCGGCCACATCCTCACGCTCTCGCCGCCCCTGAACCTTGACCCCAAGTGGGCAGGCATGCATCTCGCCTACACCATGGCCAAGTACGGCATGAGCCTGACCACCCTGGGCCTGGCGGAGGAGCTCAAAGCGGACGGCGTCCGCGTCAACTCACTGTGGCCCTGCACCCTGATTGATACCGCCGCCATCCGGAACATGCCGGGAGGGGAGGCGATCGTACAAGCCGCCCGCGGCCCCCAAATCATGGCGGACGCGGCCCACGCCGTGCTGACCGGCAGCAACGTCAAGGAGGGCGCCGCGGCAACGGGGAACTTCTACACGGATGAACAGGTGCTTGCCGCCACGGGCGTGACTGATTTCCGGCCCTACAGCCTGGGCGCCGCCGAGGATCGGCTGGTTCCTGACATCTTCCTCTGATTTCCCTGGCTGCTGCCCCGGATCGGCCGCTCCTGCCCGGCAACTCGATAGGATGCAACTATGGATGCCGCACGCCCTGACGAAAGCCCTGAAGCGCAGGAAAACCTGACCGGAGCGAAGGGGCTGCCGGAGCGCCCCGCCCTGGACCGGGATGCCCTGTCCAGCGTGGAATTCCTGTCCGCACACGGCATCTCCCAGCTGCAGGTGGTGGACACCACCGGCTCCACCAACGCCGACCTCCTGCGCGCCGTCACCGTCGAGCCCAAGGCGTGGCAGGACCTTGCCGTCCTCACCGCCGAGCACCAGACGGCCGCCCGCGGGAGGCTGGACCGCATCTGGGAGGCGCCCGCGCGCAGCTCAGTCCTGGTCTCGATCGTCCTTCGACCGGTCAACGCGGACGGCCGGCCGCTGCCCACACAGACCTACTCCTGGCTCTCGCTCCTGGCCGCCCTCGCGCTCCGGGACGCACTGCTGGAGACTGCCGGGCTGCGGGCTGAACTCAAATGGCCCAACGACGTCCTGGTCCGGGGCAAGAAGATCGCCGGCATCCTGGCCCAGCTCGGTCCGATGGGGGACGGCTCCGTGCCCCCCGTGATCCTGGGTACCGGGCTGAACGTCACGCTGACCGAGCCGGAACTGCCGGTCCCCACCGCCACCTCGGTTCAGCTTGAACGTGCCGGGACAGTGGACCGCACCGCACTCCTGAAAAGCTACCTGTCCCGCTTCTGCACGCTCTACCGCAGCTTCTGCAACGCCGACGGCGACCCCACAGCCGGTCTCGCCGGCGGTCCCTCACTCCACAAGCGGATTGAAGCCGTCATGGTGACGCTGGGCCAGCAGGTGCGCGCGCACCTCCCCGGCGACCACGAAATCACCGGGCATGCCTCCCGGCTCGACGACTCCGGCTCCCTCCTGGTGGTGGACGCCTCGGCCCACGAGCATGTGGTGACGGCCGGCGACGTGGTCCACCTGCGTCCCTGGTCCCCGCCGGAGGCGTCCACGGAAAGCGGCAATGCGTAAAGACCTCCTGCCGGGGGAGCAGGTCATAGTAGTGACCCGCCCGCAGCCCAGGATGCTGTTCATGCCGGCGGTGGTGTTCATTCTCGTCCCGGCGCTCGCCGCCTTCGCCAGCGCCTGGATTATCCGGGGCGGGCTGCGGAGCTTGCTTCCGGTGGTTTCCGCCGACTGGACCTTCTGGCTGGTGGCCGGATGTGTGCTCGCCGCGCTGTGGGCCATCTGCGGCTATTGCCTGCCGCGGCTGCTGCGGTGGCAGGGCACGCGCTACTTCCTGACGAACCGGAGGATACTGGCGCGCTACGGCATGCTCCGCCGGCGCGACCAGCAGGTGTTCCTGGCGTCGGTGCGTAATGTCACGGTCACCCAGACCGTGCTCCAGCGGATGTTGCGCTCGGGGACTATATCCTTGGATGCCGGGCACCAATTCAGAGCCGTACTCCGGGATGTGCCGGAAGTGGCCACGTTTCACAGGTTCGTACTGGACGCGCTGGACGAGCTTCCGAAGGAAGAGTTTTTGGAATGGGGTCACGCGGCGGACGAGTCCGACGCCGGGTTTCCGCGGGATGTGAGAGAAGGTGGAAGAGATGAGCGATGAGGATCAGCGCATGAGCCAGGGACAGGGCGCCGGCGAGGTGACCGATGCCGCCGTCGGGTCTCCTCCCACCGCAACCATGTCCGCCGAGCGGATAGCCATGAAGGCCCTGGAGACCAGGCTGCTCGGCGGTGAGCGCAAGCTGCGCCGCCGCGAAGTGGCCGGTGGTGCGGGACTCTCGCTGCTGTCGGCACGGAAGCTGTGGCGCGCCCTGGGGTTCCCCAACCTCGGTGACGATGACGTTGCCTTCACCGAACGCGACCAGGCCGCCCTGAATACCGTGGTGGACCTGGTCCGCACCGGCAAGCTCACCGAAGAGGCAGCCATTTCCGTCACACGTGCCATCGGCCAGATGACCGACCGGATGGTGGTCTGGCAGATCGAGGCACTCGTGGAGGACATGGTCCATGAGCAGGGCGTCACGGACGCCATGGCCCGCAAGCGCCTGGTGAATGAACTTCCCGCGCTTGTGGACCCGCTTGAGGAGATGCTCGTCTACTCGTGGCGGCGCCAGCTTAACGCGGCGGTCCAGCGACTGGCCGTCCGGGCCGAGGCCGGGCTTCAGGCCAGTGAGGAAGGCCGCGAAGGGGACGAGGACGACGCTCCGCTGCCCCTGGCGCGGGCCGTGGGCTTCGCCGACCTGGTGTCCTACACAAGCCTTTCCCGCCGGATGAACGAAAAAACCCTGGCCAAGCTGGTGCAGCGGTTTGAAAACAAATGCGCCGAGATCATCTCCGTAGGCGGCGGCCGGCTTGTGAAGACCGTGGGCGACGAAGTGCTCTACATCGCCGAGACCCCCGCGGCCGGCGCGGAGATCTCACTGGCGTTGGCTGAGGCCTTCACCAGGGACGAAATCCTTCCCGAGGCCCGGGTTGCGATGGTGTGGGGACGGATTCTGTCCCGCCTGGGCGACATCTACGGGCCCACAGTCAACCTTGCCGCGCGCCTGACGACGCTGGCTGATCCGGGCACTGTGCTGGTGGACTCCATGACCGCCGCCGCCCTCGACCGGGACGAGCGCTTTGTCCTCCTCCCCAAGGAAGCGGAGAACGTCCGCGGCTTCGGCGAGATCCAGCCCGTGATGCTGGCACGGGGCCAGGGCAAGGGCCTGGTCCTGGACTGAGGCCAGTGGGCAGCCCTCCCCATCGCGGATCGCAGCGCCCGTGGGTAGGCTTGCCGGGTAAAGGAGAGCCCCGCACCGGGCTCTCCTTGGACAAGCCGCCAGCGCCCATGTAATAGTCGGAACTCAGAATTGTTCCGGCGTCTCTATGGGGGAGTGGCGGAATGTCACGGCCTCTGGTGTTCACCAGGGGTCCGCAGGCTGCACTCAGGCGGCTGTGATTTCGGGGGAATAATAACGCTGTGTCAACTTTGTTCGGCAGGCTGGGGCTCAGGAACCGCCGCAACAAGCTCATCACCGGTACCGTTTTTTCCGCGGCCGCAGCAGCCCTCGTGGCCGGCGCCGTCATCTACCCTGGCTTCAAAACCACCGAGGTGGACCTGAACGACGGCGGCGTGTGGGTGGTCAGCAAGGCCCGTAACGCCGTGGGCCGGCTGAACTACCCGTCGAGCGTCCTGGACGGAGCCGTGACCCCGGCCAGCACCACGTTCGACGTCCTGCAGAACGCCGGCAAAGTGTTTGTTGATGACGCGTCGGGCTCAACCCTGAACCAGGTGTCCGCGGCGAACATGCGGCTGGGCGGGGACAAAAAGCTTCCGGGCTCTGCGCAGGTCAGCTTCGGCACGGAGGTCATCTCCGTCACGGACCCCGCCGCCGGCAAGATGTGGGCGATGTCGCCGTCAACCGTCAATGCCTTCGATGAGGAGTCCAGCGATCCGGCGGTGGCGGGCTCGCAGGGGCTGGTGTCCGCCGTCGGGTCCGATGACAGGGTCTATTCCGCGGATCCCAAAACCGGGCATGTGACGGTCACCGCCGTGAACTCAAACGGCGAGCCCACCGATACCCAGTCCAGCACGTGGAACGGCCTGAAGGGTGCGGGCGATCTTCAGCTTGCTGTGGTGGGGGACCAGCCGGTGGCCCTGGATGCCGCCGCCGGGCGGCTGTTCCTTCCGGGCGGCCGCGAGGTGGCTTTGCCGGACGCGCGGGACGCGAAGCTCCAGCAGTCCGGTCCGGCGTCGGACTCCGTGGCAGTGGCCACTCCCAAGGCGCTGCTGAAGCAGCCGCTGGACGGCTCGACGGCGAAGACCGTCACCTTTGGCGGGCAGGGCGTTCCCGCTGCCCCCGTGCAACTTGGCGGCTGCGTGCACGCCGCCTGGTCCGGTGCGAACAAGTATGTCCGCGACTGCGCCAACGACTCGGACGACAAAAACGTGGCGGTCCCTAAGGCCAGCACGTCGCCAAGCTACGTGTTCCGCGTCAACCGTGATGTCGTGGTGCTCAACGACGTCAATTCCGGGAACGTCTGGCTGGTCAACCAGAACATGCAGCTGGTCAACAACTGGGACGATGTGGTTCCGCCGAAGAACCAGTCCGATGACCAGGACGAGGAGTCCGCGGACAACAACACCATCAACATCCTGCCGGACCGCACCAAACCGAACCGTCCCCCGGTAACCAAATCCGACGCCGTCGGCGTACGGCCCGGCCGCACCACCGTCCTGAGCGTGCTGGACAACGACTCCGACCCCGACGGCGACGTCCTCACCGCCTCCGTGGGGAACGAGAGCCCAAAATCGGGAAGCCTCGAAAGCATCTACGGCGGATCAGCGTTCCAGATCACCGTCCCCGCCGACGCTGCACCCGGGACGGAGGCCTTCGACTACAGCGCGGCCGACGGCCGCGGGCTGTCTGCCGGCGGCAAGGTCACGCTGAACGTGGTGGGCCCGGACGAGAACAGGCCGCCGGCCTTCAAGCGCGGCGATCCCACCACCCTGCTCGTGGAGCAGGGCAAGACCGTGAGCCAGAACATCCTCACGGACTGGGCCGATCCCGACGGCGACGACCTCGTCCTCATGTCAGCGACCGCCGATAACGAGCAGGACCAGGTGAAGGTCCGCCGCGACGGGCTGCTCACCTTCCAGGACTCCGGGGCCACAGCCGGCAAGAAAAGCGTCACGGTATCCGTGTGGGACGGACGGGCCACCACCACCGGAAAAGTGGTGGTGAACGTCCAGCCGCCTGGCGCCCTGGCGCCCGTCGTTAACGCCGACCATGTGACCGCCGTCGTCGGCCAGGATCTTGTCATCGCGCCCCTAAAGAACGACGTCGACCCCAACGGCGGCGCCCTGCGCCTCGCTCAGGTGGAGGCCAGCGGGCCCGCGGAACTCGGCCCCGTCACGGACGGCGGGACCTTCACCTTCCGCAGCCGGACTCCCGGCCCCGTCTACCTGACGTACATTGCCAGCAACGGTCCGCAGAGCAGCCAGGGCCTGATCCGGGTGGACGTCGAATCAGGCAAGGACACGGGAAAGCCCGTCGCAGTGCACGACGTCGCCCTCATGCCGGTGGGCGGCAGTGTGCTCCTGGACCCTCTCGCCAACGATTCCGATCCGTCCGGTGGCGTCCTGGTGCTGCAATCCGTCGCACTGCCGGAAAACACCACCGCCTCGGTCAGCGTGCTCGATCACAGCGTCCTGCGGATCACCGACATCGCCGGCGCCAAGGACCCGTTCCTGTTCCGCTACACCATGTCAAACGGCAGGACGTCCGCCACAGGCAGCGTCTCCGTTGTCCCGGTTCCCGCTCCGGCGGTGGTGGAGGCGCCGCAGCCTAAACCCGATGAAGTCAACGTCCGCGTCAACGACGTGGTCACCATACCCGTGCTGGACAACGACACCCATCCGCAGGGCGAAAAACTGACAGTGGACCCTCTCCTGCCCCAGCCTGTGGCCGCCGAGGACGGCAAGAGCTTCGTGTCGGAAAATACCCTCCGGTTCATCGCCGGAAGCCAACCCAAGACCGTGCGGGCCATCTACAACGCCGTGGACCCGCAGGGCCAGAAGAGCGCTGCAGCCGTCACCATCCACATCCTGCCCCTGGAGGGTGCCGAGAACTCCCGTCCGCAGCCCAGGAACCTGACAGCCCGCGTAGTCGCCGCAGGCACCGTGCGGATCCCGGTGCCGCTGGACGGCATAGACCCCGACGGCGACTCCGTCCAGCTCACCGGCATCGACAGCACGCCCGGCATGGGCACAGCGACGGCCGGAAGCAACTTCATCGACTTTGTCGCAGCCGGAGACGGCGGCGGGACAGATTCCTTCCGCTACAAGGTGGTGGACCGGCAGGGGGCCGTGAACACGGGCACCGTGACCGTGGGCATCGCGCCGCGCAGCGATACCAACCAGAAGCCCACGCCCGTGGACGATGAGGTCAAAGTCCGCCCCGGCCGGCAGATCGCCGTTGACGCCGCCGGCAACGACACCGACCCCGACGGCGACCTGATCCGCGTCCTGGGCGACGGCATCGAGGCGGACGCCGCACTCAAGGCCGAAGTCAGCAAGCAAAGCGGCCGCATTCTCCTGCAGGCACCCGCAGCTGAGGGCACCGTCAACGTCCGCTACACCGTTGCCGACGAGCGCGGCGCCTCGGCGCAGGCGGCCATCACCATGCAAGTGGACAGCAAGGTCCCGCTCCAGGCGCCCATCGCCAGGGATGACCGGGTGACGTCTGCCCAGACTCTGGGCAAAACCGCCGTCGACGTCCCTGTGCTCAAAAACGACGAAGACCCGGATGGCGTCGGTGAGAACCTAAAGGTCACCAGCGGGAGCGAAACCGCCCGCCCGGGCCAGGACGGCAACATGATCGTCGAACTGACCGAGCAGCCGCAGTTGGTGCCCTACGGCGTCGAGGACGTGGACGGCAAGAAGTCCACCGCGATTATCTGGGTGCCGGGCATCGGGCAGCAGGTCCCGACCCTCGCCAAGGACGACGTCCTGGAGGTCATTGCCGGCCAGTCCGTCACGGCAAACCTGGCGGAGTGGGTGAAAGTCCGGGAAGGCCGCTCACCCCGCCTGACCCAGACCGACCGGATCAAGCTCATCGGGGCGGACGGCAGCGACCCCGTGGCAGGCAACGGCACCGCAGTCGAGTACACCGCAGGCAAGGATTACGTGGGCCCGGGGTCCATCAGCTTTGAAGTCACGGACGGCTCTGGCCCTGATGATCCTGCCGGCCTGAAGTCCACCCTGAGCATCCGGACCAAGGTCCTGCCTGACCCGAACCGAAACAACCCGCCTGCGCTGCTGGGCGGAGCCGTTGACGTCCCGCAGGGCGACTCAGCGCGCATAGACCTGGCCGGGCTGACCTCCGACCCGGACCGGGACGACGTGCCGAACATGAAGTACGAAGTCCTCGGCGCGGTGCCGCAGGGCTTCAACGCGGACATCGACGGCGCATCCCTGAAGGTCTCGGCGAAGGACGGGGTGCGTCCGGGCGAGGCAGGCTCTGTGCAGGTCAAGGCGAAGGACCCGCGCGGGCTGGAAGCCGTCGCAACGTTCCGCCTCTCCGTCACTGCCTCCAACCGCGCCAAGGCGGTGGCCAACGACGACATCGAGGCCGATGCGGCGGCCGGCAAGCCCGTGACTGTGAAAGTGCTGTTGAACGACTCCAACCCCTTCCCGGACGTGCCCCTCAAGATCATTGGCGTGGCGACCGAAACCGGCCAGGGCTCGGCCGCCACCTCGGGGGACTCGGTGACGGTCACGCCGTCGGCCGGTTTTTCCGGAACGCTCATTGTCTCCTACACCGTGGCGGATAAGACCGACGAAGCCTCCCGCTACGCCACGGCCCGGATCCGGCTGACTGTCAAGGACAAGCCGCTTGCGCCCACCACGCCGCAGGCGCAAAGTGTCGGTGACCAGACCGCCCTGCTGAACTGGACCGCGCCCGCGGACCGCGGCTCACCCATCACCAAGTACACGGTCTACGGCGAAGGCGGCTACCGGCAGGATTGCCCGGCCAACTCGTGCACCCTGAACAACCTGGTGAACAACACCAAATACCACTTCCAGGTCACGGCCACGAACGACTTCGGCGACTCCGATCGTTCGCCGGTCTCGGCTGAGGTCCGCCCCGACGTCAAGCCCGACACCCCTCTTGCTCCCGCGATGAGGTTTGGCGACAAACAGCTCACCATCACGTGGAAGGCGCCGGCCAGCAAGGGCTCGCCGGTCAAGTCCTACGACCTCGAGATTTCGCCGGCGCCCGCCGGGCAGAATGCGCAGGTCCAGAACCTCACGGCCGCGACCTACGTCTGGAAGGGCCTCCAGAACGGCGTTGCCTACAAAGTGCGCGTCCTGGCCAAGAACGACGCCAGGGACCCTTCCGAATGGAGCCCCTACTCCGCCGCGGAAACCCCAGCCGGAGTCCCCGTGACACCCGCCGCGCCGACAGTTTCCGGCGCCGGCTCCGTGGGCAACCAGAGCCAGCTGCAGGTGAACTGGACCGCGCCAAACAACAACGGCGACGCCGTGTCCGCCTACACGCTGACAACACTGCGCGGAGGGACCGCGGTCAAGAGCCAGCAGGTGGCTTCCGGAACGTCCCTGAACGTTTCGGTGGCAAACTCCGAAACCGATTACACGTTCACTGTGTCGGCCACCAACAAGGCGGGAACGTCCGGGACCAGCGCACAGTCGGCGGCCATACGCGCAGCAGGAAAGCCGGGCACGGCCAACAGCGGCAGCGTGCGCGCGCCAGGAAACAGCGGACAGCTGGACGTGACGTTCACGCCGCTGACCGAAGCCCAGCGCAACGGCTCCCAAGCCGATGAAATCCGCTACCGCTGGTCCACCGCCTACGGCTCAGGGCCCATTGCCGCCGGCGGGGGAACCATCACGAACCAGCCCAACGGCAGGAACGTGACAGTCAACATCATCGCCACGTCCACTAAGAACAACGTGTCCGGGGACGCCAAGGCGATTGGATCAGCAGTGCCGTATGGCCCGCCCGCCACACCGGCGGTTTCCGGCGAGACGTCTGCCAAGGGAGACCCCCAGGTGCACTGGACATGGAGCGCACCCAACAACAACGGGCGGCCCATCAACCGCTATGAGGTCAACTATGACGGCACCGGCTTCAAGTCCGTCGGCCTGACCCGGCAGTACAACCACTCCGGCGGCGGCTGGGGCCAGCGGCATACCCTGGCGGTCCGCGCCTGCAACGGCACCAACGGGATCAAGGACTGCGGCGCGGCCGACACCGCAGCCTCCACTTCGGGGGCCGATCCCGCGCCGCCGCTGACTGAGGTCAGGGTCAAGAGAAGCGACAACAACAGCTGCCCCGGCAAGCCAGGCGTCGCGGATCGGTACAACGCCGCAACCCGCAGCTGCGGCGGGAGCGACGCCAACTGGGTGTCCTATTCGGACGGCTGGATCGCCACGCCCTGCTGGGCCGACATCTACAACAACAACGGCCGGTGGTACAAGATGAACGGCGGCCCGCACTCCGGCTGGTACGTCAAGGGCATCACGGTGGACGTCAGAGGCCCCGGCGTGGGCCAGTGCTGATCCCTCGAGCCCCGCAGGAAACATGAAGCATCACGGATTTAGCTTGCAAGTGCAGGCCGGACGGAAGAGGACCGACACATGACCATGACAACCGAGCAGGCCGAGTGGTTTGCAGCCACCTTTGAGAAGCTCGTGGCCAACGTGGGGCAGGCGGTTCTGGGCAAGGCCCACGTCATCCGCCTGACCTTCACGGCCATGCTCGCCGAGGGGCATGTCCTGTTCGAGGACGCCCCAGGGACCGGTAAGACGTCGCTGGCTCGCGCCCTGGCAGCGACTGTCAAGGGATCCAACAACCGTATCCAGTTCACCCCGGACCTGCTGCCCTCGGACGTGACGGGCGTGACCATCTACGACCAGAAAACGCAGAAGTTCGAGTTCCACAAGGGCCCGATCTTCAGCAACATCGTCCTTGCCGACGAGATCAACCGCGCATCGCCCAAGACCCAGTCGGCGCTGCTTGAAGTCATGGAGGAATCGCGCGTTACGGTGGACGGCACCACGTACGAGGCCGGCCGCCCGTTCATGGTGATGGCCACCCAGAACCCGATCGAGCAGGCCGGCACCTACCGGTTGCCCGAGGCACAGCTGGACCGCTTCCTCATCAAGACCTCCATCGGGTACCCGGACCACGCCTCCACGGTCCAGCTGCTGGGCGGCACCAACCTCAGGGACCGCTCCAAGGGCCTGCAGCCGGTCATCACCACCCAGGCAGTGGCGGACATGGCCGACCTCGCCGCAACCACCCACGTGGACACCGCGGTGCTCGAGTACATCTCCCGGCTCTGCGAGGAGACGCGCAATGCCCCGGAGACCCGCCTCGGCGTTTCCGTCCGCGGCGCGCTGGCCATGGTCCGGGCAGCCAAGGTCTGGGCGGCGGGCCAGGGGCGCAATTTCGTCCTGCCGGACGACATCAAGGACCTCGCGGCGGTGGTCTGGACCCACCGCTTCGTCATGGACCCCGAGGCCGAGTTCTCCGGGGCCACCCCTGAGGCCGTCCTCTCCCGGGTACTGGCCGACGTCGCCGCTCCGCAGCAGCGAGCGGCAGTCTAGGACGCGGCCCCCAAGGCACGGCAGCTACCGAACCGACACCCACCGAAGCATCGCTAACAAAGGTTTCCACATGTCCTCCGGCACTCCCTTTACCAGGCTTGCTGACCGCATCCGCCGGCCGTTCGGGGAACGGCGCCCCTTCGGCGAAGGGCGGCCCGTCACGAAGGCAGGCGGGCCCGGCAGGCTTCACCCGTCGGCAGTATGGTCAGAGGCCAGCAGCATGGCCGGCCTGGCCCTCGTTCCGGCCTGGCGTGCGGTCAGCCGGTGGTGGACACACCGTATCCAGCCCGTGCTGGCGGTGGTGAGCGTCCTCGGCTGGTCTGTTGTCGGGGCAGCGGTCCTCCTGTGGACTGCCGGACAGGCTTACGGCTGGCAGGAGGCCAAGGCCGCGGCCATCGCAGCGCTCGTGCTGTTCGTCATTGCCGTCGGTTTTATCCTGGGCAGGTCCTCGTACGGCGTCCTGCTGGATCTGGCCCGTACCCGGGTGGCGGTGGGGGACAGCGCAGTGGGGAGCATTGTGGTGTCCAACACCTCCGCGCGGCCTCTGCTGCCCGCAGATCTGGAACTGCCGGTTGGCTCGGCGACGGCCGTCTTCCACCTGCCGCGCATGAAGCCGCAGCAGGTGCACGAGGACCTGTTCACCATTCCCACTGCACGCCGTGCGGTCATCGTGGTGGGGCCCGTGCGTTCTGTCCGGGCCGATCCGCTGCACCTGCTGCGCCGCCAGGTCCTCTGGACGGAGCCCGAGGACCTCTACGTCCACCCGAAAACGGTGGCGCTGGCCGGTTCCGCGGCCGGATTCATCCGCGACCTTGAGGGCATGCCCACCACCGATCTTTCCAGCGCAGACGTATCGTTCCACGCGCTGCGCGACTATGTGCCGGGCGATGACCGGCGCCACATCCACTGGAAGACCACCGCGCGGACCGGCAAGCTCATGGTGCGCCAGTTCGAGGAAACCCGCCGCGCCCACCTGGCCGTCTCACTGTCCATCAACACCGATGAGTACGCCTCCGTACACGAATTTGAAATGGCCATCTCCGCGGCAGCCTCGATCGGCCGGCAGGCCATCCGCGAACAGCGCGAACTGGACGTCCTGACACAGGCGGGGCCACTCCGCTGCGAGACGGGCCGCACCATGCTCGACGGCATGACCCGGATCGTGGGCACCCCGCTGCGGAAGACCGCCGTCGACCTCGCCCGGACCCTGGCGGACACTGTCCCCAACGCGTCCGTCGTGTTCTTCGTGGTGGGCAGCCATGTGACGCCAACCCAGCTCCGCTCTGCGGCGGCCTCGGTGCCGCCGGGCGTCCGCAGCCTTGCCGTGCGGGTGGACGAGCATGCTGCACCGGCGCGGGCGAATATCGCCGACCTTACGGTGCTGACCCTCGGCGACCTGTCAGACCTTCCCGCCGTCCTGCGAAAGGCAGCCGCATGAGCCAGGCAACAGGACTCCGACGGCGGCGGCAGGCTTCGCCGCCGTCGTCCGCCTTCGCCGGCGGCCAGCCGCCGTGGCATTTCCTGCTCGACGCCGGTGCGCTCACCGTCCTGCTGGGCCTTGGCGTCCTCGGGTTCAGCCTCAGCTTCGGCGGCGACCCGTACTATCTCGTGGCAGGATTCGGCGGCATCATTCTTGGCCTGGCCATTGCTGCCTGCAACGCGCATTTCCGGCTGGGGCTTCTGATCACCACCGCCCTGGCACTTGGCGCGTATCTGGTTTGTGGCACCGCCCTCGCCGTGCCGGGCGCAGCCATCGCCGGAGTCATCCCGAGCCCGGACTCGCTTCGGACGCTCCTTCTGGGAGTCGTTTTCGCCTGGAAGGACATGCTCACCGTCGGGGTTCCGGTGGGTACGGCCGGGGGAGTGCTGATCGTCCCCTTCCTCAGCTCGCTCATCGCCGCGGTTGCCGCAGGAGTGCTGACCTGGCGGCTCAGGAGCCCGTACTGGCCCCTGCTGCCCGTGCTGCTCCTGTTTGTCACCGGCATCGCCTTCAGCACCAATGCGGGGTTCCTGACGGTGGAAAGGGGCGTTGCCCTGACTGTGGTGGCCATTGCGTGGGCGTCCTTCCGCCGGGACTGCCTGCGGAGCACCGACACGCGCAAGGTGTCGGTCAACCGTCCCCAGCACGACGCCGAAACCGCCGCACGGGTCCGGACGCGGCGGCTCGCTGCGGGGGCCGCCGTCATTGCGGCGACGGTGGGCGTCACGGCAGCTGTATCGCCACTGATCTCCGCAGGCGACGAACGCAGGGTCTTGCGCAACGTTGTTGTGCCGCCTTTTGATCCCAAGGACTACGTCACGCCTTTGGCGAGCTTCCGCAACTTCGTCAAGGACAAGAAGGACGACGCACTGTTTGTCGTCAAGGGGCTCCCCAAGGATGCCCGGGTCCGGCTGGGCGCGCTCGATGCCTTTAACGGCACCAACTACACCATGGACCCGAACGGGTCCGGCAACTTCAGCAAGGTGGGCGACGCCAAGTCGATCAACACACTGGCGGATCCCACGGGAACTGTCCCCACGAACGAGTACACCCTGGACATCACGGTGGCGGACTACCAGGGCTACTTCGTTCCCGGCGGCAGGAAGACCACCGGCCTCAGCTTCGCCCCGGGCTCCGCGAGCGCCGCGTCAGGGCTGTATTTCAATTCCGGAACCGACACGGCAGTGACCACGAAAGGCCTGTCCACGGGCGATTCCTACACCGTCCAGGTCTCGGATCCGGTGAAACTCGAACACGGCCAGCTGACCCAATACGACTTCGCCAAGGTGACGCTCCCGGATGCCTCCGAGATCCCGCCGGTGGTTGGTGCCCAGGCCAACGATCTCTCGGCCGATGCCCCCACGGCCATTGACCGGGTCCGGCAGATCGAAGCCCATTTCCAGAAGGCGGGTGCCTTCAGCAACGGGCTCATCGCTGACGGACAGCTGCCGAGCGTGTCCGGACACAGCGCTGCCCGCATCCGCGACCTGCTGACTGCCAAGCAAATGCTCGGCGACGACGAACAGTACGCCGTGGCCATGTCCCTCATGCTTCGCCACCTGGGGATCCCCGCGCGCGTGGTCATGGGCTTTTACCCGGACCCGAAGAGCCCCGAAAACGGTGCCGGCGAAATCAAGATCCTGGGCAAGGACGTCCATGCCTGGGTGGAGGTGGCCTTCGACCGTGTCGGCTGGGTCACCTTCGACCCCACGCCGCCCAAGGACAACATCCCCATCCCGCCGGACCCCGAAAATAAGTCAAAGCCCAAGCCTCAGGTCCTGCAGCCACCGCCCCCGCCGCAGGAACCGGCCGATCTTCCGCCGGATTCCTCACCTGACGCGCTGGACGCCGACGAAAAGAAGAACAACCCGTGGCTCTTTTGGGGACCGATCCTGAGTGCCATCGGCATTGCCGTGATTCCGCTCGGAATCCTTGCCATCCCGCTGGTGCTCATCGCCCTGCTGAAGTCGCGGCGGCGAAGGGCCCGATTCACGGACGGACACCCCGCCCAACGCGTGGGCGGCGGCTGGAACGAGGTGCTGAGCCTGGCCACCGACATGGGCGCGGCCGTGGACAGCCGCGCGACGCGGCGTGAGTCGGCAGCCATGGTCGCCGAGACCTTTCCGAGCACGAGTGCCACCACCACACTGCTGGCGCACCGGGCGGACGCTTCGATTTTCGGCGCCGGCCAACCCAGCGAGGAAGATGTCCGCGAGTATTGGACCATCGTTGACGGGTCGCTCAAGGAAATGACCGGGACGGTGGGCTTCTGGCGGCGCCAGCAGGCGCGCTTCTCGCCGAGATCGCTGCTGGGCGACGCCCGGAGCGCTCTCAACCGCCGTCGCGCCACCAATGTCAGGGGCGCCTTCAATGTCCGGAGTGCCTTCAATGCGAGGAGCGCCTTCAATGTCCGGCGGCTGTGGCCGTCGGCCACAGTGCGGCGCACGGCAGCCGGGGACGCCGGGAAGCAAACAGACCATGCCGGGACCGATCATGACTAACAGCTCGACGGAGCAGCGGAAGCCCTGCGGCCGCTGCGGGCAGCCGGTCCGTGCCGGCGCAAGCTACTGCGCCGCCTGCGGGGCGGCGACGCACCCGGCGAAATTTCCCGGTAGCATCCCGGTAGGGCAGGGGGAAGGAACGGAAATGGGAGCCAAACTGGAGCTGGTCCCGGCCGCGCCGGGCAAGCGCCTTGGCGCGGCGGTGCTTGACTGGCTGGCACCCGCGGTTGTCCTGGTGGTTCTCTTCTCCCTCGGGTTCGCCAGTGTCACGAGTTTGCACAGCGGCGGCTTCATCATCTATGACACCGGAACGCTGGTCCTGCTGGGAAGCATCGCGGTGGGCCTGACCCTCATCTACATGTTTGTCCTTGCCGGCTTCGAGGGCCGTTCCGGCAACACCATTGGCAACCAGCTCATGGGCATCCGCAGTACGGACAGGGACGGGTACGCACCCGGCACGGGCGCCGCCTTCCTCCGGGGGACCGTCACGGGGGCCGGGGTGCTGCCGGCAGTCCTCGCCGCCGCCGTGGTGGTGATCTTCAAGTGGTTCGACTCAGCCCTGTGGATCTTGGTTCCCCTTGCCCTTTTAGGATGTGCGTGGGCTTTCCTCGTGGTGCTGTCCAGCTCCTGGGACAGGAAAGGCGGGCTCCAGGGCTGGCAGGACCGTGCGGCGAAAACCCTCGTTTTTGACGTCACCGCCGGACGCAATCCCGTAACGTCGGGTGGCATCCAGGGACCGTATAGCTTCGCCCCGCTGGACCTTCCTCCCGTCCAGCAGGTGGCGTCACCGGTGGCTGTGGCCACCAGGACCGGCGGCCATGTGCACGACGCCGTGCCCTCCATCAGCCATCCGGACGACGGCGTCGACCGCACCCGGCTGCGCGGTGTCGGGCAGGATGCGCCCATTGCGGTGCTCAGGATACGGCTCGACGACGGCCGGGACTTCCGGCTGGAGCGGAACGCGCTGATCGGGCGCAATCCCGCTGCCGGTTCTGGAGAGTCGCAGGCGCAACTGCTCGCCGTGCCGGATCCCGGGCGGACCATTTCGAAGACCCACCTGCACCTGCTCACCGATGGCGCGGGCGTCTGGGTAACGGACCGGAATTCCACCAACGGCAGCGCCGTCACCACACCGGACGGCGTCCGCACGGCCTTGCAGCCGGGCGTCCCCTCATTTGTCAGCCCCGGAACCACCGTTCACTTCGGGGACCGCACCTTCACCGTAGGACAAGCATGAACTCACAGCAGGCAGCCCGCACCGAACCGGCCGGAAGCACGCCAGGCCTTAGCCTGAGCTACGGCTATGGAACGGACCGTGGCCTGCGCCGCGAGCTTAATGAGGACTCGTTCATTGCCTCCGACCCCGTATTCGCCGTGGCAGACGGAATGGGCGGCCACGAGGCAGGTGAAGTTGCGAGCGGCATGTGCGTGCGGGCCCTGGCAAAGATGCCCCAGCTGGCCACAGGAGCGCGGACAGCCACGGCATCGGTGGTGCAGCAGTACCTTGCCATGGCGGACGATTCCATCCGCACTGCGACCGGATCGCGGGCGGGCACCACGCTGACCGGCGTGGTGGTGGTGGAACAAATGGGCATACCCTACTGGCTGGTCATGAATGTCGGGGACTCCAGGACCTACCGGCTGAGCCAGGGCACGCTCACCCAGGTCAGCGTGGACCACTCCGAGGTCCAGGAGCTTGTGGACAGCGGGGAGATCACCGCCGAGCAGGCCACGGTCCACCCCCGCCGCCACGTCGTGACCCGGGCTCTGGGCACGGGCGATGACACGGAAGCCGACTACTGGCTGCTTCCGATCGAGGAGGGTGACCGTGTCATGGTCTGCTCGGACGGGCTTAACGGCGAGCTCTCGGACGACCAGATGCTCGGCGTCCTTAGCTCGGCAGCAGACCCGCAGGAGGCCGTTGACCTGCTGATCCAGGCCGCGCTGCGGAGCGGCGGCCGGGACAACGTTACGGTGATAGTGGTCGATGCCCGGAACGTCCTCAATGAAGATGGCGTCTCCACCACGGCGCCGAGGACGGCCTCCGCGGCGGAAGATGAGGACACGCTGCCACGTCCTGGGGGAAGGGATGGCTCTGCCGACAGCACCGAAGCCGCCGGAACTGAGGAAAATGCGCATGGCCGAAGCTAGCTACGTCCCGGGTGGGTGGTTTGGGCTGGTTCGTTCCGGTACGGCGGTCATCCTGGGCCCGGGATCCCCGCCGACACTCATCCGGACCGTATGGGAGCTGCTCCAGAACGGGCCCGAAGTGCACGAGGTGCTCCACGCCGTGACGGGCGGGCTCGGCATTCCGCTGTCCAGCTGCCCGCCGTTTGGGATCATCGGCTTCCGTGAATCACTGCGGGTCTTCCTCCGCGGCGACCTCGACCTCAGCGTCACCCTTCCGGCCGGACCGCTGAAGCTGGACGGCCGAAATGTCACCACCTGGACCGAGCGATGGCTGGACTCCCCGGAGCGGTTCAGCCTTTCGGTAACGGGCGAGGCGGCCCAATCCGGCGGGTTCAGTGCGTTGGAGTTGCCCGTGGCCGACGGCGTGGTCCTTCTCCAGGCCCTGCGCGTGGATGTGGCTGGCGCCGGAACCACTGCCGTCACCGGAACCACTGCCGTCACCGGAACCACTGCCGTCACCGGAACCGCCACCGGACCCACTGCCGTGACCGGGGCCCTGACGGAAGCATCGGCAGAAACCATGGTGGGGCTGGAAGAGACAGGGCTGCAAGACGCGCCGCTGGACGACCCGCCGCTGCAAGTCGCGCCGCTGGAAGACGACGGAACTCCCGCGGATGCGCCGCCGCCCGCCACAGAAGCCACGAGTTCGTACGACCATCTGTGGGAAAAAACCGTGATGCGGAGCATCGAGGACGCGGCCGTCCGCACCGGGGAGGACGACGACGGCGGGCCTCAGGCAGTCGCTGCGAGCGTGGAAACTGAGGCTCCTGGTCCTGGCTTTGCGCGTGAGGAGGACCTTCCGGCCGCACCAGCCGAGAGCCGGCCAGCGCCGCCAGAGGTGAGCCCGCCGGCGCCCGGAGGGTTGATTGATTCCGTGCCATGGGTCACCGGCGGTGAGAGTGCCCCGCGTCCGTCCGTGCCGCCGTCGTTCATCGCCATGCCGGATCACCGCGCCACCGCGGCGGAGACGTCACAGCCAGCGCAAATCCAGCCAGCGCAAATCCAGCCTGTGCAAAGCCAGCCTGTTCCAGCCACGGCCGGGGCGTCGGCCGGGGCGCCGGCACCGCCCTACTCCGCCGAGGGGGACCACGACGGACAGACTGTACTCAAAAGTGAACTCAGGGCCGCTCGCGGGCAGGCTCCGGCCGCGCCCGGCGCAACGCCCGGGGATGGCCCGCTGGTCCTGGCGCGCGTGTGCGGCTCGGGCCACGCGAACCCGCCCACCAGCGGCCAGTGCTCCAGCTGCGGCTCGCCGCTTCCTGATGTCGCTGTCCAGACGCCCCGTCCGCGGCTGGGACTCGTGCGGCTTTCCACAGGGGAGGTGATCGAGCTGGAGGAATCGCTGGTGATCGGGCGGCAGCCGTCCGTGTCCCGGGTTCAGGGCGGCTCCATGCCCCGGCTCATCCAGGTGGCCAGCCCCGGCGGCGACATTTCACGGTCCCACGTGGAGGTGCGGCTAGAGGGCTGGCACGTGATGCTGTGCGACCTCAAAGCCACCAACGGCACGGTGCTGATCCGCGAAGGGCAGCCGCCGCGGCGCCTTGCCCAGAATGAAATGGCGATCGTCCTCGACGGCGACATCGCCGAGCTTGGCGACGACGTTTCGTTGCGTTTTGAGGAGATCCTTTGAGTTCCAAGCGGCCCGCGGCCCCGCCGCCCCGCCTGCCCGGTTTCACTTACGTCAGCCTGCTCGGATCGGGCGGGTTCTCGGACGTCTATCTGTATGAGCAGGACCGGCCGCGCCGCAAGGTTGCGGTGAAGGTACTCCTGTCGGGGCTGAAGACGGAAGATGCGCGGCGGAGGTTCGAGTCCGAGGCCAACCTGATGGCGCAGTTGTCCTCGCACCCTTTCATCGTCACCATTTTCGAGGCCGAGGTTACGGCCGACGGCCATTCCTACCTCGCCATGGAGTACTGCTCGCGGCCCAGCCTTGACGTCCGCTACCGCGGGCAGCGCTTCAGCGTGGACGAAGTCCTGGCCATCGGCATCCAGGTGGCGTCCGCCGTCGAAACGGCACACCGGGCCGGCATCGCGCACCGTGACATCAAACCGGCCAATATCCTGGTCACCGACTACAACCGGCCGGCGCTGACAGACTTCGGCATCTCCGGAACGCTCGGCAGCGTCGCGGAAGAAGACGCCGGTATGTCCATTCCGTGGTCGCCTCCGGAACAGTTCCGGGAGGGAACTGTCGACGGCGTCATGGTGGACGTGTGGGCGCTGGGCGCCACGCTGTACACGCTGCTCGCGGGACGCTCACCGTTCGTCCTGCCCGGAGCGGACAACTCCCAGCGCGAGCTGATCTCGCGGATCACCGGCATGCCCGTCCCGGGGCTGGGCCGGGCCGACGTGCCCGAGTCGCTGGAGCTCGCCCTGGCAACGGCGATGGCAAAGTCGCCGGCCTCCCGCTACTCGTCCGCCCACGCCTTTGCCCTGGCACTGCAGCGCATCCAGGCGGAGCTGAACCTGTCCGTGACCCCGTTCGAGGTCCTGGAGGAGCGGCAGCAGGAGGACGTCCACCCCGACGACGGCGTCGAGGAAACCCGGGTCCGCAACGTTGCCTCGGTCGACCCGGAGAAAACAGGAAGTGCGCCCACCTTCCCGGCCCGGACCTGGCCCCTGAAGGGCGAAGTACCGGAACCAGCTCCCTCCGCCGCACCAGCTCCCTCCGCCGCACCAGATCGCCCGGCCGTGCCAGATCGCCCGGCCGTGCCAGATCGCTCGGCCGTGCCAGCCGTGCCAGCCACAGAGACCGCCGGCGGCGATGACTGGGCCCAGGCCACGGTCCTCCGGAGCAACCCGGCCGGGAGCGAGGGCGCGCCGAAAAGCGAAGAGCCCGCGCCGGATCACGGGAAGCGGAACCTCTGGCTGGCCATCTCCGGGGGGACGCTCCTGGTGCTCGCGATCATCGTGGGGATCGTGGTGGCGTCAGCTGCGCCGCAGCCCAAGGTCCTGCCCAGCGAACAGCCCAGCAAGCCGCCGGCGGACGCCCTGGACGACGGATCCGTGCCGGACGTCGCCAGGCTTGCGGGCAGCGCTGCTGCCGGCAAGGTCCGGTTCACGTGGACCAACCCGCAGCCGAAACCGGGAGACACGTACAAGTGGAGGATCAAGACCGTCAAGGGCGGCGGGAACTACCTGTCAACGTCCGCGACGCGCGTGGACGTGAGCCCCAATCCCGATGAAGCCACGTGCGTGCAGGTGATCATCGTGCGCAGCGACGGCTCGGCGTCGCCGGCAGGGGAGGATTCCATCGCGTGCGCCTGACGCCCCGGCACCAAAGGCCCGGCACCAAAGGCCCGGCACCAAAGGCCCCGCAGCCGCGGACAGCATGATGGCTCAGCAGAGCATGAACAGCCCAACAAGGAGACACGGAAAAATGGGAGATCTGGCGGTAGATTTCTGCGGCGAGTGGTACGAGCCGTCGGATGACGACGTCTTCAGCATCGGCCGGGAAGGTGATCTGGAAGTGGATGACAACCCGTACCTGCACCGGCACTTCCTGCAGATCGCCCGGTACGACGGCATCTGGTGGCTCAGCAACGTGGGCAGCATGCTCTCCGCCACCGTGGCCGATGCCTCCGGCGGCATGCAGGCCTGGCTTTCCCCGGGCGCCCGCCTGCCATTGGTCTTCAGTCACACCAACATCATCTTCACGGCGGGCCCCACGACCTACGAATTCGCCGTCCACCTGAAGACGCCCTCGTTCCGGCAGGAAACCCGAAGCGAGGACACCGCCGGCGACACCACCATCGGCCCGGTGGTCTTCACCGACTCCCAAAAGGCGCTGATCGTCGCGCTCGCCGAACCCATGCTCCGCCGGGAAGGCACCGGATTCAGTGCCATACCGTCGTCCGCGGCTGCCGCCAAGAACCTCGGCTGGGCAATCACCCGGTTCAACCGGAAGCTGGACAACGTGTGCGACAAGCTGGACCGGGTTGGCGTGGCCGGGCTCAGGGGAGGTGGCGGCAAACTGGCCACCAACCGGCGCGCCCGGCTCGTGGAGCATGCTGTCACCTCGCACCTGGTGACTCCTGACGACCTGCACCTGCTCGACAAGATGAGGGGGATTGACGAAGGATGAGAATCCGACTGACGCTCCGGCGCGAGCCCGCCAACGCCAAAGACCTCGCCGTCACGGTGGACGGACTGGCCACGGTGGCCGACATCGCCACGGAACTCTGGACTGCGGACCCGGGTCGGCGGCGCGAACCCGCCCCGTCCAACCTCTCACTCAGGATTGACGAGGCGTTTGTGGCCGGCGGAATGCGGGGAATCGTCCTCAACCGGGGCGACATCCTGCTGGAGTCCGGCCTGAGACCCGGATCCGTCGTCTCCCTGACCCAGGTCAGCGACCAGTTCGGCACCGCGGAGGCCGGCGGGTCAGCTGCCGGCCGCGGCCCTGCCGCCGCGACGCTCCGTATTTTGTCCGGGCCCGACGTCGGGCGCGAGTTTTCGCTGCCGTCCGGCACCAGTTACATCGGCCGGGACCGGGACGCGGACATCCGGCTCACGGACCCCCTGACATCGAAGCGGCACGCGCGTATCACCGTGGGGGAGAGCGTCGAGATCGTCGATACGAACTCCGCCAACGGGCTCCTGCTGGGTGGGCTGCCTGCCACCCGTGCCACGCTCAGCTCCTCGGACACCGTGACGTTGGGGGACACGGAAATCACGGTGGTGCCGCTGGCACGCAGCGGCGCGGCAGCACCGACGTCGCCCCTCGTTGATTTCAACCGGTCACCGCGCGTGGTTCCCCGGTTCAATCCGTCCAAACGCGTGCCGCCCGCGGGACCAAAACGCCAGGACCATCACCCGTTCCCCTACATCATGCTGATCGCCCCGCTGATGATGGGGGCCGTCCTTTTCGCTGTGACCCAGAGCCTGCTGTCGATGCTGTTCGTGCTGATGATGCCGTTGTTCATAGTGGGGCACTACGTGGACCAGAAACTGCAGACCAAGCGGGAACGGAAGGAACAGCTCAAGGAGTACCGGGAGTCCATGGCGGCGTTCCGTCAGGACATCGTTGCGCTTCAGCAGGTGGAACGAGCCGTGCGGCTGCAGGAGGCCCCGTCCGTCAGCGACACCGTCGACTCCATCTACAAGCTCGGCCCCCTGCTTTGGACGCACCGGCCCGAACACCCCGGCTTCCTGGGCCTCCGGTTCGGGCTCGGGACGGCGCCGTCACGCATTCCGTTTGAGGAGCCCAACTCCTCGGAAACGGAAGCGGAGTACCGGCGTGAAATCCAGGACTGCCTGGACCAGTTCCGGGACATCGAGGGCGTGCCCATCCTTTCCCAGCTGCGCTCCGCGGGGTCGTTCGGCCTGGCCGGCCCGCGCGGGCTGGTGGATGACGTTGCCCGGGGAATGGTTCTGCAGCTTGTGGGCCTCCATTCGCCGGCCGAAGCCGTGGTGGCAGCCATCACCTCCGCCCGTTCCCGGGAACGCTGGAACTGGCTGCAGTGGCTGCCGCATGTCGGCTCGAGCCACAGCCCGCTCCCTGGTGACCACCTGGCGGCCGGTTCTGCCAGCGGCGCAAGCCTGCTGGCGCGGCTCGAGGACCTGGTGGAATCACGCGAAACCGCCATCCAATCGACCGGTCCTGCCCACCGGCCCGGCATCCACGAGGAAAACGGGGACGTCCCGGCTCCTGTGCTGCCCTCGGTCCTGGTCATCATTGAAGACGACGCACCAGTGGACCGCGGACGGCTCACTCGTTTGGTGGAACGGGGGCCCGATGCCGGTGTGCACGTTCTGTGGGTGGCCACCGGCGTTGAGGCCCTTCCGGCCGCGTGCCGCGACTTCATGGAGGTCGACGGCGAACACGGCACCACCACCGGACAGGTCAGGCTGGGACGCCACACCTATCCCGTGAGCTGCGAGAGCCTCGACGCCGAACTCGCCGGCCAGCTGGCCCGCATGCTCTCGCCCGTGGTGGACGCCGGAAAACCCTTGGAGGACGACTCGAACCTGCCGCGGGCAGTGTCTTACGCGGCGCTGATCGGCAAGGACTTCCTGGACAACCCGGACGTCGTGGCCGAACGGTGGCAGGAGAACAACTCTGTCCGCTCCACCGCCGTCGCAAACCGCAAGGACAACGGGTCGCTGCGTGCACTGGTGGGCTCCAAAGGCATCGAGCCGCTTTACCTGGACCTCAAGAATGAGGGGCCGCACGCCCTGGTGGGCGGCACCACCGGCGCCGGCAAGTCGGAGTTCCTGCAGTCCTGGGTGATGGGCATGGCCACCGCCTACAGCCCGGACCGGGTCAGTTTCCTCTTCGTGGACTACAAGGGCGGCGCCGCGTTCGCGGACTGCCTTAACCTGCCGCATACGGTGGGCCTGGTCACGGACCTTTCCCCGCACCTGGTGCGCCGCGCCCTGACATCCCTCCGCGCCGAACTTCACTACCGGGAACGCCTGCTGAACAGGAAGAAAGCCAAGGACCTGCTGGCCCTGCAGCGCGAGGCCGATCCCGAAGCGCCGCCGTACCTGGTGATCGTGGTGGACGAGTTCGCGGCGCTCGCCACCGAGGTGCCGGAATTCGTGGACGGCGTGGTGGACGTCGCCGCCCGCGGCCGGTCCCTCGGGCTGCACCTGATCCTCGCGACCCAGCGCCCCGCCGGCGTCATCAAGGAGAGCCTGCGCGCCAATACCAACCTCCGGGTGGCGCTGCGCATGGCCGATGAGGACGACGCCACGGACATTCTCGGTGTCCCGGACGCCGCGTATTTCGACCCGTCCATTCCCGGGCGCGGCGCAGCAAAAACCGGCCCCGGCCGCATCCAGGGGTTCCAGACCGGCTATGCCGGCGGCTGGACCACCGAGCGGCCTCAGCGTCCGCAGATCGACATTGTGGAAATGGCCTTCGGCTCCGGGCCCGCGTGGGCCGCGCCCGTGCCTGAAACTGTGGCCAAGGAAGAGCCGGCCGGGCCCAACGACATCGCCAGGATGACGGCCAACGTCATCCGGGCGGCCGACATGCTTGCCATTGCGCCGCCCCGAAAGCCGTGGCTGAACGAACTGGCCATGACCTACGATTTCTCCCTCCTGCCAAACCCCCGCACCGACGAACGGCTCCTGCTGGGAGTTGCCGACGACCCTGCGCGCCAGGACCAGCCCACCGTTTTCTACGAACCGGACAAAGACGGCAACATGGCCATTTACGGCACAGGCGGTTCCGGCAAGTCGGCGGCGCTGCGGGGCATTGCCATTGCCGCAGCCGTCACTCCGCGCGGCGGCCCGGTTCAGGTCTACGGCATTGACAGCGGCTCCGCCGGACTGAAGATGCTCGATGAGCTGCCGCACGTGGGCGAAATCATCGACGGCGACGACGCCGAACGCGTGGGCCGGCTCCTGCGCTGGCTGCACGACCTTGCCGAGGACCGGGCCTCCCGCTTTGCCGAAGTCCGGGCGTCCACCATCGTGGAATACCGGAAGCTGGCCGGACTGCCGGACGAGAAACGCATTTTCGTCCTCGTGGACGGCATGTCCGCTTTCCGCGAGGCCTACGAATACACCCGGCTGTCCGGGCTGTGGGATATTTTCCTGCAGCTGGCCACTGACGGCCGTCCCTTGGGCATCCACCTCATCGTTACCGGTGACCGCCCCAACTCCGTCCCGCCGTCGTTGCTTGCCTCCATCCAGCGGCGGCTGGTGCTGCGGCTGTCCTCGGAGGACGACTACATGTCGCTGGACGTCCCCAAGGACGTCCTGGGCCAGGCGTCACCTCCCGGGCGCGGACTCCTCGGAAGCCACGAAGTGCAGCTTGCTGTCCTGGGCGGCAACTCCAACTTGGCGCTGCAGGCGCGCGAAGTCCACAAGCTGAGTGAGGCCATGCTGCGCCAGGGCGTCGAAAGGGCACCGCGGATCGAACGCCTGCCGGAGCAGGTGGATCTGGATGTCCTGCCGGCCGGACAGACTGACCACCCGGTGATCGGCGTCGACGACGAAACGCTGCAGCCCGCCGCGCTGATGGCCAAGGGTCCGCTGCTGCTGGCCGGCCCTCCGGGTGCCGGGCGGACCGTGGCGCTGGTGACGCTGGCTTACGCGCTGCGCCGTTCGAACACGGACACCGAGCTGGTCTACATCGCCTCTCGGAGATCCGCGGCCGCGTCACTGCCCGTCTGGAGCCGCTCCCTCGTCGGCGCGGACGACGTGGAGGAGGCGGTCGATGAGCTCACGGACCATTCCTCAGCCAACCCGGGAAAGCTCGCCATCTTCATCGAGGGGCTCACGGAATTCACGGACACACTTGCCGAATCCGGCCTTGAGCGGCTGGTCACGTCCTCGATCAAGGCGGACCAGTGGGTGGTGGGCGAATCCGAGACCTCCACCTGGTCCTCGGCATGGTCCCTGGCCCAGCCGTTCAAGTCCGGGAGGCGGGGACTGCTGATCAACCCGGGTGATATGGACGGCGACAGCCTGCTCAACACCCCGCTCGGACGGGTCGGTTCCGACTTCATTCCGGGCCGGGGCTACATCGTGGGCAGGGGCAAGGTGCGCAAACTTCAGATCGCGCTGCCGCCGGAAGACCGGAAGTAAGAAATTTGGCGATCCACGGAACCCTATAGGAAGATACCCGGGACACAACTCGGTGCGGGAGAGTCCTGCTCGCTGCTGCAAAGGTAATCCCATGATCCCACCCAATAGCCTGCGGACCGTGCTGGTCCCCGGACTCGCTGCCACGGTGCTGGCACTGACCGCGGCGGTGGGAATTGCCGGGGCCGTGCACGCGGAGTCCGGCTCACCGGCTCCCACCACCGCTCCTCCTCCGCCGGCCACGGCCGCACCCGCCCCCACCGCGTCCGCTCCGGCTCCGGCGCCCGTGCCACCCGCACCCAAGCCGGCACCCGCGCCGGTGCGAAAAGCCCCGGCCCCGGCCCCGGCGCCGGCCAAGCCGCAGCCGGCAGCACCGGTGGCCCCGGCCAAGGGCCCCGCCCCGGCGGTGCGGACTGCGGTTCCGCCCGCATCTGTACCGGACGCTGGCGTCATGCCGACGACGGCGGAACCGGTCGTTGCGGTTGCGCCCGCCACGGCGGGCCGCACGTCAGCCGGACCCACCACGAGTGCCGGGCCGTCCGGCGCCCCCGTGGATTCCAACTGGACCCGGCCGATCGAAACCCAGGCCGAGGCGAGCCACGAAGCCGTCGTCAGCGCGAACGGAAAAGGGCCGGGTGCCGGCATGTTCGGACTCTTCGCGCTCATGGGAGGGGTGCTGCTTGTTGGCCTTGGCGGACTCGCCTTCGCACTGTGGAGCCGGAACCGCCTCGCGTCCCACTGGTAGGCACCTTCCGGCGACCGATCCCGGTAAGCACTGCACCGTCGGCACAATGTCCGGGGTGTAGGGCAAGATAGGTCTGTGAGCACAGCATCAGGTCCCGCAGACATGGCAGCATCCGGAACTGACCAGCTCGAGCCGGAAGCGATTCCGTCTGAGTCGGTCCGCGGCGAATACGAGAATCTGGCGGACCTCGTCAGGAAGTACCGGTTCGCCTACTACCAGGAGGACGAGCCGCTCGTCTCTGACGCGGAGTTCGACACCCTGTTCCGGCGGCTCGAGGAGCTGGAGGCGCTCCACCCGGAGCTGGTGGCCAACGACTCACCCACCCAGGAAGTGGGCGGGGAAGTGTCGGCGGCCTTTGCCGCCGTCGAACATCTGCAGCGGATGTACAGCCTCGAGGACGTCTTTTCCCTCGAGGAACTCGAAGCGTGGATCGCCAAGGCTGAGGCCGGGATCGCGAAGGTCGGCAATCATCAGGCCTCCTGGCTGACCGAGCTGAAAATTGACGGCCTCGCGGTCAATCTGCTGTACCGGGACGGAAAGCTGATTCGGGCCGCCACCCGCGGCGACGGCACCACGGGCGAGGACATCACGCACAATGTGCTGACCATCAAGGAAATCCCGCAGGAGCTCAGTGGCTCCGGCTTTCCCGCCGAGATGGAAGTGCGCGGTGAAGTTTTCATTCCGTCCAAGGCGTTTGCTGAGTTCAACGAGGCACTGATCGAGGCGGGAAAGGCCCCGCTCGCCAACCCGCGAAACGCCGCCGCAGGCTCACTCCGGCAGAAGGACCCCGCCGAGACAGCCAAACGGCCCCTGAAGATGTTCGTCCACGGTATCGGCGCCCGCGAAGGCCTCGCAGCAGCCAGCCAGTCCGAAACCTACAGGCAGCTGGAGGAGTGGGGACTGCCCGTCAGCCCCTACTTCGAAGTGCTCGGCGGCCTGGCAGACGTGCTGAAATTCATCTCCAGGTACGGTGACAAGCGGCACAGCCTGCTGCACGAGATCGACGGCATCGTGGTGAAGGTGGATGATTTCGCCACCCAGCGCGCCCTCGGCTACACCACCCGCGTCCCGCGCTGGGCCGTTGCCTACAAGTACCCGCCCGAGGAAGTGCACACCAAACTGCTGGACATCGCCGTCAACGTCGGACGTACCGGGCGTGTCACCCCGTACGGCGTAATGGTGCCGGTGAAGGTCGCCGGATCCACCGTGGAAATGGCCACGCTCCACAACCAGGATGTGGTCAAGGCCAAGGGCGTGAAGATCGGCGACATCGTGGTCCTCCGCAAGGCCGGCGACGTGATTCCGGAGATCGTGGGTCCCGTGCTGGCGCTGCGCGACCAGCAGGATCCGCCGGTGCGTGACTTCGTCATGCCCACGGAGTGCCCCTCCTGCGGCACCCGTCTTGCTCCGGCAAAGGAGGGCGACGTCGACATCCGCTGCCCCAACGCACGGTCCTGCCCGTCCCAGCTGCGCGAGCGGGTCTTCCACCTGGCTGGCCGCGGAGGCTTCGACATCGAGGCCCTGGGCTGGGAGGCCGCCATCGCCCTGACGCAGCCGACGGAACCGGAGGTCCCTCCGCTCACCACCGAAGCTGCCCTGTTCGATCTCACGCCGGAGGACCTCGCCCCGGTGAAGATCCGGCGCGAGAAGCGGTCCAAGGGCGTGGGCACGGGGGAGTACGAACTCGTCCCGTACTTCTACAGCAAGGGCACCGCGAAAACGCCGTCCAAGCCCACCGCCACCACGGACAAACTCTTCAAGGAACTCGAAAAGGCCAAGACCCAGCCTCTGTGGCGGGTGCTGGTGGCGCTCTCCATCCGGCATGTGGGGCCGCGGGCGTCCCGGGCGCTGGCCACGCATTTCGGCACCATGGACGCCATCCGGCAGGCCTCGGAAGACGAACTCGCCGGCGTGGACGGGGTGGGCCCCACCATCGCCGCGGCGCTCACGGAATGGTTTGCCGAGGACTGGCACGTGGAGATCATCGACCGCTGGGCGGCTGCCGGGGTGCGGATGGAAGATGAACGTGATGAATCCATGCCGCGCACCCTTGAGGGGCTGACGATCGTGGTGACGGGAACGCTGGAAGGCTTCAGCCGGGACGAGGCCAAGGAAGCCATCCTGGTCCGCGGCGGCAAGGCGGCCGGTTCGGTCTCGAAGAACACCAGTTACCTCGTTGCCGGAGAAAACGCCGGCACCAAAATGGACAAGGCCGAACAGCTGGGCGTTCCGGTCCTCGACGAGGACGGCTTCCGGGAGCTGCTGACCAACGGTCCGGCAGCCGGGGCTGCCGACGCGGAGGCCGTTCCCGAGGTCTCGGACGATGACGGAAACGGCCCGGAATGAGCCCTGATCCGAACGGGCTGCTTGACGTGGCCCAGGCGGCGGCCGCCGCTGGCGCCGCCGTCCTGTCCACCCGGGGCGGCGATTCCCTGGCGGACGGCGCTGTCAGCAACAAAGGCGAGGCGGGGGACTGGGTCACGGCGTTTGATGTGGCCGCCGAGAACGCTGTCTGCAGCGCCATCCGCGCGGCGCGTCCGCAGGACACCATCACCGGCGAGGAACACGGCACTACCCGCCCGGAGAATCCCAGCGGGCTCCGCTGGTCCATTGACCCGCTGGACGGCACCACCAACTTCATCCGCAACATCGTCTACTACGCCACCTCCGTGGCGGTGGCCGATGCCGACGGCGTCTGGCTGGCCGGCGTCGTCAACGCCCCGGCGCTGGGGCGCGTGTACTACGCCTCAAGGGGCCACGGCGCCTGGCTCGAACAGGGCGGCCACCGCGTCCAGCTCACCGGTCCAGTGTCCGGCCGTGCGGGCCAGATCCTGGCCACCGGATTTAGCTACGATCCCGCTGTCCGTGCGGAGCAGGCCGCGGCGCTGGGCGGGTTCATGGAGGGGTTCGCGGATGTGAGGCGGCTCGGTTCGGCGGCCCTGGACCTTTGCCTTGTGGCTGATGGCACGCACGATGCCTTCGGCGAGCGAGGCCTCAACGAACACGACTTTGCCGCCGGAGCCCTGATCGCCGAGGAAGCCGGCTGCTGGGTGCGGCGTCCCCGGCTGACCAGCCCGCTGAACGGCGGGCCATCGGATGACGAACGGTTGGCAGCGTGGACGTGCGCGGGAACGCTGGAGATGTCCGGCAAGTTTCCGCTCTGAGACGATGAGCCGGACGCCAGTTGCCCGCCAGTGATAGTTCGATCACGGAAACAGCTCTTTCGCGCTGCGCATCCGGCCGCTGGAACTAGCATTGACAGGTGCAGCCGCAGATCAATATCCGTCCAGCAGTCCCCGCCGATTACGAGGCGATAGCCCGGATCACCCGCGATTCCTATCTGGCGGCGGGATATTTCGACAGTGCCGATCACCCCTACATGCAGCAGATCCAGGACGTGGCCAGGCGGGCGGAGCAGGCCACCATCTGGGTGGCCGAACGGAATGGCCGGATTGTGGGGTCCGTGACGCTGGCCGTTGCGGGCGAGCCGTATGCGGACATCGCCCTCGGCGACGAACTCGAATTCCGGATGCTCGTGGTGGACCCGGCGGTGCAGCGCAGCGGCGCCGGTCAGGCCCTCGTGGGAGCGATCATCGAGCACGCGAGGTCGTTGGAAGGCATCAGCGGCGTGGCCCTGACCACCGGCGGGACGTGGGAGAGCGCCCACGGCCTGTACCGGAAGACCGGTTTCCGGCGGGTTCACGAGCGGGACTGGTTCGTGCCGGACACCGACATAAAACTGCTGGTTTTCCGGCTGGACGTCTAGCCGCCCTAGAGTGGTGCCGACTCATTTCCACGGCCCCGTTCACCGGCTGCGTATGCGCCGGCCGGCAGCGGCCCCAGTGAAAGGCGCACCATGCGCAAGACTTTCGGCACCGGTTCCGTCTGGGAACAGACCCTCGGCTACTCCCGCGCTGTCCAGGTGGATAACACGCTGTACATTTCCGCCACCGCCGCCAGCGGTGAGGACGGCATCGTCGGCACCGACTTCTACGAGCAGACCAGATACATCCTCCAGAAGCTGGAGACTGTCCTGGCCGACGCGGGCTTCGGCTTGGCCGACGTCGTGCAGTCCAAGCTGTACCTGACGGACATCAGCAAGTGGGAAGACGCGGGCAAGGCCCACGGCGAGGTCTTCGGTGACATCCGCCCCACGCTGTCCCTCGTGCACGTCCTGCCGTTCCTCGACCCGAAGATGCTCGTGGAGATCGAGCTCGTCGCGCAGAAGAGCGTTAACTAGCCACCACCACTCGGCTGAGACCTCTGTCGGCCGGGCGAGGTGGGTTATTGGGGCGGGAGGCCGTAGCGGTGTTCCGGGCGGCCGGTGGTTCCGTAGCGGAGCTGGATCTCGACGGCGCCGTCATCGGCGAGCGACGAAAGGTACCGCTGGGCGGTGGCCCGGGAAACACCCACCCGCCCGGCCACGTCCGCCGCGGAATACTGTTCGCCCGGGACCAGGGATTCCAGCACCGCCGCTTCGGTGGCGGAGCGCGGCCTGGCCGACGGCGAGACGTCCCCCGGAATCAGAGCGCGCTTGGCCCGCTCCACGGTGTCCTGATCCAAGGACCCGGGCTGGGAAAGGATACGCCGGTACCGGGCATAGGACCTCAGCTGCTGGGACAGGGACTCTGCGGTAAAGGGCTTCAGCAGGTACCCGAGGGCGCCGCGGCGGAATGCCGTCCGCAGCGAGGCGGCATCGGACGCCGCGCTCAGGATCATCGTGTCGACGTCCAGCTGGTGCAGCAGGTCCAGGCCGGAGGCGTCCGGCAGGTACACATCCAGCAGCACCAGGTCCGGACGCAGGCTGTGGATGGACTGCAGGGCCAGCGACGCCGAACCCGCCGGCGGCAGCGCCAGGAAGCCCGCCACCGAGTCCACGTAGGCGGCATGGAGCTTGGCAACATGGAAATCGTCATCCACGATCAGCACCCTGAAATCCTCAGACATCATCGTCCTATCCTTGCTCGTCACTCAATCGTTGCGCCGTTGTGGTGCCCGGCAGCGTCGCCATGAACACGGCGCCGGGCCCCCCGGCGGCCCCGGGCTCCAGCATCCTGACGTCGCCGCCGCGGCGCCGCGCCAGCTGGCGCGCCAAAGCCAGCCCCAGGCCCTGGCCGCCGCCCGCGCGTACCGGGCCGGCCGCCGTCGTAAATCCTTCCGCGAACACCGACTCCGGATCGGCGTCGCCCTGCAGCCCGTCGCCGGAATCGGCGACGACGATATGCAGCGTCCCGCCGTCGTCCGATGGTTCGTCCAGCAGCTCAAGCTCCACCCAGCGCTCGCCGGCTGAGCCGGCCACGGCCGCGTTGACCGCGTTGTCGATGAGGTTGCCCAGGACCGTGGTGACATCCTGCGGCTCCGTGACCTGGCCGCGCACCAGGGTTTCCGGCCCGATCCGGAGCGCAACGCCGCGTTCGTCCGCTTCCACGCCCTTCGCGCCGACAAATGCCTGAAGGTAGGGGTCCTGCAGCAGCTCGGCCTGTTCCACCGGGAATTTCAGCGGCCCGGTGGCGGCGAGGCGCTCCAGATACTCGCGCGCCTGCTGATGCTGGCCGATGCTGATGAAGCCGGCGATCGTGTGCAGCTGGTTGGCAAACTCGTGCCGCTGCGCCCGGAGCGCCGTGGACATTGTGCCAACGGCGTCGAGCTGGCGCGTCAGCTGCTGGAGCTCGGTGCGGTCGCGGAGCATGACCACCCAGCCAAGGTCCTCCTGACGGTGCAGGGCCTTGCGGGCACTCGCCACCAAAACCTGGCCGCCGGCCAGAAGCTCCACGGCTTCGCCCTCCCGGGCATCGGCCTCTGTGAGCGCCTTGAGCTGGGCCGGAACCGGGGCCGCCGACCACAGCGTTCCGGTCAGGTCGGGCTGGCCCAGGAGCCGCTGGGCCGCGGCATTGAAAACGCTGATGCGGCCCTCGGCGGAAACGCCCACCACGCCCTCGTCCACACCCTCCAGCACGGCCACCTGGTCATGCACCAGGGTGCTGATTTCCTCAGGTTCCAGGCCAAGTGTGAGCCGCTGCAGCCGGCGACGGAGGAGGAATGACGCCAGGACTCCAGCCAAGAGGGCGCCGGCCGCCGTGACGGCGATGGGCACGATGTCCCGGGCAAGGCTCTGGCCGATGGTCTCGGTGGAATAGCCCACGCTGACCTCGCCGACGACGGTTTGGGGTGCGACGCTGGAACCGGCCGGGGAACCGGCCTCGGAGCCAGGCGAGCCAGGCGGGTCGGGCGCGAAAACCGGCACCTTGGCACCCGCCGAGGGTCCCAGTGTCCCGGTGTTGCGGGTGGTGACCTCACGTCCGGCCAGCGCCTCCGACGGATCAGTACTCACCCGCTCGCCCAGCCGCTCGGCGTCGGGATGGGCCAGCCGGATCCCGGTTTCGTCAGTGATCACCACGAACAGGGCGCCGGTCCGGGTGCGCGCCCCTTCGGCCGCCGCCATCAGCGGACCGGCAAGCAGTTCGGCCCGCGGGGGAGTGCCCGCCTGCCGGCTGATGGCCTGCACCTCGGCGCGGACCGAGGGATCCGAGGCCACCGTCCGGGCCAGCGTGAGCGCCTGGTTCTCCGCCTCGCGGCCCAGGCGTTCGAACGTCAGCCAGGCATGGACGGCGCCGCTGAGGAGCACCACCAGGAGCACCACGCCCAGCTGCAACAGCAGCGTCTGCGTGGAGAACCTGAGCGGCAGCCGTCGGGTCGTTCTGGCCATGGCGCTCCTCCTTCGGGCGGTCTTTCCGGCCCGTGGGGCCGGGCAGACGGGGTTGTGCGCAGGCCTTCGGACGCCCGTGAGCAAAATGCGCAAAATGCTCCCAATAAGCAGTATGCCAATCAATTGAGCCAAAGGCACTGCCGTGACCCGCGCCACTCTAACGTCTGTAGTGCGCATCACATCGAGGTGGTGCCAATCATCAAGAAGGAGCCGGCTGTGCTGGTATTACTTGGATTCGCCATGATCGCGGTATTCATGGTGCTGATCATGACGAAGAAGTTGACGCCAGTGCTGGCGTTGATCATTGTCCCCACCATTTTCGGTCTTTTCGCAGGCGCAGGCCTCGGCATCGGTGACATGGTCATGGACTCAATGAAGTCCATGACCTCCACTGCCGCCCTGCTCATGTTCGCCATCATCTACTTCGGCCTGATGATCGACGTCGGGCTGTTCGATCCGCTGGTCCGGTTCATCCTGCGCAAGCTCGGCAATGATCCCGCCAAGGTTGTTCTCGGCACCGCTATGCTCGCGGCCGCAGTCTCCCTCGACGGCGACGGCTCCACCACCTTCATCCTCACCACGGCAGCCATGCTGCCCATCTACCTCCGGCTGAAGATGAGCCCCGTTGTCCTCACCTGCGTGGCTGGCCTGGCTAACGGCACCATGAACATCCTGCCGTGGGGCGGCCCCACCGCCCGCGCTGCCACCGCGCTCAAGCTCGACGTCAACGACGTCTTCGTTCCCATGATCCCCTCGCTGATCGCCGGCCTGGTTGTTGTCCTCGTCTTCTCCTGGCTGCTCGGCCTGCAGGAACGTAACCGCCTCCGCGCCACGGCGCCGGAAATCTGGTCCGTGCCGGACACCGCCGACGCGTTCGACGGCGGAACGTCCGGCGGCGGTTCGGGAACCGGCCGCGGACGCAAGGGCACCGGAACCGCCCCTGTCCCCGCAACGGGAGGCCCCGCCGTCGGCGGCTCCTCCGTGGCTGTCCTGGAGCGCACCGAGACGCTCGCCGACAGCGACACCGGTCTCACGGACACGGCACTGGACCCCAACCGCAAGACCCTCCGGCCCAAGCTGCAGTGGTTCAACCTGGGCCTCACTGTCGCCGTGATGGTCATGCTCGTGGCCGACCTCGTGCCGCTGCCGTTCGTCTTCATGGTGGGCTCCGCCATCGCCCTGCTGGTGAACTTCCCCAAGGTCAAGGACCAGGGCGCCCAGCTCGTGGCGCATGCACCTTCCATCGTCGCCGTGGTGAGCATGGTCATGGCCGCGGCTGTCCTGACCGGTGTGCTCAAGGGCACCGGCATGGTAGAGGCCATGTCAGCCTGGCTCGTGGCCATCATCCCTTCCGACATGGGCCCGTTCATGGCAGTCATCACCGGCATCCTCAGCATCCCCATGACGTTCTTCATGAGCAACGACGCCTTCTACTTCGGCGTTCTTCCGGTCCTGAGCGAGACCGCCGCCCACTACGGCGTCAGCGCCGCGGAAATGGCCCGGGCCTCCATTACCGGCCAGCCGTTCCACCTGCAGAGCCCGCTGGTTCCCGCCATCCTGCTGCTCGTTTCGCTCGCCAAGGTGGACCTGGGCGACCACCACAAGAAAGTCCTGTGGCGGACCGCAGTCATCTCGCTCGTCATGCTCGGCGTCGGGATGCTGACCGGAGCCATCGGCGTCGGCTAGCAAACCAAACACCCGCACCAAGCAACGCGGGGTCACTTACGGCCCATTCCGGACCTCCGGATGGGCCGTAAGTGACCCCGCGTTGTTCGTCGTCCAACCCACGTAGACTGGTTCGGAAAACAATCCGAACTTGCAGGGGAGATCCATGGCTGCGATCAACCGTGACGACGTCGCGCACCTCGCGCGGCTCGCGCACATTGAGATGAGTGCTGAAGAGCTGGACAGGATGGCCGGCGAACTCGCCGTCATCGTAGATTCGGTGAAGTCCGTAAGTGAAGCCGCCGGTGATGACGTTCCGGCCACCTCGCACCCGATTCCGCTGACCAACGTGTTCCGAGAAGACGTCGTGGGGCACACGTTCACGGCCGAGCAGGCACTCTCCGGCGCTCCGGATTCCGATGAGAACCGTTTCAAGGTCCCGGCAATCCTGGATGAGGCATAAAAGAACATGACTGAAACCAACAGCAACCAGCTGATCCGCCTCTCCGCCGCCCAGCTGGCCGCAAAGCTTGCCGCCCGCGAAGTCACCGCCGTCGCAGTGGTGCAGGCCCACCTTGACCGCATCGCCGCCGTCGACGGCGGCGACCGCGGCGTCCACGCGTTCCTGCACGTCAACGCGGAAGAGGCCCTCGCCGTCGCCGCCGAGGTGGACGCCATCCGCGCCGCCGGCGGTGCCGCCGCCGAGGAGCTGCACGAACTCGCCGGCGTCCCCATCGCCGTGAAGGACCTCATCGTCACGGTCGGCCAGCCCACCACAGCCGGCTCCAAGATCCTCGAAGGCTGGCACAGCCCCTACGACGCCACAGTCGTGCAGAAGCTCCGCGCCGCGAAGATGCCCATCCTGGGAAAGACCAACCTGGACGAATTCGCCATGGGCTCCTCCACGGAGCACTCGGCGTACGGCCCCACCCGCAACCCGTGGGACCTGGACCGCATCCCCGGCGGCTCCGGCGGAGGTTCGGCAGCCGCCGTCGCCGCCTTCGAAGCGCCGCTGGCCCTCGGCACCGACACCGGCGGATCCATCCGCCAGCCGGGCGCCGTCACCGGAACCGTGGGCGTGAAGCCCACCTACGGCGGCGTCTCGCGCTACGGTGCCATCGCCATGGCGTCCTCCCTGGACCAGATCGGCCCCGTCTCCCGCACCGTCCTGGACTCGGCGCTGCTGCACCAGGTCATCGGCGGCCACGATCCGAGAGACTCCACCTCGCTGGCTGACCCGCTTGCGGACCTCGCAGCCGCGGCCCGGCTGGGCAACGTGGACGGCATGAAGATCGGCATCATCAAGGAACTCCACGGCGAGGGCTACCAGGCCGGCGTCGAGAACCGCTTCAATGAATCGCTCGAGCTGCTCAAGCAGGCCGGCGCGGAAATCGTTGAGGTCTCCTGCCCCAACTTCAAGTACGCCCTCGGCGCCTACTACCTGATCATGCCATCCGAGGCATCCTCTAACCTGGCCAAGTTCGACGGCGTCCGGTACGGGCTGCGCGTCCTCCCCGAGGACCCGCCGCTGACCATTGAGCGCGTCATGGCCGCCACCCGCGCCGCCGGCTTCGGCGACGAAGTCAAGCGGCGCATCATCCTGGGCACCTACGCCTTGAGCGCCGGCTACTACGACGCCTACTACGGCTCCGCGCAGAAGGTCCGCACGCTCATCCAGCGCGACTTCGACGCCGCCTTCACCAAGGCCGACGTCCTGATTTCCCCGACCGCCCCCACCACGGCGTTCAAACTGGGCGAGAAGCTGGACGACCCCCTGGCCATGTACCTCAACGACGTCGCCACCATCCCGGCCAACATGGCCGGCGTCCCGGGGCTGTCGCTGCCCGGCGGCCTGGCGGACGAGGACGGGCTGCCCGTGGGCATCCAGCTTCTGGCGCCGGCCCGTGAGGACGCCCGCCTGTACCGCGTGGGTGCGGTCCTGGAATCGCTGCTGGAAGAGAAGTGGGGCGGTCCTCTCCTGGACCGTGCTCCTTCGCTGCCGGCACCCGCACTCGCTGAGACTGTTCCGAGCCACGGAGGTTCACACTGATGTCTGACGCAACCCTGAGCTTCGAAGAGGCCATGGAGAAGTACGATCCCGTCCTGGGGTTCGAGGTCCACGTGGAACTGAACACCAAGACCAAGATGTTCTCCTCCGCCCCGAACGTCTTCGGCGACGAGCCCAACACCAACGTCAACGAGGTGGACCTGGGGATGCCCGGCGTCCTGCCGGTGCTGAACAGGACGGCGGTGGAGTCCTCCATCAAGATCGGCCTCGCGCTGAACTGCAAGATCGCCGAAAACTGCCGCTTCGCCCGGAAGAACTACTTCTACCCGGACACTCCGAAGAACTTCCAGACGTCCCAGTACGACGAGCCCATCGCCTACGACGGCTACCTGGACATCGAGCTCTCCGACGGCACCGTCTTCCGCGTCGAGATTGAACGGGCGCACATGGAAGAGGACGCCGGCAAACTGACGCACCTCGGCGGTTCCGCGGGACGCATCCAGGGCGCCGACTACTCCCTCGTGGACTACAACCGCGCGGGTGTTCCGCTCGTGGAGATCGTCACCAAGCCGATTGAAGGCGCCGGGTCCCGCGCCCCCGAACTGGCCAAGGCCTATGTTGCCGCGGTCCGCGAGATCGTCAAGAACCTCGGCGTCTCGGACGCCAAGATGGAACGCGGCAACGTCCGCTGCGACGCCAACGTCTCCCTCCGCCCGCACGGACGCGAACGCTTCGGTATCCGCTCCGAGACCAAAAACGTGAACTCGCTGCGCGCCGTCGAACATGCCGTCCGCTACGAGATCCAGCGGCACGCAGCCGTCCTGGACTCCGGCGAGCCCGTAATCCAGGAGACCCGCCACTGGCACGAGGACACCCGCACCACCACCTCCGGCCGTGCAAAGTCCGACGCCGATGACTACCGCTACTTCCCGGAGCCTGACCTCGTTCCTGTGGTTGCCTCGCGGGAATGGGTGGAGGAGCTGCGCGCCACGCTGCCCGAGCCGCCGGCCACCCGCCGCAAGCGGCTGCAGGCCGACTGGGGTTACTCGGACCTCGAGTTCCGCGACGTGGTCAACGCCGGCGTCATGGACGAGATCGAGGAAACCATCGCCGCCGGCGCCACGGCTTCCGTGGCCCGCAAATGGTGGATGGGCGAGATCGTGGGCCGCGCCAAGAACGCCGACGTCGACCCCGGCCAGCTGGGCGTCTCACCGGCCACCATTGTTGAGCTGAGCAAGATGGTGGACGACGGCAAGATCAACAACAAGATGGCCACCGAGGTGCTTGACGGCGTGCTCGCCGGTGACGGCACACCCGCCGAAATCGTCGAAAAGCGCGGCCTGGCCGTGGTGTCCGACGACGGGCCGCTCCTGGAAGCCATCGATGCTGCCCTCGCCGCGCAGCCCGACGTCGCAGACAAGATCCGCGCCGGCAAGTTACAGGCCATCGGCGCCATCGTGGGTGGCGTCATGAAGGCCACCCGCGGCCAGGCCGACGCCGGCCGCGTCCGCGAGCTGATCCTCGAGAAGCTGGGCGTCAGCGCCTGAGTTTCCACCCGACTGGGTCGCAGTTATCGTCGTTTTGAGCCGTCAAAACGACACCGACTGCGACCCAGTTGGGGGTTAACGGGGCGGTGGCGTCCATGTTCTCCATAAGGTCGCGGCCATAAACTGCGGGCTCAGGCTCAGGGCGTCACCGCGCCCTGCCGGTCCCTCGGGAGGATGCGCATGCCGGTTCAACAGACCAACAAAGTACGCCGGGCCAACAAAGTACGCCGGGCCAACAAAGTACGCCGGGCCCTGCTGGCGGGCGCCGTGGTGCTTGCCCTGAGCGGGGCCGGCGCCGCCGTCGTGTGGGCTGCGGGCGTGCCGGTAGCACCGTCCCAGGCAACGGCCTCGGAACCGACGTCGTCGGCAACGGCAACGGCAACGGCAACCAACCGGGCGCAGGCAGCTGCATTGCCGGGTGCCTCTTCGCCATCCGCGGCGTCTGCTGCAGTCTCGAAGGATGCGGGCACGGCGAAGGAAAAAGGCCGTGCCCGGGAGCTGCACGGCGAAAGTGTGGTCAGGAAAAGCGACGGAAGCCTGGAGTCCCGGGTGACGCAGTTCGGCACCCTTGACTCGGCCGGTGATTCGTCCATCACCGTCAAGAGCGAGGACGGTTTCAGCCAGAGTTACGCCATCATCGCTGACACCAGGACCTTCAGGTTGCCCAAGGCGGCGGCGGACGGCACCGCCCCCAAAGATAGCGCCGGCAAGCTCATCAAGCCCTCCGCCGCCACCGTTTCGGATCTCAAGCCGGGGGACGCAGTGCTCATCAAGGGCATCAGGAATGGTGAGGACCTCACCGCGATTACGGTGGTTGCGGGTCCCTCCGCCGCCAAGGGACTCGGCCAAGGTAAAGGCAACGGAAAGGCCAGCGGCAACGGCAAGCGCAAGTGAGCAGCCGTCAGTCGTGGACGAGGCTGGCCATGATGTCCTCCAACGCCTCGCAGACCAGCCGGACCGAAGCGCGCTTGAGGTTCTCGGGCCTTGCAAGGATGTCGATCCTGCGGCGGGTGCTGATGCCCCTGAGCGGCCGCAGCACGATGTCGGGGCTCAGCACGGGGCGCGCGGTGTGCCTGGGCAGCAGCCCGATCACGCCGCCCGCTGCCACCAGGGCCGCCACGGTGGAGTAGTCGTTGATCCGGTGGACGATGTTCAGCTCCCGGCTGGAGACGGCGGCGACGGCGGACAGCACATCCGCGGGGGAGTAGCCCGTGCGGCTGGTCACCCAGGGTTCGCCGACGACGTCGTCCGTTTCCAGCGACACCTGGGCAGCGAGCCGGTGCCCGGCCGGGAGCGCCACGTCAAGAGGCTCATGCGCCAGCGGTATCACCGCCACCCGCTCCTCCGGCCAGCGCGGGCTGTGGTCCATGCGGTGCGCCAGCACCAGGTCGTACCGCGCCGTCAGCGCGGGGAAGTCCTGTTGGGCCACGTCCTCGTCAAACAGCTGCACCTTCGGCTTGCCGGGTCCGTCCAGGAGCCGCGCGAGCGGCGCGAACAGCGCCTGTCCGGCGCTGTGGAACCCGCTGACCGTCACCGGCGCCACCGTGGACCCGTGGTAGGCGCCGATCGCCATGCGGGCGTCGGCCATGGCGCTGACGACGGCGGCCCCGGCGTCCGCCAGCACCTGGCCCGCCTCCGTGAGGACCAGGTTCCGGCCCTCCTTGCGAGTGAGAGGAACCTCGACGCTCTTTTGCAGCTGTGCCAGCTGCTGTGAGACGGCCGACGGCGTGACCAGCAGCGTGTCGGCCACGGCCTTGACGCTTCCCAGTGCCCCGAGTTCGCGCAGCATCTCAAGCTGGTGGATCTCCATGGATCCCATCCTATGCCTTAGCAACTACTAAATCGTCGATTGAGAAAAATCCCCTTGTGCTAATGCGTTGGAGTGACTCTAATGAAGGGAGACCCCGCCCGCATGCCGCTGCCGCGCATGCCAAAAGTTAGGAAGCCAATGAAGGCTCTGTTCAAGGCCGGCGCACACGCCGGATTCGAGCTCGTCGACCGCCCGGAGCCTGAAGCCGGCCCCGGCGACGTCAAGATCCGCGTCATCACCACGGGCATCTGCGGCACCGACCTGCACATCCAGTCCTGGGACGCCTGGGCCCAGGGCATCATCCAGGCACCGCTCATCGCAGGGCACGAGTTCTACGGCGAGGTTGTGGAGACCGGAGAGGACGTCCGGGACGTCAAGGTGGGCGACCGGGTCTCCGGCGAGGGCCACATCGTCTGCGGAATTTGCCGCAACTGCCGCGCCGGCCGCCGCCAGATGTGCATCCACACCGTGAGCGTGGGCGTACAGCGGGACGGGGCGTTCGCCGAATACGTCGTTATCCCGGAAACCAATGTCTGGGTCCACCAGGATCCTTCCGTGACGCCGGAGCTCGGCGCCATCTTCGACCCCTTCGGCAACGCCGTGCACACAGCACTGAGCTTTCCACTCGTAGGCGAGGACGTGCTGATCACCGGCGCCGGGCCCATCGGGCTCATGGCCATCGCCGTGGCGCGCCACGCCGGGGCGCGCAAGATCGCCATCACCGATGTGTCGGCGCCGCGGCTGGAACTAGCCCGCCAGCTCGGCGTTGACCTGGCCATCGACGTCTCCAGGACGCGTGTCCGCGAGGCGCAGCGCGAACTGGGCATGCGCGAAGGCTTCGACATCGGGCTGGAAATGTCCGGTCACCCCACCGCCCTGCCGGAGATGATCGACAACATGAACCACGGCGGCCGCATCGCCATGCTGGGCCTCCCCAGCCAGTCCATCGACATCGACTGGGGCAAGGTGGTCACGCATATGCTGACCCTGAAAGGGATCTACGGCCGCGAAATGTTCGAGACCTGGTACGCCATGAGCGCCATGCTGTCCTCCAACCCGACGCTGCACGCCAACATCTCCGCCGTAGTCACGGACGTACTGCCGGCAGCGCAGTGGGAGAAGGGCTTCGAAATTGCCCGCGCAGGAGTCGGAGGCAAGGTTGTGCTCGACTGGGTTGAAATGTGACCAGCGCCGAAGTCTAACCAGCGCTGAAGTATAACCAGCGCTGAGCACCAGCAACGACCCGACCCGAGACACTCCCACCCCCAGCATCAAGACACCAGACTTTCAACGAGCCGAGGAGCACACCGTGTATTCAGCAATCAAGGACCAGCTGCGCAGCGAACTGGAGGAGATCCGCGAGGCCGGCCTCTATAAGACCGAGCGCCACATCGACTCCGCCCAGGCCAGCCACATCACGGCCGGCCAGATCGGGCAAGCGGGGTCACCCGTGCTGAACTTCTGCGCCAACAACTACCTGGGCCTGGCGGACCACCCGGACATTATCGCCGCGGCCAAGTCCGCCATGGACGAGCGCGGGTTCGGCATGGCCAGCGTCCGGTTTATCTGCGGCACCCAGGACCTCCACCTGCAGCTTGAAGCCCGCGTGTCGAAGTTCCTTGGCACCGAGGACACCATCCTGTTCTCCAGCTGCTTCGACGCCAACGGCGGCGTTTTCGAATCGCTGTTCGGCCCGGAAGACGCCGTCATCTCCGATGCACTGAACCACGCCTCGATCATCGACGGCATCCGGCTCTGCAAGGCGCAGCGCTTCCGCTACGCCAACCAGGACATGGCAGACCTTGAGGCGAAACTCATCGAGGCGAAGGACACCCGCCGGAAAATAATCGTCACGGACGGCGTCTTCTCCATGGACGGCTACCTTGCGCCGCTGGAGGCCATCTGCGACCTCGCCGAAAAGCACGATGCCCTGGTGATGGTGGATGACTCCCACGCTGTGGGCTTCATGGGCGCCACCGGAGCGGGAACCCCGGAACACGCCGGTGTGTCTGACCGGGTGGACATCTATACCGGCACGTTCGGCAAGGCACTCGGCGGCGCCTCGGGCGGCTACGTCTCCGGCCGCAGCGAAGTGGTGGCGATGCTCAGGCAGAAAGCCCGCCCGTACCTGTTCTCCAACTCCCTGGCCCCGGCCATCGTTTCGGCCACCATCAAGGCACTGGACCTTGTGGAGACCTCCGGTGAGCTGCGGACCCGGCTGTTCGAGAACGCGGAACTGTTCCGCCGCCGCATGACGGAGGAGGGTTTTGACCTGCTCGACGGTGAACACGCGATCGTTCCGGTGATGTTCGGCGATGCCGTCGTTGCAGCAAAAGTGGCCGACCAGATGCTGCAGAACGGCGTCTTCGTTACGGCCTTCAGCTTCCCGGTGGTGCCGCGCGGCGCGGCCCGCATCCGCGTGCAGCTGTCCGCGGCGCACAGCGCCGACGACGTCGAAACCTGCGTGCGGGCGTTCGTCAAGAGCCGGAACGCCGTCGCCGCCTAGCATCTGCAAGGGTGCCTATCATCTGCAAGGATGTAGCCATGGCAGCAACTTATGACGTGGTGATCGTTGGCGGCGGGATCGCAGGACTGTCCTTGGCATCCGCCCTGGCCGGCAAATGCAGCGTGGCACTGGTCGAAGCCGAGCAGCAGCTGGCGTACCACACCTCCTCCCGCTCGGCCCGGCAGCTCATCCCCAGCTACGGCCCGCCCGTGGTCCAGGAGCTGACGGTCCGCACCCTGGAGCTGATCGCGGCCAGGGATGCCTCGCTGCCTGAACCTGTGCTGTCCCCGCGGAGCTTCATGCTGGTCGGCGACGAGGAAACCGTCAGGACCGAAGCCAGCGGCCACATGCGGATGGTCAGCCACGCGGAAGCGCTGGCGCTGTGTCCTGTCCTGGAACCAGGGTCATTCTCCGCTGCAGGCCTGGACACGGGATCGTTCGGCTGCAACGCGCCGGTCCTGCTTGACGACCACCGGGCACGCGCCGAAGCTGCGGGCGTGGACATCATCACCGGCGCCCGGCTGCATTCGGCGCAGCGGCTTGGCAGCGGCTGGGAGATCGGCGCCGGCCAGGAGGCCTTCCAGGCCGGCGTCGTGGTCAACGCGGCCGGGGCATGGGCGGACGAGGTGGCCGTCGTCAGCGGCGTGGAAAAGCTCGGACTCCAGCCGTACCGGCGCACGGCGGCGATTGTCGGCGTCGAGCATTCCCTGCCTGTTGGAAGCCCCATGGTGGCGGCAGCGGACGACTCCTTCTACTTTCGGCGGGAGGGCAACGATGTTCTTGTCTCGCCGTCGGAACACGTCGCCAGCGGGCCGGAGGATGCCCGGCCGTTCCCCGGCGATGTCGAGCGGCTCATAGCCCGCCTCAACACCTTGACCACGCTGGGGATCAGCGCCGTCCGCACTGCATGGACCGGCCTGCGCACCGAAGCGGCCGATGGCGTCCCCGTCGTGGGCTTCGACGCCGAGGCCACCGGATTCTATTGGCTGGCTGGCCAGGGCGGGTACGGCTTCCAGACTTCGTCTGCGATTGCCGAGCTCGCAGCGGCACAAATACTCACCGGACCCCAAAATGGCGCCGGACAGGCCACCGGTCCGGAATCCCGGACAGCGGAGGCGCTGGCCGCGACGCGTTGGTCCATCCGGCGCTGAAGAATGGGTTCATGACTACCCTCATTACCAACCTCGGCGAGCTGATGACCCAGGACCAGGAACACCGCGTCCTCCAAAATGCCGCCGTGGTGATCGAGGGCGAGCGGATCGCCTGGCTGGGGGCGGCGGCGGACGCACCGGCGGCGGACGAGTCGGTGGACGCGGGCGGCAGGGCCCTTCTGCCTGGCTGGGTGGACTCGCACACGCACCTCATTTTCGCCGGTGACCGGACGGCGGAGTTCGCAGCCCGGATGGCCGGAGAGAGCTACAGCGCAGGCGGCATCGCCGTCACTACCGGAGCAACGCGCAGCACCGGGGACTACGACCTCACCCGGCTCGCGATGGGCCGCGTGGCGGAAGCGGTGTCGCAGGGCACCACATATGTGGAGACCAAGACTGGGTACGGCCTGGACGTTGAGCAGGAGGCGCGCAGCGCGCGGATCGCGTCGACAGTGGCCGATGAAGTCACGTACCTTGGTGCGCACCTGGTGCCTGCGGACATGGACGCCGACGAGTACACCGACCTCGTGTGCGGCCCGATGCTGGATGCGGTCCGCCCGTACGTGACGTGGGCCGACGTGTTTTGCGAACGGGGCGCCTTTACCGAGGAGCAGTCGCGCCGTGTGCTTCAGGCCTGCCGCCACGCCGGACTCGGGCTGCGCGTCCACGGCAACCAGCTGGGTCCGGGCGCGGGTGTCCAGCTCGCAGTGGAGTTCGGTGCGGCCAGCGTGGACCATGTGAACTATCTGTCCGATGAGGACGTGGAGGCGCTGGCCGCCAGCTGGTCCGGCTGGAGTGCGGGGACAGGTGCCGGTTCGGATAATCGCGGCACCGTGGCCACCTGCCTGCCGGCGTGCGACCTTTCCACCCGGCAGCCCCTGGCGCCCGCCCGCCGGCTCCTGGATGCCGGCGTGCCAGTGGCCCTGGCCTCCAACTGCAATCCCGGGACGTCGTACACGAGCTCCATGGCATACTGTGTCACCACTGCAGTGCTGCAGATGCGGCTGACCGTCCACGAAGCGGTCCGCGCGGCGACGTACGGCGGGGCCCTTGCGCTGGGGCGCGGGTCCGGGACCGACGTCGACGGCGAACGCGCGGTGGGCTCAATCGCCGTCGGGCACCGGGCTGACTTGCACCTGCTCAACGCACCGTCGGCCACGCACCTGGCCTACCGCCCGGGCATGCCGCTGACGCACGCGGTCTGGCGCGCCGGAGTGCGCGAGAGGTAACCCTGATCCCTGGGGATAATGACGGGAACTGATCGTTTAGGGTCTGTTACAATCAACAAACGTCACTTTCTGGTGACGGTTTGATCCCCGAGAGGCTAGCTACGCATGACCCGCACCGACCGACTGACGGCAATCCTTGATCTCCTTGCCGAAACCGGGCAGGTGGAGGTGGAGGAAATCGTCACCCAGCTCGGCGTTTCGCCGGCAACGGCCCGGCGGGATCTGGACAGCCTGGCCAACCGGCGTCTGCTGACCCGGACCCGGGGCGGAGCCACGACAGGTGCCCTGGCCTACGACCTGCCCGGCCGGTACAACCGGGACGACCACGCGGCCGCCAAGCAGCAGATTGCCCTCGCCGCGTCCGCGCTTATCGCGCCCGGCATGGTCATTGGCCTCTGCGGCGGAACCACCAGTACCGCCCTCGCGCAGATCCTGGCAACCCGCGAGGACCTCAATTCCCCGTCCAACCAGCCCACGCTGACGGTGGTCACCAACGCCATCAACATCGCCGCCCAGCTGGCGGTGCGGCCCAACATCAAGGTTATGGTGACCGGCGGCATCCTGAACCCGCGGTCCTATGAGCTTGTGGGCCCCTACACGGACATCATCATGCAGAAGGTGGTGCTGGATATCGCGTTCATCGGCGTCAACGGCATTGATCCCGAAGTGGGACCCACCAATACCGGAGAAGGCGAAGCCTCCGTCAACGCTCTGCTCGCCAGCAGGGCCAGCATTTCCTATGTCCTTGCGGACTCGTCCAAGGTGGGCCGTCGGGCTTTCGCCACTATGGACGGGTACGCGTTCACGCGGCTGATTACCGATTCGGGTATCTCGGCCCAGGACAAAGCCGCCTTTGAAGCCATCGGCACGGACGTCATTGTGGCGCCGGAAACGCCCCGCACACGCAAGTCCTAAGGACGCTCCGGCCCAGGGAGAACCGCGCAGGCCCTAGAAGAACACGGGAGGTGCGTCGAGCACTGTCTCGTCCACGCGGCGCTGCACCCATTGCGTGAACGGCTGGTCGAGTTCGTACTTGCCGTCCTCGGTGCGCATCAGCATGCGGATCTCAGCGTTGTCCGGGTTGTTCAGCGACTCGAAGTATTCTACGGACCAGTGGAACCAGCGCATGCAGAACAGGCGCATGGTGAGGCCGTGCGTGACAAGGAGGGTATTGGCGGAGTAGTCCGGCTTGGCCCAGTGGCGGTAAAGAGTCTCCATGAATGACGAAATGCGGTCGTAGACGTCCGACCCGGACTCGCCCTCCCGGAAGCGGTAGAAGAAATGCCCGTAGGCGTTGCGCAGTTCTTTCTGGTCCTCGATTTCGCCGGCTATTTGGAAATTCGCCCAGTCCTGCTCACGGAGCCGCGGCTCCTCGACGACCCGTTCCGTGAGGGAGCCAAGGTTGAGCGCTTCGAGTGTCTGGTAGGCGCGCAGGTAGGGCGAGACGTAGACGGACACCTCTTGGCCGTCCAGCTCGCGCCGGATGCGCTCACCGGCAGCCTTGGCCTGCTCAATACCCAGGGGAGTCAGCGGAATCCGGTAGTCGGGCACCCTGTTGTAAATGGAGGTGTCGGCATTGGCGGCGGACTGGCCGTGCCGGATCATGATGATTTTCCCGGGCGCACTCATACTTCCCCAGCATAGGGGCCGCCGCGGAGGAGACAGGTTCCTGAAGTACTACAGTGTCCGGAAGCCAAACAGGAAAGTACCAGCAACTGCAGGCAAGATAGGAACATGTTGGTTCCTTCCCGCCGTCGCCTGCGGATCGAAGTCTGGATAGTCCTGGGACTGTCGTTGGGGCAGTCCGCCGTGTACTCCGTGGTGCAACTCCTGGACAAGATGACCCGGGCGCCGCTGGCGCAGGGCACATCCACGCTGAACCGCTCGCAAAGTACACGGGAATATTTCGATCTGACGTACCAACTCCTGGACATCATCTTCGCGCTGGTGCCCCTCTTGCTGGTGATCTACTTCCTGACGGAGCACCGCCAGACGAAGGCAGGAACGGGCTACGTGGGTGGCTCTGCATTCCAGAAGCTGGGTTTCAATTTCGCCCGCCCCGGAAGGGACCTGCTGCAGGGCGTGGGGCTGGCCGCTTTGATCGGCATACCATCACTGGGCCTCTATGCGGCGGGGCGGGCGCTGGGCATCACGACGGCGATCATCCCCAGTGCCCTGAACGCGTACTGGTGGACGGTTCCCGTGCTGATTCTCTCCGCGGCGCGGCACGCGGTCGTCGAGGAAGTCATCGTGGTGGGCTACCTCCTGGACCGGTTCGGGAAGTTCGGCTGGTCCATGCCGCTGTCAATCTTTGCCAGTTCCATGCTCCGCGGCAGCTACCACCTGTATCAAGGGTTCGGGCCCTTCATTGGCAACGCCATCATGGGCGTGGTGTTCGCCTGGGTCTACACCAAAACCCGACGGGTGATGCCCCTGGTCATAGCCCATGCACTGCTGGACATTGTGGCGTTCGTCGGCTTCAGCCTGTTCGGAAAGGCCGTCGGGCTGGGCTAGGCATTGGGTAATCAGGCGTTAAAGTAATTCGGCCGCCATCGGTGGGTGACGTCGTTGGCACCCGCTGATGGCGGCCGAAGCTTGTTGGCAGCGCTGCGTCAGATTGTGACGGCGCCCGCTGCAGTTTCAAACGTGACGGACAGGATGCCCGGGGTTCCGTGCGGAGCCACCCAGTTCACGGCGACGTCCTCGAGGGGCCGCTCTACAGGTTCGCCGAGCCATTCGGTAACGCGCTCGGCGGAGCCTGCGATGGTGAGACTGGACATCTTGACGTTGCTGTCATAGGCGTTGGACGGGTGAAGCCCCGGATCGCCTTCCCACTTGAGCATGTACGGAACCTGCGGGTCTGCAATGAGGCCCAGGATTCCGATCTGCTTCCACACGAGTTCACGGCCGTCCGGGAACTTGCGGTTGCCGTTGACGGCGGAACGTCCCAGACGGTCCTCAAACGGGGCGAGGTCGTCCACTTCGACGCACCATCCCATCCAGCCGCCACCGGCAGCGGACCGTGCGCGCACGGCCTGCCCGAACGGAGCTTTATCCGACGCCGGGTGGTCCAAGACCTCCACGACCTCAAGGTACTTGTGCCCGGCGAGCGGGATAATCATGTTTCGGGTTCCGAAACGGGGGTGCACTCCACCCTTCACGGCTTCGACGCCGAGGGCGGACGAAATACGTTCGGTGGTGGCAGCCAGGCCATCGTGTTCACAGGCGTAAGAGACGTGATCCATGCGCATGCCCTCATCTTGGCATCTTGTGACGCGGCTCTCAGCTAAGGGCAGCCTAACCCTCATGGGACGTCCGGGCTGTGCGGAAGTTTCGTCGCAAGCTTTGAACGGCTTTGGCTCCCGATGGTGTTGCCGGGAGTCACACAGCCGTCACAATCTTCGCGTGGGCGGCGCCCTCTTTCGTAAACTTGCCCTAGGTCATGAGTGCCAGCAACAGCCCCGGCTTGCTGGCCGGCAACCCTCCTTCCGCGGTGGGGTGCCCCGGGTGAAGACCTGGCCCGCCGGTCAGCTGGCGGCGGGCAAGCGCGTAGAAGAGGTTTACCTATGACGATTTCCGTCACCCGCACAGAAGTTCCGAATGTCGAAGTTACGGATGGCGCTGCGGTTCCCGTTGGCACCGCGGTTACGGACGGCACGGCAGTTAAGGATGGGACAGTCCAGTACGTCAGCATCGGCAACCTTGAGCTTGAGGCCGGCGGATTCCTGCCCGACGTTACCCTCGCCTATGAAACCTGGGGGACGCTCAACGAGGACTGCTCGAACGCCATTCTCGTGGAGCACGCCCTGACGGGCAGCACGCACGTTACCCGCGGCACGGATGACGAAGAAGGCTGGTGGGAGCAGCTGGCCGGTCCCGGCGCCCCGGCGGATACGGACAGGTTTTTCGTCGTCTCCATCAACATCGTCGGCGGCTGCTACGGATCCACGGGGCCGTCGTCGGCTGCTCCGGACGGCAGGCCGTGGGGTTCACGCTTCCCGCTGGTCACGCTCCGCGACACCACCGCGGCCGAAGCGCGGCTTGCGGACCAGCTGGGCATCAGCAGCTGGTACGCCGTCCTTGGCGGCTCCATGGGCGGAGCCCGGGCGCTGGAGTGGGCCGTCACCTACCCGGAGCGGGTGCGGCGCTGCGGCGTTATTTCCATCGGCGCCAGCAGCACGGCCGAACAGATCGCCTTCGCGCAGGCACAGACGCTGGCGATTCGGCAGGATCCTCACTTCAACGGCGGCGACTACTACGCCGGCCCGGTGCCCGAGGCCGGACTGGCGCTGGCACGGCGGATTGCGCACATCACCTACCGGTCCGCGCAGGAGCTGGATTTCCGGTTTGGCCGGAACGCCCAGGCCAGCGAGGCGCCGTTGCAGGCGGATGCCCTTGCTGCCCGCGGCCGGTACCAGGTGGAAAGCTACCTGGACCACCAGGGGAGCAAGCTCGTGGGGCGCTTCGACGCCAACAGTTACATTGCAATCACCGAAGCGCTGATGAGCCACGACATCTGCCGCGGGCGCGGATCGCTGAAGGAGACTCTGGCGCGGACCACCGCCGACTTCTTTATTGCGGCCGTAAGCACAGACCGGCTTTACTTCCCCTCGCAGTCCCGGGAGCTAGCAGACGCACTGCCGGGGGACGTGGACGTCCATGTGATCGAGGCGCCGATCGGCCATGATGGCTTCCTCACCGAGATTGGGCAGCTGGACGCGCAGCTCCGGGGAGTCTTTTTCGCCTGAATCTTGCTTGAATCTTCGCCTGAGCCGACGCTGAGCGGACGCTGCACCCAAGCTGGACACCCTGGCGCCAGCATCTCCCGAATGTGCATTTATGCAGATGCGTTCTGCACTTTTTGTCGTTGAGCTTGCAGCAATGGCAGACCATACTCGTTGGAACCGGTGATTCGTGGTGCACATCACACACGTCCGCCAAAGTCAGGTCCCAGTGGCGTCGAGGGAGACGCCGAAGGAGTTCACAATGAGTACGGAAAACTCCGCCGCAAGGCGCGTAGAGGAACCCGATGTCAAGGCATCAGGCCTAAAGAAAGTCGTTACGGCCTCCATGGCCGGCACAGTAGTCGAGTGGTATGAGTTCTTCCTCTATGCCTCCGCAGCCACCCTGGTGTTCGGCAAGATGTTCTTCCCCAATTCGGGGACGGAGCTGGACGGGATCATCGCCGCATTCGTCACGTACGCGGTCGGCTTCGTTGCCCGGCCTATCGGCGGCATCGTCTTCGGCCACTTCGGGGACAAGTTCGGCCGGAAGCAGCTGCTCCAGCTGAGCATCATTCTCGTGGGCATTTCCACGTTTGCGATGGGCTGCCTGCCCAGCTTTGCGCAGATCGGCTACTGGGCACCGGCCCTGCTGGTGTTCCTGCGCTTCGTCCAGGGCTTCGCCGTCGGCGGCGAATGGGGCGGCGCAGTGCTCCTCGTGGCAGAGCACAGCCCGAACAAGTCGCGCGGGTTCTGGGCCAGCTGGCCGCAGTCCGCCGTTCCGATGGGCAACCTGCTGGCCACCGGCGTCCTCTTCACCCTGTCCTCCACGCTGTCGTCCGCGGACTTCCTCGGCTGGGGCTGGCGCGTTGCGTTCTGGCTCTCCGCGGTGATCGTCATCATCGGCTACTACATCCGCACCAAGGTCCAGGACGCACCCATCTTCCTGGAGGCCCGCAAGGAAGTCACGGTCGAGAAGAAGGGCTACGGCGTAGCCGAAGTGTTCAAGCGCTACCCGCGCGGCGTCTTCACCGCCATGGGCCTGCGGTTCGCGGAGAACATCCTCTACTACCTCGTCGTTACGTTCTCCATCACCTACCTGAAGGTCGTGGTCCAGACCGACACTGCCCGGATCCTGCTCCTGCTGCTCGTGGCCCACTTCATCCACTTCTGCGCCGTGCCGCTCGTGGGCAAGCTCTCCGACTCATTCGGCCGTCGCCCGGTTTACATGGCCGGAGCGATTCTCGGCGGAACCTGGGGCTTCTTCGCCTTCCCCATGATGGACACCGGCAATGACATGACCATCCTCGCGGCGATCACGATCGGCTTGCTGTTCCACGCCCTGATGTACGCAGGGCAGCCGGCGATCATGGCCGAGATGTTCCCAACCCGGATGCGCTACTCAGGCGTCTCCCTCGGCTACCAGGTGACGTCGATCGTCGCCGGTTCACTGGCGCCGATCATCGCCACGTCGCTGCTCGGCAGCTTCAAGTCCTCCACCCCTGTTGCCCTTTACCTCGCGGCAGCCTGTGTGGTGACCGCCGTCGCGGTGTTCTTCCTCAAGGAAACCCGCGGCGTCTCGCTCCGGGACGTCGACGCCGCCGACGCCCGCGGCACCGCCGACCTCCTGGCGGCTGCGAGGAAGTAAGCGCGGCCATAGCCAGAAGCAGCTGCCCGGACCCGCGACTGACGCAGGCCCGGGCAGCTGTGTGTCAGCCATCGATGCAGAAGACAGGAATCACCATGCGAGCAGCCATCCTTTATTCCACAGTTCCGAGTCCCACCGATTCCTCCGGAACCAGCTACGCGGAGGCGAAGCCGCTCGTGGTGCAGGAACTGGACCGACCGGAACCGCGCGCCGGAGAGCTCGGCGTTGCCATCACGTACTCCAGCCTTTGCCACTCAGACCTGTCGGTGGTGGACGGCTCCAGGGTGAGGCCGCTTCCCATGGCGCTCGGGCATGAGGCCGTGGGCCGCGTCGTGGCCATGGGAGCAGGCATTACGGACATTTCCGTGGGGGACCACGTGGTGCTGGTCTTCGTGCCGAGCTGTGGGGATTGCCGGGCCTGCCGCTCGGGGCGCCCCGCACTCTGCCACCGGGCCGCTGAAGCCAACGGTTCCGGCGACCTCCTGCACGGGGAAGCGCTGCTGCGGACGCCGTCGGGGGAGCGGATCAACCACCATCTCGGAGTCTCTGCCTTTGCGGACTACGCAGTGGTGGCCAGGGAATCCGTGGTGGCCATTGACGACGACGTCCCGGACACGGTGGCGGCCATGTTCGGCTGCGCCGCACTCACCGGCATGGGGGCAGTGCTCAACACTGCCGCCGTCACCGCCGGCCAGTCGGTTGCGGTTTTCGGACTGGGGGCCGTGGGGCTCTCCGCCGTCATGGCGGCGGCCCTCGCGGGCGCCTCGGCGGTGATCGCCATTGACCCCAACACGAGCAAACACCAGCTGGCACTGGAGTGTGGCGCAACGGCAGTGGGCACGCCGGATGATGCGCCGCGGCTGATCGCGGAGGCCACCGGCGACGGGGTGGACGTTGCGATCGAAGCCGTGGGTTCGGCCCGGGTGATTGCGTCCTGCCTGGAGCACGTGACGAGGGGCGGCGCCGTGGTCTCGGTAGGCCTCCCGCATCCGTCCGCGGAGCTGACAGTCCCGGCCCTTCAGTTCGCGGGCGCAGGCAAGCGGCTGCTGGGCTCCTACATGGGTGACGCCGTGCCCAGGCGCGATATTCCCCTCTATCTGGGCTACTGGCGCGAGGGCCGGCTGCCCGTTGAGCTGCTGCACACGGATACGAAGCCACTGGCCGAGATCAACGAGGGGCTCGACGCCCTGGCCGCCGGAAAAGTGGTGCGGCGGCTGTTCGAGGCCTGACGCCATTCAGCGAGCCAGCAACTCCTGGCGTTCCTGCACTTCCTCCCGGATCGCCGCAATGACGGCCTGCACCCGGCCGGACCGCAGCGATTCGGGGCGCGCCACCGCCCAGATGGGGAGCTGTCGCTGGAAGTCGTGGGGAAGCACCGGCACGAAGTCCGGCTTGCCCGCCACCATGAAATTCGGCAGCAGGCCGATTCCCGCACCAAGGCGCACCGCCTCCACCTGGGCAAAGATGCTGGTGGCCTGGAAGCTGGACTTCGGCATCGGCAACTGCGAGGAGCGGTGTCCCAGCTCTGCCACCTGGAGCGCAGATTCAACGTAGGACACGAAGCCGTGCTGCCCCACGCCGTCGAGCGTTTCAGGCAGGCCGTGCTCGGCGGCGTACGCAGGGCTGGCGTAAAGCCGCAGGAAATAGTTGGTCAGGAAAATTGTCTGAGCGTTGCTGACATCGGTCCGGCCCACCACGACTTCGAGGTCCACGCCGGACCGGTTCTGGCTGACCTTACGGGTGGCGCTCAGCATCTCCACATTCAGCAGCGGGTGCCGGTGCTGGAGCCGGACCAAGGCGGGCGTGACGAATTCGGCACCGAAGCCGTCCGACGTGCTGATCCGCACCAGCCCGGAGAGGGCATTTTCGTCGCGGCCGATGAGGCCGGACAGCGATCCCAGCGTCTCCTCAATGGCTTCGGCGGCGGCCACCGCCGACGCCCCAAGCTCCGTGAGTTCCCAGCCGTGAGGGCTGCGTTCCAGGGTGCGCCCGCCCAGCTGTTTGTCGAGGGCCAGGATCCTGCGGGAAATCGTGGTGTGCGTGGTGCCCAGCGTCTCGGCTACGGCGTTGAACCGGCCCAGGCGGGCCACGGTCAGCAGGATCAGCAGGTCGTCCGGACTCGGAAGCCGCCTCACGTGGTGTGCCTTTCACTCGTATGTGCATCAGTGCACATGCCCTCTGTACTTTTTCCCCTTGATTGCACTGTAACAGGGTGTGATGGTGGACACAGAACTTCCGGCTAGGCCGGACACGAAGCAAAGGAGCTTATGCCATGGCAGTAGTCGGTTGGATCGGTCTGGGGAACATGGGCGGTTCCATGTCAGCAAACCTGGCAAAGGCAGGGCACGACGTGCGGGGATTCGACCTGAATCCCGCCGCCGTCGCCGCCGCAGAAGCTGGCGGAGTAAAGCCGGTGAAGAGCATAGCGGACGCCGTGAATGGCGCCGACGTCGTTTTCACCATGCTGCCCAAGGGCGAGCACGCCAAGGCCGTTTACCTCGGCGAGGAGGGCGTCCTGGCGCTCGCCGACGCCCGGACGCTGCTGGTGGACTCCTCCACGATCGACATCGCCTCCGCCCAGGAACTGCACGACGCCGCTGCTGCCGCCGGCTTCCGCTTCGTTGACGCGCCCGTTTCAGGCGGCATGAGCGGGGCCAAGGCGGGAACCCTCACCTTCATGGTGGGCGGCGAAGCCGGCGCCGTGGCTGAGGCCACAGGGTACATCGAGCCCATGGCGTCCAACATCATCCCCACCGGAGGTGCCACCACCGGGCAGGCTGCCAAGATCTGCAACAACCTGATGCTCTTCATCAACCTTGCGTCCACGGCCGAGGGTGCCGTGCTGGCAGACCGGCTCGGCCTGGACAAGCAGGTGTTCTGGGACATAGCGTCAGTCTCCTCGGGGGACAGCTGGGCCCTGCGCACCTGGTATCCCGTTCCGGGCGTGGTCTCCACCGCCGCCTCAAACAACGATTTTGCGCCCACGTTCACGACTGAGCTGGCCAACAAGGACATCGGCCTGGCCATCAGCGCCGCCGAGGACACCGGAACGCCCCTCGAAATCGGCAAGCACGTCCAGCAGCTGTTCCAGCAGCTCATCGACGCCGGCGAGTCGGGCAAGGACTGCTCCATGATCATCAAGCTCGTAGACGGCTCGCTGGGGTCCGCCCAGTAGCAGCCGAGTTCAGGAAATCCCACCAGGCCCCCTTCGCCGGACCGGCAGGTACATTCGCCGTGCCCCGGATCGCCTTGCACTAAGAAAGAGACACCCATGGAAACCATTCCGCATTTCATCAACGGCAGCCGCGTCGGCGATGCCGATCGCTTCGGCCCTGTCTTCAACCCGGCAACGGGGGAGCAGGAGAAGGAGGTTGCCCTCGCCTCCGCCGCCCGGGTCGAGGAAGCCATCACGGCCGCCAAGGCCGCCCTTCCCGGATGGCGGGCCACCAGCCTGGCCAAGCGCACGAACATCTTCTTCCGGGTCCGCGAAATCCTGACGCAGCGAAAATCAGAACTGGCGGCCATCCTCACCAGCGAACACGGCAAGGTGCTTTCCGATGCCGAAGGCGAGATCTCCCGTGGCCTCGAGAACATCGAGTTCGCCACCGGACTGTCCCACATGCTCAAAGGCGAGCGTTCAGAGCAAGTCTCCAGCGGCGTCGACGTTCACTCCGTCCGCCAGCCTGTCGGCGTAGTGGCATGCATTACTCCCTTCAACTTTCCGGCGATGGTGCCGCTGTGGATGATCGGCAGCGCGCTGGCCTGCGGCAATACCGTGCTGCTGAAGCCCAGCGAGAAGGACCCGTCCTCGGCCGTGTTCATCGCTGAGGTCTTCGCCGAGGCCGGGCTGCCGGCGGGCGTGCTGAACGTGGTCCACGGTGACAAGGAAGCGGTGGACGTCCTGCTTGACCACCGGGATGTGAAGGCTGTCAGCTTCGTGGGGTCCACGCCTATCGCGCAGTCCATCTACAAGCGCGCGGCCGATCACGGCAAGCGCGTCCAGGCCCTCGGCGGAGCCAAGAACCACATGGTGGTCCTGCCCGACGCCGACCTCGACATGGCGGCCGACGCAGCGATCTCCGCGGCCTACGGATCCGCCGGTGAACGCTGCATGGCAGTCAGCGTGCTGGTGGCCGTCGGGAACATCGCCGACGACCTCGTGGCCGCAATCACCAGCCGCATGGCCACACTGAAGATCGGTCCCGGCACCGACCCGTCATCGCAGATGGGGCCGCTGATCACCGCGGAACACCGTGACAAGGTCGCCTCCTACGTGGCCGGCGCCGAAAACGAAGGTGCCACGGTCGTCGTCGACGGCCGCTCGCAGCAGTTCGATTCGAACGGCTTCTTCATCGGCGTCAGCCTCGTGGATCACGTGAAGCCCGGCATGAAGGTCTACGACGACGAAATCTTCGGCCCGGTCCTGTCGGTTGTGCGCGTTGATACCTACAACGACGCCGTCCGGCTGGTCAACGAGAACGAGTTCGGCAACGGCGTTGCCATCTTCACCCGCGATGGCGGCGCCGCGCGGCAGTTCGAGTTCGACGTCGAAGTCGGCATGGTGGGCGTCAACGTGCCGATCCCGGTACCCGTGGGCACCTTCTCCTTCGGCGGCTGGAAGAACTCCCTGTTCGGCGACACCCACATGTACGGGCCGGACAGCATCCGCTTCTACACGCGGGGCAAAGTGGTCACCACCCGGTGGCCGGACCCGTCCACGTCCGTCATCGACCTCGGATTCCCGCAGGTCGACTAAACGGCCAACGAAGCGTCAGGCCGCCAGGCCCCTGGTCCGCAGACAGCCCGTGCCCCGCGATTGGGTTGCGGCCGCTGGTCAATGTCCGAGCCACAACGCGCAGACGCGACGTTAAATGTCGGTGGTGCCTGGAAGACTCAGTTCATGGATGCAGAGTCTTTCTACGGTCTTGGATCGGGTGCCTAAAATGGCTTCCAGGGCCGCGGGTGCTGTGACGGTCACCGAGGTGGCTGGCTTGCTCGCTGCTGTCCGCCCGAGCGCCGACAGCGCTGGGCTGATCGACCAGCTGCGAGGACTGGAGGACCTGAAGTCCGCAGCGGCTGCGTTGCAGGCGCGCATGACTGTGGCCTTCGATCTGCAGCAGCGCCGCGCCCAGGCCCGGGCCGGTGTTCCGGCGGCGGAACTGGGCAAGGGCGTCGCCGCGCAGATTGCCCTGGCCCGGCGGCAGTCCCCGGCCCGCGGTGGGCGGCTCCTAGGCCTGGCGAAGGCCCTCGCCACCGAAATGCCGCACACCCTCGCGGCCCTTGAGGCCGGTCAGCTAAACGAGTGGCGCGCGACGCTGCTGGTGAAGGAAACGGCGTGCCTGTCCGCCGTGGATCGCTGTGCCGTCGACGAGGAACTGGCGGCCGACGCCGGGACGCTGAGCGGTGCCGGTGACCGGGCCATCATCGCCGCGGCGCGTGCCGTGGCCTACCGGCGGGATCCGCGTTCCGTCACGGAGCGGGCCAGCCACGCCGCCGCGGAACGGCACGTCAGCCTCCGCCCGGCCCCGGACGCCATGGCGCTCCTGACCGCCCTGCTCCCGGTCACCGCAGGGTCGCGGTCCATGCCGCCCTGACCCGGCACGCGGACTCCCTGCGCTCGGCCGGGGATCCCCGCTCCCGCGGACAGATCATGGCCGATGGCCTGGTCGAAAGGATCACCGGCACCCCCGGCGGGATCACCGGGATCGAGATCCAGCTCATCATGACTTACCGCACCCTCTTCCAGGGCGACTCCGAACCGGCCCGCCTCCCTGGCTACGGTGTGGTCCCGGCAGGCTGGGCCAGGAGTGCCGTCACGCCAGCACGCGCACGGGCAGGGCCGCGGCTTCCCACAACGATCCAGCCGTAGCTTCCGCTTTCGCAGAGCCGGCCCCGGGGAATGCCGCCGTCAACGTCTGGCTGCGCCGGCTCTACACCGCACCGGGCACCGGGGAGCTCGTCGCGTTGGACTCCCGGGCCAGGCTCTTCCCGGCCGGGCTACGCCGCTTCCTCCAGGCCCGGGATGAGACCTGCCGCACGCCCTACTGCGACGCCCCGATCCGCCACCACGACCACATCATCCCCTGGCACTCCGGCGGCACCACCACCGGCACGAATGGCGCCGGGCTCTGCGAAGCCTGCAACCACACCAAAGAAACCCCCGGCTGGACAGCGAAGCCCCGCTCCGGGCCCATTGGCACGGGCTGGCTTAGGCACACCCTCGAGATCCGGACCCCGACCGGCCACACTTATCACTCGACCGCACCCCCACTGCCCGGAACGCCGCAATCCGGCGTTACGTTGCCAGGTACTACGTTGATGGGCATTAGGTTGACGGGCACTGGGTTGACGGGCACCGGGTTCTCAAACCGCCGTCAACGCCGCGAACTCCTCCAGCGCGGCAAGACGCTCAAACTCGCCAGCCGCAATGGTGCATTGGCGGCGTAAAGCCGCTCCCAATCGTAAAGACGCCCCCACCATGGGGGCGTCCACGAATTACCTCATCACTCGTCGGCAACCCTCATGGCCGAAGGCGGCGGCGTCGCCGGATAATTTCGGATGAAGCCGGCCGCCAGTTGCCTGGGCCTAACCGTTCATGATGTCGTTGCGCCGGGTCATGTACTCCTCCATGGAGATTTCTCCGTTGCTGTACTGCTGATCGAGTTCGGCCAGTTTGCGCGCGCGGAAACCCTGCGGGGCCGACGGCGGCGGGGGCGTCGAGGGGGCAGCTCCATGCTGTGGCTGCGGGTGGTGCGGCCGGGGAGGGCTGGCATTGAATCCCGGGCTGTCCTCGTAGGGGACCTGTCCCTGATAACCCTGACCCTGGTACCCCGGGCCCATGGATCCAGGCTGACTCGGGCCAGCGTCGGGGTACTGGGAGTTCGGGTACTGCGGGCTCGGGTACGGCTGCCCCGGGTATGGCTGGTCCAGCGGAGGAAGCTGCTGCTGGCCTCCGCCCGGGGGAAGGCCAAAGCCGCCGCTGAGGTAGTCCTGCTGGGTGTAGCCGTCCCGCGGCTGGTTGCTCGGCCGGCCCTGGTAGGAACCCGGGAACTGGTCCGGATACTGTCCGGAGAAATTCTGGCCTTGGTTCCGCCTCTGGACGGACCTCCGGTACATGCGCATTCCCATGGGGATGAGGAACGACAAAACAATGATCCAGAAAAACATGTTGTTCACGGTGCTGGGCCTCTCATGAGTGTCAATCCAGCTTAGTCCCCGGATCAAGGAGTGAGCCGGACAAGGAGCGGAGGCCGCCGGGTCACGAGACGCTGCCAGGGTTCGAGACGCTACGCAGTGCTGTCCGTGCAAGCCCCGTGCCGTCCGCTCAGATGCGGGTCGTCGGCATTCCGAGGAACCCGCTATACCTTTCCACGGCCTGGGCCACCGCCGCCGCTGTTCCCTGGCCGTGCGTGGCCGCCTCCGATGCACCTCCGGCCGAAGCGCCGCTGGAAACGGCCATCCGGACGTCGAGTTCGCAACGCTGGTCGGGCGTAGCGGGCCGTACAAAGGTGTGCCGCCACGAGCCAGCCATCGCGCCGTCCAGCAGAACCACATGCATGGGAGTGTCATCCACCGGAAGGGCCGGGGCGACCCCGCCGAGGTATCCGCGGGAGGCCGAGTACCCCATGACGTATTCGTCATAGCACTGGATCAGGTCGATGCGGGGGGAGTCGATGCGCGGGGAATGGTTGACAACGCCGTTACCGGCGCCGGCATCGCCGCGGGGGAAATCTTCCGGGCCGCGATAAAATACGACGCCGTCAATCACCGCGGTCTCCAAAGCCGTCGGATCGTCCGCCAGGACAAGCGACAGCCCCTGCCGCACGTCCGCCATCGTCAGCCCGGACCAATCTGCGCAGTCCTTGACTGTGGCGGGTCCGCGGCTCCGGAAGTACCGCATTGCCAGGGCAGCGAGGGACTGTTCCCTTGGCGCCGTCGCCTGATTGGACGCCGCCGCTGTGACACGTTCGTCGAATGCTGCATACGTCTGCCGGAGCGCGCCACCGGCACTCCGCACGGGCGTGCCGCTCACGAGCACGCCGCTGATCTCGGCGTGCATGATGAGGTACGCCAGGACGAGTCCCTTCGCGGGGAATCCCGCGCGCTGCAGTTCCGCCCCCAGCTGCTCCCGTGTGCGGTGCCGGGCGCCTGCGACCGCCGCCGCAAGTACCTCGCCGCTTCTTCCGGCCGTGGCCGCATCAATCCCGGTCCGTCGGTACATGCCGCCGTTGGCCTGGTGCAGGCGCGGTGCGGACAGGGCCCGGAGCCAGGGCAGATCATCGCGGTGCACAAAGTGCCACGTGGGCCGGAGGATATGCGTCCGCAGGATCCGCCCGTCAGCGACGGCCCGCTCCACGTCGTCCGCCGTAGCGCCGGGCGTCCGCTGGGCAAGCGACCAGCGGGCATACGAAAACTCCTGCGCCTGAACGGCCAGCAGGTTTTTCAGGGCGTCCTCAGACGAGGCCGCCAACGGGGCGCGGAGCTGTTGGCTTTCCAGCCTGATCCGGACGACGTCGTCCCGGCTAAGTCCGGGGTCGCTTCGTGCGGTGCCCGTCGTCATGCCGCGTGACCGTACGCGGCGTCGCGGCGGCTACCGGCGCACAGCATCTTCGGACCCGAGCGGACCTTCGCCGGAGCCCAGCGGGACACCTGGGCCGAAGACGGGTCCCGGCGTCGGGCGTTTGGGGGTGATGCCGTCACCGGAGGAGCGGTGCCGCAACCGGCGGACCACCCACGGCACGAAGTACTCCCGCGCCCAGACCAGGTCCCCGGTGCGGGCTTCGCGCCAGCTGCGCGGCGGCAGCGGTTTGGGCGACAGGGGTTCCAGGCTGTGCTGTACGTTCAGCGCATCGAGCACCATGGCAGCAATCGTGTGGTGGCCCAGCGGGGAGAAGTGCAGGCGGTCCTCGTTCCACATCTGCGGATCCTTCAGCTGCCTGAGCGACCACATGTCGGCGATGATGGCATCATGCCGGGCGGCGATGGTCCGGAGATTCTCGTTGTAGATGGCCACCTTGCTGCGTACCCGGCCCAGCACCGAGGACCCGGTATCCGGGCCGTTGAAGAGGACCACCGTTGCACCGCTCATCCCCAGGATCTGCACCACTGGGTCGAGCTTTTCGGCCAGGGCGTCAGGGTCCCCGCCGGGGCGGATGAGATCGTTTCCTCCTCCTGAAAGGGTCACGAGGTCAGGTTTCAGGGCCACGCACGGGGCAAGCTGCTGGTCGATGATCTGCTGAAGCAGCCGGCCGCGCACGGCCAGGTTGGCGTAGGCGAAGTCGTCATGGCCGCGTCCCAGTTCCTCCGCCACGCGGTCGGCCCAGCCGCGGTAGCCGCCCGGGCTGCTCGGTTCGGGGTCGCCGATTCCCTCCGTAAACGAGTCGCCCATTGCGACGTATCGGCTCCATGGGTGGCGGCCTGACGGGCCTTGGGGACTCTGCATCGATTCCGTTCCGCTCACCTTCACATCCTGCCCTGTCCCTGGCTACCTGCGCCACCGTAGGTAGCCACCGACAGGTAACTGTAAGAATGGACCCATGACTTTAGCCGACTCATTTCCTGCCCCCGTCGTTTTGTGGTCCAAGCCGGAGGAAGCCCGGACCGGCAAGCCCCTGCTGGTCCTGCTGCACGGCTACGGAGCAAACGAACAGGATCTCCTCAGCCTGGCGGACATGCTCCCGGACGACTTCGCAGTGGCGTCCGTCCGCGCCCCCATTGCCATGGGCCCCGGCTTTTCCTGGTTCCCTTTGACCGGCTCGATCGAATACTCCGTCGATGCGGTCAAGGCTGCCTCCGGCTATATTCTTGACTGGATCGACGCCGTCAAGGCCAACCATCCGTCCGTCACGCTCCTCGGGTTCTCCATGGGAATGGCCATGGCCACCACCCTGCTTCGGCAGCGCCCCGCCGACTTTGCCGCCGTCGTCGGGCTCTCAGGTTTTGTTGTGGATGCGGGCGCCGACGGAGAGTTCCGGGACGCCGAGCTGGACGGCACTGTGCCCCTGTTCTGGGGCCGGGACCAGCAGGATCCCGTCATCACGCCGGACAAGATCGAGTACACGATGGGCTGGGTCCGCAGCCATGTGAAGCTGACCAAGGTCCTGTACACCGGAATGTGGCACGGGATCAACGCCCAGGAAATCGGCCACGTGTCAGAGTTCCTCACGCACGAGGTCCTGAGCAAGTAGCCGTTCGCGGCTAAAGTTCTGGCGTCCCCGGGATTATGCGCCGGCCGCGCTGATCCGGACGGTGCGGTTGTTGACCGTGACAGTGTCACCGTGATGGAGCTGCCGGCCGCGCCTGTCGTCGATTTCGCCGTTGACCTTGACCAGGCCGTTCTTGATCAGCTCAGTGGCCTCGACGCCGTCCTCCACGAGGTTCGCGAGTTTCAGGAGCTGACCGAGCCGGATCATGTCGTCGCGGATGGGGATGTCTTCGATTTCCTGGTTGCTCATACAAGCAATAATGCCCGAATTAAGGTGAACCCAATGACCCACGCACCGCGGCTGCCCCTTGCCGCAGGCCTTCCGATGGCCGTGGCCGCCGGCCTCGCCATCCCCGTCCAAGGGCGGATCAACGGTGCCCTCGGCGCCCGCCTCGGAGACGGAATCGCCGCCGCCGTGGTCAGTTTCAGCACCGGACTGGTGCTGATGATCCTCGTCTCGCTGGTCCTGCCCCGGGGGCGGGCCGGCCTTGCCCGGATCCTGCCCGCCGTGCGGGAGCGGCACTTCCCGCCGTACTACGTCCTCGCCGGCGGCATCGGCGCGTTCTTCGTCTTCGCCCAGTCCTTCACGATCGGGCTGCTCGGGGTCGCCCTGTTCACCGTGTCCACCGTCACGGGCCAGACGCTCAGCGGGCTGCTCGTGGACAGGCTCGGAATTGGTCCCGGCGGCAAGAAAGCGGTGACGGGCATCCGCGTGATCGGCTGCATCCTCACCATCGCTGCAGTGGCCTGGGCAGTGTCGCCCCGCTTCGGGGCAGGCGCCCCCTCCGGCGGAACCTCCGGCGGAGACCCCGCCCAGCTCATCCTGCCGGTGATTCTTCCCGTCCTGGCCGGGTTCCTCATGAGCTTCCAACAGGCGATGAACGGCACCGCCACCATGCACTACGGCACCCCGATCGCCGCCACCCTGGTGAATTTCGTGGCCGGCACCACCGTGTTGTGGGTCGCCTGGCTGATCAAAGTGGCCGTCGCCGGTGCTGGCAACCCGCTGCCGGCCGAGTGGTGGTACTACCTCGGCGGCCCGATGGGCTGCGTGTTCATCGGCATCGGAGCCCTTCTGGTGCGCAGCCTCGGTGTGCTGGTGACAGGGCTCGGCATGATCGCGGGCCAACTCCTGGGCTCGTTGGGGCTGGATCTCCTGGTTCCGTCGCCCGGCACAGTGGTGGAGGTTCCCACGGTGCTCGGCACCCTGCTGACCCTCGGAGCCATCGTCGTCGCCACGCTTCCGTGGCCGCGGGGAGCGTTCCGGAGGTAGCGCCCGGTAGGCTAGGACACGCAGCTTCCTGCACCGTTTTCCCCTTCGCATACCCCCGCCCGGCAACCAGCCGGAGTTCCGGGGCAAGACACCGCGGACCGCACCCAGCGGCCCTGTAGAAATTGGAGTTCCCATGGCAGCAAAATCCGTCCTCGACCAGGTCATTTCCCTTTCCAAGCGGAGAGGCTTCGTTTTCCAGGCCGGCGAGATCTACGGAGGCTCCCGTTCCGCCTGGGACTACGGCCCCCTCGGTGCAGAGCTGAAGGAGAACATCAAACGCCAGTGGTGGCAGTCCGTGGTACGCGGCCGCGAAGACGTTGTCGGCCTTGACTCCTCGGTGATCCTGCCCCGCCAAGTATGGGAAGCTTCCGGCCACGTCGATGTCTTTTCCGACCCGCTGGTGGAATGCCTTTCGTGCCACAAGCGCTACCGCGCGGACCACCTCGAGGAAGAATACGAGGAAAAGAAGGGCCGCCCAGCCGAAAACGGCCTCAAGGACATCGCCTGTGCCAACTGCGGCACCCGCGGCGAATGGACCGAACCGCAGGAATTTTCCGGCCTCCTGAAGACCTTCCTGGGCCCCGTTGCCAGTGAGGAGGGCCTGCATTACCTGCGCCCGGAGACCGCCCAGGGCATCTTCGTGAACTTCAACAACGTGCTCACCACGTCCCGGAAGAAGCCGCCGTTCGGCATCGGCCAGATCGGCAAGTCCTTCCGCAACGAGATCACGCCAGGAAACTTCATCTTCCGCACCCGCGAGTTCGAACAGATGGAAATGGAATTCTTCGTCGAGCCCGGGACCGACGAGGAATGGCACGAGTACTGGATGAAGGAACGCATGGCCTGGTACACCGGCCTGGGCATCCGCGAAGAGAACCTCCGCTTCTTCGTGCACCCGCAGGACAAGCTCAGCCACTACTCCAAGGGCACCACGGACATCGAATACCGCTTCGGCTTCCAGGGCTCCGAATGGGGGGAGCTCGAGGGCATCGCCAACCGCACGGACTTCGACCTGTCCACCCATGCCAAGGCCTCCGGCACCGACCTGAGCTACTTTAACCAGGCCACGAACGAGCGCTACACCCCATACGTCATCGAGCCGGCCGCCGGCCTGACCCGTTCCTTTATGGCCTTCCTGGTGGACGCCTACACGGAGGACGAGGCCCCCAACGCCAAGGGCGGCGTGGATGTGCGCACCGTGCTGAAGCTTGACCCGCGCCTGGCACCGGTCAAGGCCGCCGTCCTTCCGCTGAGCCGCAACGAAGACCTGTCCCCGAAAGCCAAGGACCTCGGCACCCAACTCCGCAAGAACTGGAACATCGACTTCGACGATGCCGGTGCGATCGGCCGCCGCTACCGCCGCCAGGACGAGATCGGAACCCCGTTCTGCATCACCGTGGACTTCGACACGCTGGATGACCAGGCTGTCACCATCCGTGAGCGCGACACCATGAGCCAGGAGCGCGTCTCCCTGGACAAGGTGGAGGGCTACCTGGCCGCACGGCTGATCGGCGCTTAACCGTGGCAATCCAATACCGCGAATGGCGCGAGGGCGACGACCTCGTGCTCCTGCAAATCTGGGGCGATCCGGAAACCGTCCAGGCCGGACAGTTCCGGGGGACGCTGGCGCCGTCAAGCAACGCACCCTGGCGGCGCTGCATCGTGGCCGAGGACGTCGTTGACGGCGTCGGTATCCCGGTTGCGGCCGGGGTGGTCCACGAGGCGACACTGCATCCGGAACGCCTGTGGGCCTACATTGAGGTGGCTCGGGACCACCGCCGCTCCGGCATTGGTGCCACGCTGCTCATGATGCTGCGCCGCGAAACCGAAGCATCGCCGTCGGGGGTTACCCGGCTGCGGTGCAAGGTGGAGCCGGGGACACCCGGCGCAGCGTTCGCCGAGGCGGCGGGGCTCGCTCAGATCCAGCGTTCGCAGCTCGTGGTGGTGGAGCCGGCGGCCCTGAAGCTTCCGGTGTTCGGGGACGGCTCGGAGGAAGCCGCAGCGGACCGGGTGGAGGACCTGGCTACGGGCTCGGTGGAGCTGTCCGACGTTGTGGGCCGGTACTACACGTCCGTCCATGACTGGGACAGCCCAGGCCAGCTGAGCATCCCCACGGTCCAGCGGCTGTTCCTCGATGAGCTCAGCGGCGCCCACGGGGCGATCGTACTGCGCGCACCGAAGGCCAGCGCCTTCGGCCAGGGTGTGCCGCCGTCGAAGAAAGGCAGGCTGCAGGCCTTCGCCGTCAGTTACGCCCAGCTCAGCCCCGAACAGGGAGAGTCGGAGCATCCCTCCGACGTGTTCCTCGGCCACGAGCCGGAGATGGACGCAGATCAGGCGCAGGCCGCGGTCCGTGACCTGCTGGCGCTCATTGCGTACCAGCACCCGGTCCTCATGGAACTGGACGATTCGATGACAGCGCTCCGCGCCGTCGTCGAACCCCTGATGGAAGCCGGCAGGGCCCGCCGCCAGGGTTCCGAGACGTTCGTCGTCTCCGACTAGTCCGGACCACGGCGGCGGCCCCTGGCCAGGTCCTGGGCGTCCATCATTTGGCGTTCAGTCTCGGAGGGGGCGCCGCCGCCGAGGTCGGCGGGCATCCACCAGTCGCCCGGTCTCGGGACGACCGGGAAGCTGTCGATGCACGTGTCGATCCCGTTCTGCAGCGTTTCCCGGAGCTTCGCGGTTTCGGCCTCGGCATCGATGTCCGCCGCAAGGTTCACCGGCAGGCCAATGTGGATGCGGACCGGTGCGCGCCAGGCTCGTCGTGCCGAGAATCCGTGGCCGCGCGTCAGCAGCCGGTGCGCGCCCCAGATGGACACGGGGATCACCGGTACGCTGGCCTCGGCTGCCATCCGCACAGCACCGGTCTTGCACTCGCGCACCTTGAAGCTGCGTCTGACTCCGGCCTCCGGAAACACGGCGAGGTATTCCCCGGCACGGAGTCGGGCCACGGCGGCATCGTAGGCAGCCGAACCGGCGCCGTAGCCCACCACCACGTGCCCGGTGGCGCTGATGGCCGGACCGGCGAGCCAGTGGTCCGCCGCGCCCTGGTGGATGAGGAAGCGGAGCTGAGCGCGGGCGTGCTTCCAGACCACCAGTTCGGCCGCGGCAAAGTCCACGTAGCCAAAGTGCGTGACGGCAATGACTGCCCCGCGGCCGGGCTGTACCAGGCGTGATGCCCCGTTCCGTGGATCAGGGGCGGGCAGGTTCTCCCCGCCCGTGACCATGACCCGGACCCGGAACAGCCACCGCAGGAAGAGACCCGTGCGGACGAACAGCCGGTAGAAGCGGTCGTTCGGTTTGGGTGTCCACGTCACGGCTGTGTCCTGTTGCGCGTCTGGTGAGGGGGCCACGGGATGAAGCCGCTTGTCGACTTCACATACTCCCGGTAACCGGGGCGCCCGGACATGGATTTCTCCGTGAGCGGCTTCCCGGTCTTGCCGGCCAGCATCCAGATCATGAGCGCAGGGGAGAGGACCGTGAGGACCCCGGGCCAGGAATCCGCCGCGACCAGGAAGAGGCCCGCCCAGACGGCGGCGTCGCCGAAGTAGTTCGGATGCCTGGTATACCGCCACAGCCCGGTGTCCAGGACGGTCCCCCTGCGGGACGGATCCTTCTTGAACTGCGCCAGCTGCCAGTCGCCCACGGTCTCGAAGCCGAACCCGGTGACCCAGAGCAGGGCGCCGGCCAGGGACAGCCACCCCAGGGCACCGGCAGCGAACATGCCCACCTGGACGGTCAATGAGACGAAGAACATCACCAGGCCCTGCGGGAGGTAGACGCGGCGGAGGGCATAGGCATTCCGGGAGCCTGCCGCGTCGTCGAGCATCGCAGCATAGCGGGGATCTTCATGACCGCCGCGGGCCCGCAAGCCGATATGCACGCCGAGCCGGAGCCCCCAGACCGCGGTCAGGGCGAGCAGCAGCAGGCGACGTCCGCTGTCACCCACTCCGGCCGACAGCACGAAGGAGACCGCCGCCACGGCCACGAAGCCCGGACCCCACGCCACATCCATGACGGAGTGCCTGCGCTGGGCAGTGGCCACGGCGAACGTCACGGCCAGTACCAGCACGACGGCGAGCGCAGTCCACGGCAGGCTGGCCAGCAAGCTGTCAAGCGGGAACGGGGTCACAGCACTTCCGGAATAGCTTGGGCGGACGGCGGGAGCAGCCGCTCCAGCGCCGCTGCAGGGGCCGGCGGGCGGCCGGCGGGGGTGCCGGTTTTCTCGATGAAGGCCGTCATCAGGAAGCCGGTGGCCAGGGTGTGCCAGAGGCGCACGCGCCGGAACATGAAGTGCCCGGCGCGCCTGAGCGAGACGTACCGGAGAACCTCGGCGTCCGGTGCCGCCCGCCGCGCAAACCGCAGGGACGCCGTCGGGCTCGTCCAGCGGTCCCGATCGCCGTGGACGATGAGCACCTTCCGCCCGGCCACCGGAGTCGCAGGGGTTGCGTCGTTGAGCCAGGGGGCGAGTGCCACCACGGCATCCACCTGTTCCTCGTCGGCCGCGCAAATGGCGGTCAGGCCACCCATGGAGTGCCCCAGCAGGTAGACCGGCACGCCCGGGTGCTGGTCGCGGATCTTGGCCATGGCCCAGCGGGCATCCTTCAACGGCGACATGTCCTCGCCATTCCAGCCGCGCACGCTGTTCCGCAGTATCCACACCGCAAGGCCATGTTTGCTGCCCGCCCGGTGCAGGTGCCGCGCGAACGGCACCATCCTCGCGGGGCTCAGGTGCCGGGCCTGGACAGGTTCGAACGAATGCGAACGGCCGCCGTGGAGGACCAGCGCCACCCCGCGGGTGACGCCGGCCGGATTCAGGACGGTCAGCACAGCTTCCGACGGCGGTGCCTCCCGTCGTGCGTCAGCCGGCGGCTGAGCTTGCGGCGACTCAGTTTGCGGTGGCGTGGCGTCTTGCGACGGCGCCCCCTCGGGATTGGCAGTGCTGCGGTGGCTCACTCCGGCATCCTCCGACTTTCTGGCGTCCATTTATCAACCCTATGGCGACCGCCGTAGAGTTCAAGCATGAGGTCTAACTGCTGATGGGTTCCGGTCACTCCCACGGTCATACGGGTCATTCGGAGCCGACGGTCCAGGCGATTGCCGCCCGCAGGAAGGCAAACCGGATTCTGGCCGCCGTCCTGATTCCCCTGACCCTGCTGACACTGGCGGCCATGGCGGCGCTCTGGCCGTCCGGCAGCAAGGAAGGCCTGACGCTGGCGAGCCCGTACACGGCGGCACCCGGCGTCACCTTTGATACCGGCCGGATCCAGCGCGTCGTCATTGAAGACTGCACGGGCGGGACAAGCCAAAACCCGCAGCAGGGCGGCCAGTCCGGGGGCGGATCCCAGTGCACCTTCGCCTTCACCGAGCCGGACAAGGGCGGCAGCCCCGTCAAAGTGGTGATCAACCCGGACGTCGCCAAATCGCACGGCGTGGACGTGGGGGACAACATCCGCTACCTGAACCTCAGCAACGCGCAGGGCGCCGCGGCCGGCGACGCACCGGCCGCCCAGGGGTCCCCGGCCTACATCTTCGTGGACTTCGTCCGGACCATGCCCATCATTCTGCTGGCCGTTCTGTACGCCGTGGTGGTCGTGACCGTGGCACGCTGGCGCGGGTTGCGTGCCCTGATTGGCCTCGTCGGAGCCTACTTTGTGCTGGTGAGCTTCATGCTTCCCGGTCTTGTGGAGGGAAAGCCGCCGCTGCTGCTGGCCGTGGTGGGCTCCACGGTGATCATGATCGGGGTGCTGTACTTCGCGCACGGTTTCTCGGCGCGGACCTCGACCGCGCTGCTGGGCACCATGTTCGGCCTGGGCATCACGGCATTACTGGCAGCCTGGGCAACAGACGCCGCGAACCTCGCGGGCGTGGGAAGCCACGACGCCGCCACCCTGGCGAACATCTCGGGCAACATCTCCATTTCAGGCATCATCCTGTGTGGACTCATCATTTCCGGGCTGGGCGTCCTCAACGACGTCACCATCACGCAGTCATCCGCGGTCTGGGAGCTGTACGAACTCGCCCCCGCCACCAGCGCCCGCAAGCTGTTCACCTCAGCCATGCGGATCGGCCGGGACCACATCGCCTCCACCGTGTACACGATTGCCTTCGCCTATGCCGGCGCAGCCCTGCCCACGCTCATCATCGTGATGCTCTACGACCGGCCGCTGGGGGAGGCGCTCACCAGCGCCGAACTGTCCGAGGAAGTCATCCGCACGCTCGTGGGATCGATCGGCCTCGTCCTGGCGATTCCGGTCACCACACTGATCGCCGTGCTCGTGGTCAAAGCCACCGGCATCCGGACCGGCGGCCAGGGCTCAATCACGGCCGACGACGTCGACGACACCGGCGCGCTCGCGGCCGCAGCAGCCGTGGCCGGCAGCGAACGTCCGACGGCGGTTGCCTCCGGCGCCGCACCCCTCGCGGAGACACGGCGCGGCCGCCGCGAAGCCCAGCAGCTGAGGGCCGGAGAATAGCACTTGTGCCCGATTTGCCCGCCTTTGAGACAATGGACGGGTGACTGTAGTAGCAACGCCTCCCGCCCCCAAGCTGGAACTCCCGCCCCTGGAGCTCGGGCCGATCACGGTGGACACCCCCGTGATCCTGGCCCCGATGGCCGGCATCACCAACTCTGCCTTCCGCAGGCTCTGCCGTGAATACGGCGGCGGACTGTACGTGGCGGAGATGGTCACCTCCCGCGCCCTCGTGGAGCGCACCCCGGAATCGCTGCGCATCATTTCCCACGACGACGACGAGAAGGTCCGCTCCGTCCAGCTCTACGGCGTGGACCCCGCCACCGTGGGCCAGGCCGTGCGCATGCTGGTTGACGAGGACCGTGCGGACCACATCGACCTCAACTTCGGCTGCCCGGTCCCCAAGGTCACCCGGCGCGGCGGCGGCTCGGCCCTGCCGTGGAAGATCGATCTCTTCACCTCCATCGTGCAGACGGCGGTCAGGGAAGCGTCCAAGGGCGGCATCCCGCTGACCATCAAGATGCGCAAGGGCATTGACGAGGACCACCTGACGTACCTCGACGCCGGCCGCATCGCCCGCGATTCCGGAGTGGCCGCCGTCGCCCTCCACGGCCGCACCGCCGCGCAATTCTATTCCGGCCAGGCCGACTGGTCCGCCATCGCACGCCTGCGCGAGGCCCTCCCGGACATCCCCGTCCTGGGCAACGGCGACATCTGGTCCGCCGAGGACGCGGTGCGCATGGTCCGCGAAACAGGCGTGGACGGCGTGGTGGTCGGCCGCGGCTGCCAGGGCCGCCCCTGGCTCTTCGGGGACCTGCAGGCGGCCTTCGAAGGCAGCGAGCAGCGCCACCGCCCCGGCCTGCGGCAGGTGGCGGAAGGCGTCTACCGCCATGCCGAGCTCATGGTCGAAACCTTCGGCAACGACGAATACAAGGCCCTGCGCGAAATCCGCAAGCACATGGCCTGGTATTTCAAAGGCTATGTGGTGGGCAGCGAACTGCGCACCCGGCTGGCCATGGTGACCACCCTCGAAGTGCTCCGCGCCACTCTGGATGAGCTGGACATGGATTCCCCGTACCCGGGCATCGACGCCGAGGGTCCGCGCGGCCGCGCCGGCTCGCCCAAACAGCCGGCGCTGCCCAAGGACTGGCTGCTGAGCCGGCAGATGGACGCGGACCAGACCCGCGACATTGCCGCCGCGGAACTGGATGTGTCCGGTGGGTGAAAGCCAGGTGGCTGAAAACCACATTGCCGGGAGCCCGATGACCCAGGCCCGCCGGCCGCCGCAGTTCCTGCCCGGCTACGAAGCCTTCGATTCCGCCCGCTGGGTGGAGGAACCGCCCAAGAGCACCTACCGTTCGGACTTCGAGCGGGACCGTGCCCGGGTGCTGCACTCCTCGGCGCTGCGCCGGCTCGGTGCAAAGACCCAGGTGGTGGCGCCGGACACGGATGACTTTGTCCGCACGCGCCTGACCCACAGTCTCGAGGTGGCGCAGGTGGGCCGTGAACTGGGACGTGCGCTGGGCTGCGATCCCGACGTGGTGGACACCGCGTGCCTCAGCCACGACCTCGGACACCCGCCGTTCGGCCACAACGGCGAGTCAGCACTTAACGAGATGGCCCACGCGATCGGCGGCTTCGAAGGCAACGCCCAGACCCTCCGGCTGCTGACCCGGCTGGAGCCCAAGGTCCTGGACCTGCAGGGCAGGCCGGCAGGCTTGAACCTGACCCGGGCAAGCCTGGACGCTGCGGCAAAGTACCCGTGGTCTGCCCTGGACGCGCCCGTGATCCATGGGCAGCGGACCAGCAAGTTCGGCGCCTACGAGGACGACCTGCCCATCTTCAACTGGATCCGGGAAGGTGCGCCCGGGCGGCGGTCTTGCCTGGAAGCCCAGGTCATGGACCTCGCGGACGATATTTCCTACTCGGTGCACGACGTCGAAGACGCCATCGTGGCCGGCCACTTCCAGCTGCGCTGGATGGACAACCCGGACCACCGGGCCCGCGTGGTGGGCTACGCCAAGCAGTGGTACCTGCCGCACAACGACCCCGCGGCGATCGACGCCGCCCTCGCCAGGCTCGAGGCCACGGACGTCTGGGTCCGTGAGGCCGACGGCAGCCGCAAGTCCATGGCGGCCCTGAAGGATATGACCAGCCAGCTCATCGGACGGTTCTGCCAGAGCGCGCTGGAGACCACCCGCGCCGTTTACGGGCCGGAACACTTGACCCGCTACAACGCCGAGCTCATGGTGCCGGACGAAACAGTCATGGAAATCGCCGTGATGAAGGGCCTCGCCACCACGTTCGTGATGACCACCGACCACCGCCAGCCCATTTACGAGCGGCAGCGTGAAGTCCTCCATGCCCTGGTGACCTCTTTGAACGCCTCGGGTGACCGGCACCTCGAACCGATGTTCGCGGCCGACTGGCGGGACGCGGCCGACGACGGCGCCCGGCTCCGGGTGGTCATCGACCAGGTGGCCTCACTGACTGACGGCTCCGCGCTGGCCATGTACGAACGGCTCGTGGGCAGCCTGCCCTCGCTGTGGTGACGGCGGCAACAGTCAGCTCCACGCCGTGCGTCCCGCCGTCGCCGGCGTATCCAAAGTTGTCATACCCCGGGTCTAGGATGTCTTTGTGGCTGGACTGATCAAACGTGACGATATCGACGAAGTCCGCCAGCGTACCGACATCAAGGAAGTCATTGACGGGTATGTGACCCTCAAGGGCGCCGGGCTGGGCAGTTTCAAGGGCCTGTGCCCGTTCCACGACGAGCGGTCCCCGTCGTTCACCGTCCGGCCCCAGGTGGGCCGCTACCACTGCTTTGGCTGCGGCGAAGACGGCGACGCCATTTCCTTCGTCCAGAAACTTGACCACTCCTCCTTCCAGGAGGCCGTCGAAAAACTTGCCGCCCGGATCGGTTTCGAACTCCGCTACGAAGACGGCGGCACCGGCCCCAGCCGGGAGGACGTGGGCAAGCGGCAGAGGCTCCTGGACGCCCACAAACTGGCCGACGAATTCTTCCGCGCCCAACTGCTGACACCCGGCGCCACCGAAGGCCGCAACTTCCTCCACGGCAGGGGTTTTGACCGCGCCGCGGCGGAACAGTTCGGCGTCGGCTACGCCCCGCAGGGCTGGGACGCGCTGCTCAAGCACCTCCGCGGCCGCGGCTACACAGACGCTGAACTGAGGCTGACGGGCATGTTCTCCGAAGGCAACCGGGGGATCTACGACCGGTTCCGCGGGCGCCTGATCTGGCCCATCCGTGATATTGCCGGCGACACCATCGGCTTCGGTGCCCGCAAACTCTACGAGGACGACCAGGGCCCCAAATACCTGAACACGCCCGAGACTACGCTGTACAAGAAATCCCAGGTGCTCTACGGCATCGACCTCGCCAAACGGAACATCGCCAAGGACCGCCAGCTGGTGGTGGTGGAGGGGTACACCGACGTCATGGCCTGCCACCTGGCGGGGATCCCGACGGCGGTGGCCACCTGCGGGACGGCGTTCGGCGCCGACCACATCAAGATCGCCCGGCGGCTGCTGTCCGACGACGGCACCGGGGGAGAGGTCATCTTCACCTTCGACGGCGACGCGGCCGGCCAGAAGGCCGCCCTCCGGGCGTTTGAAGAGGACCAGAGATTCGTCGCACAGACCTACGTGGCCGTCGAACCCACGGGAGCCGACCCCTGCGAGCTGCGCCAGGCCAAAGGCGACGCGGCTGTCCGCGACCTCATCGGGACCCGGCGACCGCTGTTTGAATTTGCCATTAGGGCCTCCCTGAAGCGGCACAACCTGGACACGGTGGAGGGCCGTATCGCTGCCCTGCGTGAAGCCGCGCCCGTCGTGGCGCAGATCCGCGATGCCGGCATACGCCCCGGCTACGCCCGCGAGCTGGCCGGCTGGCTCGGCATGTCCGTCGAGGAGGTCAGCGGAGCGGTGGCCGCCGCCGCGAAGCGCGCCGCCCAGGGCGGAGCCCCCTCCCATGGTGCGGGGCCCGGCGTCGGTGCGCTGCCGCCGTCGGGCGTGGTGCCGTCCTTCAACCGTCCCGACCCCCGGGACCCCGTGGCGTCCATGGAGCGGCAGGCGCTGGAAGTGGCCCTGCAGGAGCCCGGAATGCTGGAGGGCGGGACCTGGGACCGGTTCAGCGCCGCCGGGTTCCGGACCCCGGCCTACCAGGCCGTCCACGACGCCATGCGCGCCTCAGGGCCCGGGCTGACCGGTGACCCCGTGCGCTGGGTGGAGCAGGTGATGCACGAGGTCCCGGAACCGCTGCGGCCGCTGGTCTCGGAGCTTGCCGTCGTCCCGCTGCCCGCCAGCAACGCCGAGGGCGTCCTGAAGTACTGCCGCGATATCCTGGCCCGGCTGTTCGAACTCCAGATCACCAGGGTCAAGGCAGAGAAGATGGGGCAGCTGCAGCGCCTCGACGCGTCGGCCGATCCTGAGGAATTCCAGCGGCTGAACCGGGAGCTGATGCAGCTGGAGATGGAGCGCAGGGCCCTTCGCTCGGACGCCTGAGGCGCCACCGGCCGGCACCGGGGGAGCTCGATTTCGTTTCCCGGCGGGGTGTTTGCTAGGCTAGTACCCGCTTCATTCCTCCTTAGCTCAATTGGCAGAGCATTCGACTGTTAATCGAAGGGTTGCTGGTTCAAGTCCAGCAGGAGGAGCGCACAGTCCCCGTTCCGGCCTCCGGAACGGGGACTTTTTTATACCCGGGCGGGGTATTTCTCCGCTCGGCCGGGCCGATTTCCCATAGCGCCGGAACCTTTGCTAATGTCATACCTGCTTCATTCCTCCTTAGCTCAATTGGCAGAGCATTCGACTGTTAATCGAAGGGTTGCTGGTTCAAGTCCAGCAGGAGGAGCGCACAAAGTCCCGCAGCCGGCTCAACGCCGGCTGCGGGACTTTTTTCATGTTCTGGTGTGGGCCTGCTTTCAGACGAAATCCATCTCGACCTGGAGGAACCGTTCGGCCTCGGCCACGGCGGCTGCGAAGGCCTCACTCTCGGTGGGCGGGGTGCGGGGCTGCCGCGGATGCCACTCGTGCGGCGAGGAGTGCACGCGGGTGAAGCCGCCGTCGGGCGGGGCATAGAAGATGCCGAAGCGCTGCACAGGCCACTCCGGGGAGGTCTCCGGGGCCACGAGCAATGCCGCGTTGAAGGCCGGATTGAACCATTGGGCAATGGGGCGGCGGCGGTCCTCGGTGAAAAGTCCCGCCGCATAGAGAGCTGCCGACTGCGCACTGGTCTGGGTGCACAGCCGGTCCCACCACAACGGCAGTATGCCAGCGTCGCACCGCTGCCACGTGGCCGGGAGTGGGTGATGATCCTGCCAGTGGGGCACGTATCAACTTTATCTCGCAGCGGGCCGCGCGGAACAGACCCGTGCGGAGCCTCCGGGGCGCCGGGGGGTACCTGTCCTCAGGGCCGGTTCCAGGGCCCCGGATTGACCCGGTACAGCAGCGCGGAGCCCGCCACGGCACCGAGGATGATGCCCATCGCAGCGTTGCCAACGGCCCTGCCGGCAAAGTAGCCTGCCACGCCGCCAAGGATCGCTCCGAGGAACAGCCCGCGGCGGTTGCGGTGCGGTTTTCGAGTCATGCGGCCAGCGTACCCGCGGACAGTGTGCGTCGGTGGCTCCGCGTATTGCTGGACCTTGGCTTGCTGGGCCCTGGCATTGCTGGGCCCTGGCATTGCTGGACCTTGCCTTGCTGATTCCGCGAATCAGTGGATCGACGGCACGGTCCTGGGGCGGACCACGATCCACAGGGCTGCGGCTGCGAGGAAGATGCAGCAGGCCTGGACTGCACCCATGGGCGTGGCCGAACTGCCGCCCAGCCAACCCACCACCGGTGAGATGATGCCGGCCATGAGGAAGGTGGAGGCACCCAGCAGGGACGCCGCCGTGCCCGCCTGCGCGCCGTGGCTGGCCAGGGCGAGGACCTGGACGCTCGGGAAGGTGAAGCCTGTCCCGAGGATGTAGAACCAGAGCGGGACCATCACGCCCCAGAGCCCGAATCCCAGCTGGTCGAAGAGGACGATCAGCAGGGCCATCAGGAACATCCAGGCGGTGGAGCCGGCCAGAATCCATTGGGGCGGGACCCGCCGGATGAGCCTCGAACTGGTCTGGACCCCGGCCACGATACCCAGTGAATTGATGCCGAACAGCAGGCCATATTGCTGGGGCGTGAAACCGTAGACGTCCTGGAAGAGGAATGGCGACGCGGACAGGTATGTAAACAGGCCGCCGAAGTTCATGCCGCCGACCAAAAGGAGGCCGACGAAGATCCGGTCGGAGAAGAGCGTCCGGTAGCGTTCGCGGGCCGTCATGCCGGACTGGCCGCGTTTCTCACGCGGCAGCGTCTCGCGGACCAGCAACGTCGCGGCGACGATCACCAAAGTCCCGTAGCAGGCCAGGAAAACGAAGATGCCGGGCCACGGCATGGCCAGCAGCAGCTGGGATCCGATCACCGGAGCAAGGATGGGTGCCAGGCCGTTGACCAGGGCCATGCGGGAGAACATCCGCACCATGGCGTAGCCGCTGAAGAGGTCGCGCACCATGGCCATGGCCACCACGCCGCCGCCGGCGGCACCGATGCCCATCAGGACGCGGAACAGGCCGAGGGTTCCGATGTCTGTGGACAGCGAAGCCCCCACGGAGGCGGCAATGTGCACGGCGGTGGCCAGGATGAGCGGCAGCCGCCGGCCGAACTTGTCGCTGAACGGGCCCACCACCAGTTGCCCGAGCGCGAAGCCGACGGTGGTGCCTGTCAGGGTCAGCTGGACGGCGGCCTCCGAAACGTTCAGGCTTGCCTCCAGCGCGGGGAAGGCGGGCAGATAGAGGTCCACCGTGAAGGGTCCCAGGGCGGTGAGGGCACCAAGAAGAAGGATGTACCGGAATTTCTGGCGGCGGCTCAGGGCATCGCCCGGGTTGGTGGTGGTCACAGAGATCAATCCTAGGGCGCAAAGATCATACTTTTACAGCGTTGGAGGGCTCGCCGGGAAGAAATTCCAGAAGTTGCGGCTGACCCTGAATGATAGTTTTGTCAGCGGGGGCGCGCTGAGCCACACGCGGGCCCCGCAACAGCCGAAGAAGAATCGACTAGGGAACCAGTTAGGCGGAACCTATGAGCGGGCGTCACAGCGGGCGGGCCAACCAGGGATTGCGTATAACTGCGCTGCCAAAAACGTTGAAACTCATCTTTAAACTGGCGCCGCGCCAGCTCAACGACGAGATCGCCCTTGCCAAGTTCGAGGTCAAGCGCAAGGGCAAACAGCTCGGCGTTGCCGGAGCGTTCTTTGGTGTGGCCGCCGTCTTCCTGGCGTTCCTGGTGACCGGGCTGATCGTCGCAGCCATCATGGGGCTCGCCACCGTGATGCCGGCCTGGCTCGCGGCGCTTCTGGTGTGCGCGGTATTCCTCCTCATCGCGCTGATTGGCGGGCTTATCGGCCTCCGGAAGTTCAAGAAGGCCATGCCGCTGGTCCCCGAGGAAACCATCCGCGGCCTGAAGCATGACCTTGGGATCGCCAAGGAGGGCTCGGACTTCGACGCTGCCTTGCTGGATCCCAACTCGCCCCAGGCCAAGGCCGCCAAGGAAGCCAAGGCTGCGGCCAAAGCCAAGGCCAAGGCGGACAAAGAAGCGAAGGCTGCCGCAGAGGCCGTTGACGTGCCGGCCGTTACTGAGCCCGAACTTCACCGCCGCCTGGCGCAGCGCCGCGAACACCTGACGGGGGTCCGCGACGAACTCGGCGAGGAAATCGACGTCAAGACCCAGGCCCAGGCCCTGCTCGGCACAGCCAGGCACCGCCTGGACCAGGGCAAGGACAAGCTCAAGGACGGCAAGGAGCGCGCAGGCGAAAAGTTTGCGGCCCTGTCCGCTTCAGTGTCTTCCTCCGGAGGCACGGCCGCAGGTTCCTTGCCGGAACAGCTGGAGGCACGGTGGAAGCCGCTGCTCGCCTTCGCCGCGTCCACCGCCGTTCTGCTTGCCCTGCTGCGCAAACTGTTCAAGAGCTGAGTGTTGCCCTGAACTCTGACAGGAAGACACCGCCGGCCATGGAGAGGGGGACCGGATGAGGTTTATCGGCGCTGGTTCCCGACCCGGCCAGCCGCACGTCGATCAGGATCTGGTCTTCACTGTCCCGAATCTCATCACGGTGTTGCGCTTTATGGGCGTGCCGCTTTTCATCTGGCTCGTGCTGGCACAGAAAGAATACGGGTTCGCCGTGCTGGTGCTCGCCATCATGGGCAGCACCGACTGGGTGGACGGCTACGTTGCCCGCCGGTTCAACCAGGCCTCCAAACTGGGCCGGGTCATGGACCCTATCGCTGACAGGCTGGCGCTGCTCTCCGTGGCGGTGACGCTGGTGATCGCCGGTGTGGTGCAGTGGTGGTACCTGGCTGCGCTCGTGATCCCCGACGCCGTGTTGCTGACCATGTCGCTCTTCTATTTCCACAGCCATCCGGATCTGCCGGTCAGCCGGATCGGCAAGGCCCGCACCGGACTGCTGCTGCTGGGCACTCCGCTCCTGGTGGTGTCGAAGCTGGACATTCCTTCAGCCGCTGCCTTCTTTGTGGCCGCCTGGATCGTGCTCGGCCTGGGGCTGATCGGCCACTGGATAGCGGCCTACAACTATTTCTGGGCCATTCGCCGGAAGGGCACGATGCTTACAGCCGACGGCGGGGACAGCTGATGGTGTGGCTGGCGGTTTTCCTTGCGGTGATGGGCGCCATTTTCCTTGCCTTTGGTGCCCAGCGCCAAGGCAGCGCGGTCAAGGCCGATACCGGCGGCCTGGCCCTCAGCTCCAACGGATTCCTTCGCCTCCTGCGCAACCGGCGGTGGGTCTTCGGTTTGCTCCTCCTGTGCACCGGCATGGTGATGAATGCGACCGCGCTGGTAACAGCCCCATTGACCGTGGTGCAGCCGATCGGCGCCATCGCTTTGGTGATCACCACCGTGGTCAATGCCAAGGATCAGGGGTTGAGCATCAACCGCGCTACCGTGGTGGCCATTAGCGCCTGCGTCACCGGCTCCGCGCTGTTCGTCCTGCTTGCCGTGAACGTCACGCAGGAAAACCACCATGTGAGTTCCGACGACGAACTCACCATTGTGCTGCTGCTCGCCCTTGCCGTGGGTATTTTCGGCACCCTCGCGGCCATGTTCAAGCACCGCCTGAGTGCCTTTGTCTACATTCTTGGCGCCGGCGTGCTGTTCGGATTCGTGGCGGTGTTGACCAGGATTATCGGCAAGCACCTGCTCGACCCCAACGGCCTGGGCCTGCTGAACGTGCAGTGGTACACCGTGCTCGCCATTGCTGCAGCAGGCGGGCTCGGATCCTGGTTTGTCCAGAGTGCCTACTCCACCGGGCCGCCTGACCTCGTGATCGCCGGCCTGACCGTCATCGACCCCATTGTGGGCATCGCGATCGGCATCGCCATCCTGGGTGAGCTGCGGCCCGATGTCCACGCCGTGATGGCGATTGCCATGGGTACGGCGGCAACCCTTGCTATCGTGGGAGTAATCGCCCTCTCCCGGCACCATCCCGAGGTCACCAAGCGGAAGAAAGACGCTCGGAAGGCCGCTGGCAGGGCGTCCCACTAGCCGACTTTTCACAGCGGGCCAGGCGCAAAACGTGCCAGCGGCCACCCGGCGTGGACAGCCGCAGCTGAACACGCCGTGACCACCAGGAGCTCTCCACGTGACCATGCCCGATGCCCAGCGTCCCCTGACCATCCTCATTGCGGCCGACACCTATCCGCCCCACGTCAACGGAGCCGCTCAGTTCGGCTACCGGCTGGCGAAAGGCCTGACCGGCCGCGGACACAATGTCCATGTCCTTGCCTGCCGGCCAGACAAGGGCAGGAGCTTCACGGAGTTCCGCACGGAAGCAACCGTCCACCGCCTTCGCTCGCACGGCGTCTTCACGCATGAGTATTTCCGGATCTGCCTTCCCTGGGAGATCAAGAAGGAGATCAGCCTCCTGTTCGACAAGGTCCAGCCGGACGTGGTGCACATCCAAAGCCACTACATGATTGGTGAGCACGTGCTCTACGAGGCCGTGAAGCGCGGCATCCGGATAGTTGCCACGAACCACTTCATGCCGGAAAACCTCAATCCGTTCCTGCCGTTCCCGCAGTGGTTCAAGGACATCATCGGGAAGATTTCCTGGCGGGACATGGGCAAGGTGATGGGCCAGGCTGACGTCGTCACGACGCCCACACCGCTGGCGGCGAAGGCGATGCACCAGCATGCCTTCCTGCGCAAGGTCCTGCCGCTGTCCAACGGCATCGACTCCGCCGCATACGAACTGAAGCCGGACGAGGTCATCGAGCCGCACGCCCATCCGACAGTGCTGTTTGCCGGCCGCCTGGCGGAGGAGAAGCACGTCGATGTGCTGATCAAGGCCGTGGCGGCCGCTCCCGCGGACTTGAATGTTCACCTGGAGATCGTTGGCGGCGGCGAGGTCCGCCCTGCCCTGGAGTCCCTCGTCCACCGGCTTGGACTGCAGGGCCGGGTGAAGTTCCTGGGCCTTGCCAGCGACGAAGAGCTCCGCGAGGCCTACATCCGGGCGGACATCTTCTGCATGCCGGGAACCGCCGAGTTGCAGTCCCTCGTTACCCTTGAGGCGATGTCCGCCTCCACTCCCGTGCTGCTGGCCGACGCCATGGCGCTACCGCACCTGGTGCGGGACGGCGAGAACGGCTACCTGTTCGCTCCGAATGACAGTGCGGACCTGTCAGAGAAGCTGACGCGGATCCTGCGCCTGCCGGCCGAGGAGCGGAAGGCCATGGGGCACGCCAGCCGCTGCATGGTGGAGCCCCACAGCATCCAGGGGACCCTGCAGACCTTTGAGGATCTATACCGCGGCGCGAGCTACGACGACAAAGTGGTCTAGAAGGACGTCGTCTGGAAGAAGGTCTTCTGGAAGCAGGCCGTCGAGGGGCGCGTGGTCTAAAGCCGTTCGCCAGTTTGCTAGAGTGTTTCTGCCCCTCAGATGACGGGCCCCGGTCCGGGGCCCCGGAATCGGGGGGGCGGGGGGCTATAGCTCAGCTGGTTAGAGCGCGGGACTCATAATCCTAAGGTCCTCGGTTCAAGTCCGAGTAGCCCTACCCGTTCTGCACAGAGCCGTGACCGACGTTTCAACGTCGGTCACGGCTCTTTCTGCTTTCCGGGGGGCCCGGTCTCCGGGCCCGCCTCGTTCCACGGGGAAGGATGTCGTTTCCGTGGGCTTTGTTTACCGCGGCAACTGCGGTAAGTTACTGGTCAGTAACATACGCCAGGTGCAATGCCCGGAGTCTCTCAGGTCACTGCTGATCACCGCGAAGGAACACCATGTCCGAAGCCGCAATTGACATCAACAACCTTCCCTACGCCGACGGAGACTTTTTCGCCTTCGAGCAGTTGCTCAACAGCAAGGAGCAGGACCGGCTGGCCGAGATCCGCGCTTTCCTGGCCCGCGAGGTAAAGCCCATAGCGGTGGACTGCTGGAACCGTGGCGAGTTCCCGATGGAACTGATTCCTAAGCTGGCCGAGATCGACCTCGTCAGCCCAGTTCGGCGCCAGGGCTACTCCAACCTCTTTGCCGGCATTGTGCACGCGGAAGTCACCCGGGCGGATACGTCCATCGCCACGTTCATGGGCGTCCACGACGGCCTTTTCACCGGATCCATTGAAGCGCTTGCCTCCCGGGAACAGCAGGATGCCTGGCTGCCGGACATTTACTCCCTCAAGAAGATCGGCGCCTTCGGCCTGACGGAACCGCTGGGCGGCTCCGACGTTGCGGGCGGAACCCGCACCACGGCACGGCGCGACGGCGACCACTGGATCCTCAATGGCGCCAAGCGCTGGATCGGTAATGCCACGTTCTCGGACTGGGTGGTCATCTATGCCCGGGATGTGACCGACAACCAGGTGAAGGGCTTCCTGGTGGACACCACCCTCCCCGGGTTCAGCGCCACCAAGATCGAGAACAAGATCTCCCTCCGGACGGTCCAGAACGCGGACATCACACTCGAGAACGTGGCAGTCCCGGAGTTCTTCAAGCTGGCCAACGCCGACAGTTTCCGCGACACCAACAAGGTCCTCAAGGTCACGCGCCTCGCCGTGGCCTGGCAGGCTGTGGGCCAGCAGCTGGCCGCCTTCGACGTCGCCCGCCGCTACGCCGTGGAACGCCATCAGTTCGGACGCCCGCTGGCCTCCTTCCAGCTGGTGCAAAGCCAGCTTGTGCAGATCCTGGGGAATGCCGTCAGCTCCATGGGCATGATGGTCCGCCTGTCACAGCTGGAAGACGCCGGGCAGGCCAAGGACGAACAATCAGCGCTTGCAAAGGCCTTTACTACCGCCCGCATGCGGGAAAGCGTGGCCATGGGCCGCAGCCTGCTGGGCGGAAACGGCATCGTCACCGACTTCGAGATGGCCAAGATCTTCGCCGACGCCGAGGCCGTCTACTCCTACGAAGGGACGCACGAAGTGAACACCCTGGTCACGGGGCGCGCCATCACCGGCGTCTCGGCCATCGTCTAGTCGTCCGGCCATCGTCTAGTCGGCGCCTGTACCCGCCGGCTGCCCCCTCCTGACGCGTTCGGTCAGCCGGGAGGATCCCGCTCCAGTGGCAGAAGGACCGATGGCCTCAGATCCAGGACGAATTGCAGTGGATTCACATAGTCGTCTCCCCGGCGCACACCCCAGTGAACGCATGGCGTCGCCCCGCAATGCCCGGGGAGCAGCGTGCCCAGGGGGTTTCCCTTGCCCACGGCGTCGCCCTTCGAAAGTGTGCTGCGCACGGGTTCGAAGCTGCTGCGCAGACCGTTGCCGTGGTCAACGGTGATGACGGGCCGGTCCACCACAACTCCCACGAAGCTGACGGTGCCGTTCTCCGGGGAGATGACCGGGGCGCCGTCGGACGCCGACCTGAGGTCCACGCCGCGGTGCCCGCTGAGCCACGGCTTGTCCGGCGGATCGAAGGCCCGCAGCACTGCGGGCCGGGGAGTGAGCGGCCAGATCCACGACGACGCAGCGGGCGGCACAACCGCCGGACTGAGCCCGGTGCCCGGCGGACCGTTTCCTGGAACAGCCGAGGGCGCCGCGGCCGCAGCGGCGATCAGGAGAGCTGTCAGGAGGACGGAGGCTTTCATCTGTCCAGCTTTGCGCCTATGCCGGATGGTGAAAACAGGCGTCGCGCCGTATGTGGAAAACGCCCGCGGAGTCGTGGAAGTTGGTGCATCGGCGGCGGACCGCTGTAGTACACTTGACGGAGCAGTTTGCTGTGCCCTCAACGTATTCCAATTCTCTTGGGTAGCGTCAGCACGCCCCATTCAGGAGTGCGGGGGAGCAGCAGCTGACTACGCGTATCCAGCCCTCCAGCACCGGAAGCCACAGGTTCCCGGCGGAGGATTGTGCCTCTTGCGGTCAGGTCCGGCAACGGTCCTGATGAGAAGCGCAATGGATGCCAGGAGCAACGCCTGCCTTGGGCGAAGCTAATTAACCGTCAACTATTGGCAGGGTAAGAGCGGCCTACGGGCTCTCTCATGAATGACCTGCCGGAAGGAGCGTCGGCATGCCCGTCGTAACCATGCGCCAGCTGCTTGACAGCGGCGTCCACTTTGGACACCAGACACGTCGTTGGAACCCGAAGATGAAGCGATTCATCTTCACGGAGCGCAACGGCATCTACATCATTGACCTCCAGCAGTCGCTGTCCTACATCGACCGCGCGTACGAGTTCGTCAAGGCCACCGTTGCACACGGCGGCACCGTGCTCTTCGTCGGTACCAAGAAGCAGGCCCAGGAAGCAATTGCCGAGCAGGCCACCCGCGTTGGCCAGCCGTACGTCAACCAGCGTTGGCTCGGCGGTATGCTGACCAACTTCCAGACGGTTGCCAAGCGTATCCAGCGCATGAAGGAACTCGAAGAGATCGACTTCGACGACGTCGCCGGTTCCGCTTACACCAAGAAGGAACTGCTGCTCCTCCGTCGCGAACTCACGAAGCTTGAGTCCAACCTCGGTGGTATCCGCAACCTCACCAAGGCACCCTCCGTGCTCTGGATCGTGGACACCAAGAAGGAACACCTGGCTGTTGACGAAGCCAAGAAGCTCAACATCCCGGTTGTGGCCATCCTGGACACCAACTGCGATCCCGACGAAGTCGACTTCCCGATCCCGGGCAACGACGACGCCATCCGCTCCGTGAACCTCCTGACCCGCGTTGTTGCTGACGCTGTTGCAGAGGGCCTGATCGCCCGCAACCAGCGTGCAACCGGCACTGCCGAGACCCCGGAAGAGCCGCTGGCCGAGTGGGAGCGCGAACTCCTCGAGGGCAGCAAGGCCGAGGCCACCGCTGCTGAGGCACCTGCTGCTGAGGCACCGGTTGCAGAGGAAGCCCCGGCTGCTGAGGCACAGGCTGCTGAAGCTGCTCCCGCTGCAGAGGAAGCCCCGGCTGCTGCCGAGGCCACCGACGCCGAGAAGTAAACAACTCCACCGGGATTTCCCGACGCTGTTCGCGGCGCCGGGGTAACTGACAGGATGGCGGCTCACCAGGTGAGCTGCCGTCCTGTCGGTCCGTACACCACATACATTTTCTAGACAGAGGGGTTCACATGGCGAACTACACTGCCGCTGATATCAAGGCTCTGCGCGAGCGCACCGGCGCCGGCATGATGGATGTCAAGAAGGCTCTCGACGAAGCCAACGGCGACGCCGAGAAGGCTATCGAGATCATCCGCATCAAGGGCCTGAAGGGCGCTACCAAGCGTGAAGGCCGTTCCACCGCTGAAGGCCTGGTTGCTGCCAAGGTCGACGGCAAGGTCGGCGTGATGATTGAAGTCAACTGCGAGACCGACTTCGTGGCCAAGGCTGACAAGTTCATCCAGCTCGCCGACAGGGTCCTGGCCATCGCCGTCGAGTCCGGCGCAGCCGACCTCGAGACCCTGCTCGCCACCGACGTGGACGGCAAGCCGCTGTCCGAGGTTGTTGTCGAAGAGGGCGCCATCCTCGGCGAGAAGGTAGTAGTCCGCCGCATCTCCCGCATCGAGGGTGCCACGGTCGACGCTTACCTGCACAAGACCTCCAAGGACCTTCCGGCCCAGGTCGGCGTTCTGTTCGCCGTTGACGGTGAAGGTGAAGCTGCTGCCACCGCAGCCCACGACGTCGCGGTCCACATTGCAGCCATGGCCCCGAACTACCTCTCCCGCGAGGATGTTCCGGCTGACCTGGTCGCGTCCGAGCGCCGCATCGCCGAGGAGACTGCCAAGGCCGAGGGCAAGCCCGAAGCCGCCATGACCAAGATTGTGGAAGGCCGCGTGACGGGCTTCTACAAGGGTGAAGTCCTGGTCGACCAGGCCTTCGCCAAGGATGCCAAGAAGTCTGTTGCGCAAATCCTCGAAGAGGCCGGCGTCAAGGGAACAGCCTTCACGCGTTTCCGCGTCGGTTCCTAGTCAGACACGCAAGGGGGTGGTCACTTCGGTGGCCGCCCCTTTTGCATGCACCGGCCACAGCGGAATATGAGCTTTGGCCGCACAGCACGATAACCTAGCTCAGAACTCACCAACGGGAAGGCACCATGGAAGCCGTCAATACTTCAGTCCAGTCAGAGAAGAGCAGGCGCCGGGTCCTCCTGAAGCTGTCCGGTGAGGTCTTCGGAGGCGGCAAGCTCGGTGTTGACCCGGACACCGTCCGCGGAGTCGCCAAACAGATCGCCGCAGCCGTTCCCGACGTCGAGGTTGCCATAGTGGTGGGCGGCGGCAACTTCTTCCGCGGAGCCGAACTGTCCCAAAGCGGAATGGACCGCTCGCGTGCCGACTACATGGGCATGCTGGGAACAGTCATGAACTGCCTGGCACTCCAGGACTTCCTTGAGCAGGCCGGCGTCGGGACCCGTGTCCAGAGCGCCATCACCATGGGACAGGTCGCCGAGGCGTACATTCCACGCCGCGCCATCCGCCACATGGAGAAGGGCAGGGTGGTCATCTTCGGTGCCGGCGCCGGCCTCCCGTACTTTTCCACGGACACGGTGGCCGCGCAACGCGCCCTCGAGGTCCACGCGGACGTGGTGCTCATGGCGAAGAGCGGTGTGGACGGCGTCTACACCGCCGACCCCAAGAAGGATCCGACCGCCGAGAAGCTGGAAAAGCTCAGCTACGACGACGCGCTCCGCCGCGACATCCGGGTCATGGACCAGACGGCCATGACCATGTGCAAGGACAACAACCTCTCCATGGTGGTGTTTGGCATGGAAGGCGAAGGCAACGTCACGCGGGCCATCCGCGGTGAAGAGCTGGGAACGCTGGTCACCCCCTAGTTACAGCTAGGATATTTCTAGGAAGGTTCCGTCCATCGGGCGGGACCAGGATTGTGAAATGCCCCGGTCCGCCGGGAACCGATTTCTGAGGAGAGACCGTGATCGAAGAAACCTTGCTCGAAGCCGGGGACAAGATGGACAAGGCAGTCGAGGTAGCCAAGGAAGACTTCGCCTCGATCCGGACGGGCCGGGCAACCCCGGGCCTCTACAACAAGGTGATGGTGGAGTACTACGGAACACCCACGCCCCTTCAGCAACTGGCGTCCTTCGCGGTTCCCGATGCGCGCACCATCCTGATCACCCCGTACGACAAGACCGCCCTGCGCGACATTGAACGTGCCCTTAGTGACTCTGAGGTCGGAGCCAACCCGTCCAACGACGGCAACGTTATCCGCATCACCATTCCCGACCTCACTCAGGAACGCCGCAAGGAATACGTGAAGATCGTCAAGTCCAAGGGCGAAGACGCCAAGGTCTCCATTCGCAACATCCGCCGCAAGGCCAAGGAAACCCTGGACCGTCTGGTCAAGGACGGCGAGGCCGGCGAGGACGAGGGCAGCCGAGGGGAAAAGGAGCTCGACGCCATCACCAAGCAGCATGTCGACGGTATCGATGAGCTGCTGAAGCGCAAGGAAGCAGAGCTGCTCGAAGTCTGATGGGCCAAGCACAGCAGGCCCCCGGAGCGCGGGCGCGATCGCGGACCCGGCAGCCGAGGCCTAATCCGACGCCCGGAGCCGGGCGCAACCTGCCGGCGGCAACCGCCGTCGGACTGGCCATGCTCTTCGCAGTGCTGGGCGGGCTGCTGTTCCTGCCGCTGGGTTTCGTCGCAGTGACCACCACGTTCGCCGTCTTTGGAGTGTGGGAAATCTTCCGCGCACTGGAGGCCAACGGCACGCGGCTGCCCATTGTCCCGGTGATGGTGGGCACCGTGGCCATGCCGTTTTCGGCCTACTTCGGTGGGCTGGAAAGCCTGTTGTTCGCCTTGCTGGCCAGCAGCGTGGCTGTTCTCCTGTGGCGCTCGGTCGAAAGCGCCGTCGGCTCGTCACGCAGCATCTTCGCCGGTGTCTTTACCCTGGCGTGGGTTCCCTTCCTGATCAGTTTCGCCGCACTGCCGCTCCACGTTGCGGTGGGCGTGACCCCCATAGGACTGTGGCCCGGCGGAACGGTGCCCGAGGGTGCCTGGCAGGTGGTCATTCTGCTTCTGCTGGTGGTCTCCAACGACACCTTCGGCTACCTGGTGGGCGCTTCACTGGGCAAGCACCCGATGGCTCCCAAGATCAGTCCCAAGAAATCGTGGGAAGGTTTTGCCGGATCCATTGCGGGGGCGATGGTGATTGGCATCCTGGCCTGTGTCTTCGTACTCGGGAAACCGTGGTGGGTGGGAGTGATTCTCGCCGTGGGAATGGTGGCATCCTCTACCGCCGGCGATCTTGCGGAATCCATGGTCAAGCGCGAACTCGGCATTAAGGACATGAGCAGCATCCTTCCCGGCCACGGCGGGGTCATGGACCGGCTGGATTCCATCGTCTTCGCGTCCCCGGTGGCCTTCCTGCTGTTCGTCCTCGTCTCCGGGGCCTGACAGCTACCCGGCACGGGGCGGCACACCGCAACGCCGTAGAATGGTGCGGTTACGACTTAGCTGAAAAGCATTGAAGGAAACATGGTAAGAGTGGACAGCAAACGGCAGATTCCCGCGTCTTTCGAACGCGTGGCCCGCACCGTATACGGTTATAACGCCAAGCAGGTGGACCAGTTCCTGCAGCGGGCCCGCGTTTCACTCGAGACACCCGAGACGGCCGTCCACCCCATCCGAAGCGCCGACGTCCGGGCCGTGTCCTTCGACCCCGTCAAGGGCGGATACGCGGCCACCAACGTGGACGCGGCGCTGGACCGGCTGGAGGATGCCTTCGCCCGGCGTGAACGCGACGAACTCATAGCCGAGCAGGGAGAAGAGGCCTGGCTGCGGCAGATCGGGCAGCTTTCCGGAACCCTGAGGGGCCGGCTCCACCGGCCCGACGGCGAGCGGTTCCGCCGCCCGGCCAAGAAGAAGGCGCGCAGCTACAGCACCAAGGACGTGGACCGGCTGTGCATGGACCTGATCGGCTACCTCGAAGAGGACAAGCCGCTCAGCGTCGATAACGTCCGCCGCGCCGTGTTCCGCCCGGCCGTGGGCCAGGACGGCTACGAGGAAACCCAGGTGGACGCCTTCCTGGACCGGGTGGTCGAACTCATGGCTGCCATCGACTGACCCCAACATGACGCAGCACTCCGACCGCCGTGGAACGCGTGTGACTTAACGCTCTGTGGCGAGGGGCCGTTCTGGCGTATGGAGCCTGGTCATCACCTTGGTGATCGTTCGCGGGACCCGTTTTTTCGTGGCCCTGGACGTCAGGATCATGACAGCGAAGGCGGCGGGCACTGTCCACGCTGCGGGCTGCGCCAGCCAGAAGGGCGTGCCGGCAGCGCCGAGTGCACCGCCGGCCACCATGGCTCCGCCGCACAGCAGGCCGCCTGTCGCCATGCCAGCGATGGCCCCGGCGTCCGTAAGGCCCCGCCACCAGATGCCCAGCAACAGCACCGGGCAGATGGTCGAGGCCGTGAAGGCGAACACCAGTCCCACGCTGCCGGCCAAAGCCAGGGAATCCGTCATGAACGCCAGGCCCAGCGGAACCGTCGCGGAAATGAGCGCGGCCAGCCTGAATCCGCGGACGCTGCCGCCGAGCACATCCTGGCTGATCACGCCGGCGAGGGAAACCACGAGTCCCGACGTCGTGGAGAGGAAAGCGGCAAAGGCGCCCGCCACGACCAGCGCGGACAGCAGTTCGCCGGCCGGTCCGCCGATGAGGCGTCCGGGCAGCAGCAGGACGAGTGCGTCGGCCTGCCCCGCCTGGGCAAGTCCCGGCGCGAACATCCGGCCGGCGAGCCCGTAGGCCGTGGGGAACAGATAGAACACGGACAGCAGCCCCAGCACGATCAGGGTGGTCCGCCGGGCTGAATGCCCGTCCGGGTTGGTGTAGAACCGAACCAGCACATGCGGCAGCCCCAGCGTCCCGAACAGCAGGGCGACCAGCAGCGAGATGTTCTGGTACGGACCGGCGGGGGCCAGCCCCGTGGGGTTCGTGGCAGCAGCGGCCACCGCGGGGGAGCCGTTTTCTGTCAAGGCGAGGACGATGAAAACAAACGGTACGGCCAGCGCGGTGAGCTTGAGCCAGTATTGGAAGGCCTGCACGAAGGTGATGGAGCGCATCCCTCCGGCCACGACCGTCAGGCACACGACCACCACGACGGCGGTGGATCCCACCCACGCCGGCAGGCCCGTCGTGGTCCGGATCGTGAGGGCAGCGCCATGGAGCTGGGGGACGATGTACAGCCAGCCCACGATAACCACGGCGAGGCTTGTCACCCGCCGCACGGCCCGGGAATCCAGCCGGGCCTCGGTGAAATCGGGAATCGTGTAGGCCCCCGAGCGGCGGAGCGGGGCGGCCACGAACAGCAGGAGCATCAGGTACCCGGCCGTGTAGCCCACGGGGAACCACAGGGCATCGGTGCCGGACAGCAGAATCAGTCCGGCCACGCCCAGGAAGCTCGCGGCGGACAGATACTCGCCGCCGATCGCGGATGCATTCCACCACGGCCGGACGGTGCGGGACGCGACGTAGAAGTCGCCGGTGGTCCGGGAAATCCGGAGCCCGTAGAAGCCGATGACGGCCGTGGCGACGGAGACGGCTGCGATGGCAACGATCCCCACGGCGGGGTTCACCGGGCCATCACCTGTCCTCGGCGAGGTCGCGGTAGCGGGCCTCGTTCCGCGTGGCGCTGCGGATGTACAGCCAGGCGCTGAGCCCCGTCACGGGGTAGATGCCTGCGCCCAGAAGCAGCCAGTCGAAGGGGATGCCGGCAACCCGTGACTCCGCCAGCCCGGGGATGGCTGCCAGCAGGAGCGGGAAGGCGCCCAGGATCAGGAGGAAGCCGCCCGCCACCACGAGGGCAAGCCGCAGCTGCGAGCGGATCAGGGACCGGACGAAGACCTGCCCCACCGCTGATTCCTCTGCCGCTTCCCGCGACTGGAGGACAGGCCTGGCCGCGGAGCGCGGCGCCGTCACCCTGATCCGCGTCATGCCTGCGGCCGGATGCGGGTCGCTTCGAGCTTCTCCCTGACAGCCGGCAGAAGCCGCCGGCTGATCGGCAGTTCGGCGGCCTCCACAGTGACACTGGGGCGGGCTGCGGCCAGCTTCAGGTGCGTGACGTGGGACAGTGCAATGAGGTAGGAACGGTGCGTCCTGATGAAGCCGGCGTCCGCCCACTGCTGCTCCAGGTCCGCCAGGGGGACCCGGATCAGATAGCTGGCATCGGCGGTGTGGAGCCGGGCGTAGTCGCCCTGCGCCTGGACATACATGACGTCGTCGCGCCGGATCATCCTGGTGGTGCCGCCCTGGTCAACCGTGATCATCTCAGGCGCCGCGCCGCCGTCGCGGATCAATTCGCTGATCCGCCCCACAGAACGGGCGAGCCGCTCGGCACGCACCGGCTTCAGCAGGTAGTCCACCGCCGCCAGCTCGAACGCCTCAAGCGCGCAGTCCTCGTCGGCGGTGACAAATACGACGGCCGGCGGCCGGGGGCTGCGGGAAATCACCCTTGCGATGTCCAGGCCGGACACCGCCGGCATGTGGATATCGAGGAAGACAGCATCCACGGACTCAGCTTCCAGAGCCCGCAGCGCCTCGGCCCCGGATGATGCGCGGTGGATTGTGCCGATACGGTCATCCTTGCCCAGCAGGAAGGCGAGTTCTTCAACGGCGGGCAGCTCGTCGTCGGCGACGAGGACGTTAATCATGCTTCTAGGTTATCTTCCGGTCCGGGAGGGTTCAGGCGTCATGGCCAGGCTGGGACTTCGGAACCCGCATGGTGATCAGCGTCCCTTCCCCTGGAGCCGTCTCGATCACCAGTCCGTGGTCGTCACCGTAGACCTGGCGAAGGCGTGCGTCCACGTTCCGCAGGCCAACGTGTTCGCCGTCCGTATGCCCCGCGAGCATGGACTGGAGCTGCACCGGATCCATCCCCACGCCGTCGTCCTCGATGGTGACTTCCGCGAATGCGCCGGAATCGTTCGCCGCGATAGTGATGTGCCCGGGCCCCTCCTTCGCTTCCAGGCCGTGCCGGACGGCGTTTTCCACCAGTGGCTGCAGGCTCAGGAAGGGAATGACCGTGCTCAGCACTTCGGGGGCGATCCGCAGGCTCACCTGGACCCGATCGCCGAACCGTGCCCGTTCCAGCAGGAGGTACCGGTCGATGCACCGCAGTTCCTCGGCCAGGGTGGTGAAATCGCCGTGCCGGCGGAACGAGTACCGGGTGAAGTCCGCGAACTCCACCACAAGCTCGCGCGCCCGCGCGGGGTCGGTATTGATGAAGGATGCGATCGCGTTCAGGGAGTTGTAGATGAAGTGCGGACTGATCTGCGCCCGCAGGGCCCGCACCTCCGCCTCCATCAGCAGCGTCCGCGAAGCATCAAGTTCGGCCAGCTCCACCTGCGCTGCCACCCAGTCCGCCACTTCGCTCGTGGCGCGCACCAGGCCGGCGCCGGCGGACGGGGCAAAGGCCGCAACCACGCCCACCACGCGGGACCCGGCCCTGATCGGCGCAATGACGGCGGAAGCAATGCGCCCGACGGACAGGACGGGATATTCCCCGGCGCTGATCACCTGGGTCCGTCCGCCCGTGAGCACGTCCGCGGCGAGGCCCATCAGCCGCGGCCTGAGCTCATCGGCGGCACCGTCCCATGCCAGCACCCCGGACACGTCCGTGATGGCCAGTGCGTCGCAGCCCAGCAGGGCCCGCAACTGTTTGCTGGCTTTCGAGGCCCCCGCGGGATTTAGTCCCGTCCGCAAGTGCTGGCCGGCTTTCGAGGCCGCGTGCAGCGTGTTGTAGGTGGCCCGCTCGGCATCGGTGCCGAGCTCGCGGAAGGAACGGAGCACCTTGAGTCCAACGCCGACGACGACGGCGATCGCCAAGGCGATGACCGCAAAGGCCGCCGCGGAATAAAGGGGAGAGTCGGGCATGCAGCCAGCGTAGCGCGTGCCGTTTGCCGCAGCATCGCGACCGCTAGGCGACCGGTTTTCCGCGACCACTGGTCACACCGCCCAGGAGGGAGCACAGTGATGGGAGTCACATTGGCGGAGGATTGTGCGGCCGGCGGTGTGGGAGGCAGTCTCAATGAGGAGGAATGATGGGTAATGATGCCCGAACTCCGGACGTAGCGGCGTCCGCGGACTTCAAGGAAGTCCAAGCCACCGAGCAGTTCAAGGAACTGCGCAAGCGCCACCGCAGCTTTGTGTTTCCCATGGCCATTGCATTCCTGCTGTGGTACTTCGCCTATGTGCTGCTGGCCGACTACGCCGCGGACTTCATGTCCATCAAGGTGTGGGGGAACATCAACGTCGGGCTGATCATGGGCCTGCTGCAGTTCGTCACCACATTTGCCATCACCGGGTGGTACGTCAGCTACTGCAACAGGAGGCTGGACCCCATCGCAGCGGAGATCCGCCACGGTATTGAAGGACACGAATTCGACAGAGCGGGCAACCGCGTGGGCGGGGAAACTCCATGATCAGCATTCCAGCGGCGGTCGACGTCGCCGCGCTCAAGGACACAACCCTCCTGAACATGGGGATCTTCGGCCTGTTTGTCGCGGTCACCATGGTGATCGTCCTGCGGGCGAGCCGGAACAACAAGACCGCGGCTGACTACTACGCCGCCGGCCGGTCCTTCACCGGATCGCAGAACGGAACGGCCATCGCGGGCGACTACCTGTCCGCGGCCTCGTTCCTGGGCATCACGGGCGCCATCGCCGTCAACGGCTATGACGGCTTCATGTACTCCATCGGCTTCCTGGTCGCGTGGCTCGTGGCACTCCTCCTGGTGGCGGAACTGCTCCGCAACACCGGTAAGTTCACCATGGCCGATGTCCTCTCCTTCCGCCTCAAACAGCGCCCGGTCCGCATCGCGGCAGCCATCTCCACGCTGGCCGTCTGCTTCTTCTACCTCCTCGCCCAGATGGCCGGCGCGGGCAGCCTGATCTCCCTGCTGCTGGGCATCAGCGACTGGGGCGGCCAGGCCCTGGTGATCATCGTCGTGGGCGCCCTCATGATCATGTACGTCCTCATCGGCGGCATGAAGGGAACCACGTGGGTGCAGATCATCAAGGCGATGCTGCTCATCGCGGGTGCCGCCGTCATGACCTTCTGGGTCCTGGCGATCTACGGCTTCAACCTCTCCGACCTGCTGGGCGGCGCGGTGGAAACGGCGAAGAACCCGGCAGTGCTGAACCCCGGACTGCAGTACGGCAAGACCGAAACCTCCAAGCTGGACTTCATGTCCCTGGGCCTTGCCCTGGTCCTCGGCACGGCAGCCCTGCCGCACGTGCTGATGCGCTTCTACACCGTGCCCACGGCCAAGGAAGCCCGGAAGTCCGTGGTGTGGTCCATCGGGCTGATCGGTCTGTTCTACCTCTTCACCCTGGTCCTGGGCTATGGCGCTGCCGCACTGGTCGGTGCCGACACCATCAAGGCAGCCCCGGGCGGGGTCAACTCCGCAGCTCCGCTGCTTGCCTTCTACCTGGGCGGACCGCTGCTCCTGGGATTCATCTCGGCGGTGGCCTTCGCCACCATCCTCGCCGTGGTGGCCGGGCTCACCATCACGGCTGCGGCGTCCTTCGCCCATGACATCTATGCCAGCGTCATCGCCAAGGGAAAGGCCGACGCCGACACCGAGGTCAAGGTGGCGCGACGCACCGTGGTGGTCATTGGCATCATGGCGATTCTCGGCGGTATCTTCGCCAACGGGCAGAACGTGGCCTTCCTGGTGGCGCTCGCGTTTGCCGTCGCGGCCTCCGCCAACTTGCCGACCATCATCTACTCGCTGTTCTGGCGCAGATTCACCACCCAGGGCGCCGTCTGGAGCATGTACGGCGGCCTCGCCTCGGCGATCATCCTGATCGCGCTGTCCCCGGTGGTCTCCGGAGCGAAGACGTCCATGCTTCCGGGCGCCAACTTCGCCGTCTTCCCGCTCAGCAACCCGGGCATCGTGTCCATCCCGCTGGCATTCTTTCTGGGCTGGCTTGGCACGGTCCTGGACAAGAAGAGGGAGGACACCACCAAGCAGGCCGAGATGGAGGTCCGTTCACTGACCGGCGTGGGCGCCGAGAAGGCCGTCGACCACTAGCCCCGTGAGCGATGATCCAGGCCGCTGACATGGCGGCATGACGGAAGCCCCCGCGCGGCTGAACTGCACCTCCGAAAGTTGGAGCCGCGCGGGGGCTTCCCGTCTTAAGGGCTGCTTTGTCGCAGTGCTCTGACGGCGGCGGTCAGGGACCGTGGTGTCCTCCCGCGCCGCTGTCGAAATGGCTTCCGTGCGGGACGGCGAACTGTCCGGCGGCGGAGGCCGCGAGTCCCGGCGTCGCTATGGCAGCCACGGCGACAGCTCCCGCGAAGGCCGCTGCGAGCATCCGTCCTGAACCGGAAGCGCCGGCCGGGCTGCCTGTGCCGGGGAGTCCGCCGTCGTCCGTCCTCCCAGGGCCCTGGCGGCGCAGCCAGCCTTGGGCGGCGATGATGGTGAGGGTCAGCAGCAGGGCGGCGAGGTGGCTGACGTTGAGGCCAGCCATGTTGCCGCTGCCGCCGGTGACAATCGCCAGCAAGTGGACGGCAGCGGCGGCCGGCAGCAGGACGGCGGACCAGCCTGGCAGCGGAAAGCTGCTGTTTCTAAGGGCCGCCACAGTCCAGCCCAGCAGGGCGACTCCCCAGATGGCCGCAGCTGTGGCAAGGGGCATTGGCCATGGGTGGCCGGGCAGGCCTCCGGCCGCGAACAGGCTGGAGGAAATCGCGAGGTTGACCGCCGCCGTGCCGAAGCCTGCAAAGCCGGCGAGCAGCCGGACGGCCGTTTCCCGTGGGTTCTCCAGAGGCAGGACTGCCTGGCCGCCGTTCATTAGGCGCGGACTGCGGCGGGGGTTTTCTCGACGGACAGGCCGACGCCCAGCAGCAGGACGGCGCTTGCCAGGTGCAGCACGTTGTCGGCACCGTTGAGGGCGATGATGTTCAGCGGCGAGCTGAGCAGGAACAGGCCAAGGATGCCCACCAGTAGGTACACGGCGCCTACGCCTGCGTTGATGGTCCGGGCGGCCGGGACGTTTTTAAGCCCCGCATACAGCAGTGCCGCGCCGATGGCGAGGTGAATGACGTTGTGCAGGGGATTGACTTCGAAAATGATGAGGTTGGCGCCTTCGGTGGAGAAGAAACCGATTCCCGAGGTCACGGCGAATCCGACAAGCCCCACGAGGAGGTAGACGGCTCCGAAGACGGTGGCAATGAGGCGGTTCGGTGAATTGCGCATGGCCCGAATCCTTCCGGTAGGGCCGGGACACGCGTCCCGGCCGGGTTGCGGAGCCCCGGACGGGACTCTCGGAAGCAATTCGGACCACACCGGCCGGTGGATGGGTGACGGTCAGGTCTTGGGCTTGAGCCGGATGGTGACCATCTTGAGCTCGTCCGTCCCGGCGAAGCGGTAGACGAGTTCGATGTCCCGCCCGTTGCACTGAATGAGGCCCGCCACGTCGGCGATGTTGGTGCCGTTCTGGGCACTGACTTTCAGGTCGTCGTAAGACGTGGTGCACGACGGGTCCAGGTTCAGGCTGCGGACCCCCGAGGCGAAGTCTTCCAGGGACAACTGCTGCTTCAGGGCAGGGTCCATAAAGTCGTTGTAGGCCTTGTTGGTTTCGCCTGAAATGACGAGCCTGGTGAAATCATCGGCGAGATCCGAGGCAGGGCGTGTTGCCCCGCCCACGAGATTCACCAGAAGGGTGACTCCCACGGCAACCAGGAGCAGGACGCCGCCCACGATCCCCAAAACGATCCAGAGGCCTTTCCGGCTCTTTGCCGGAGGCTGGCCCGGCAGGCCGAAAGGAGTAGGGGGCAGGGTGTTCCTGCCGAACCGCTGCCGGGTATACGGCTGCTGGCTGGTCGGCTGCTGGCCGCCCGGCCCGTTGGGAGGCGTCGGCCCTGGCTCACGCGGGTCCGGGGTGGTGCTCAAGGTGGGCCTTTCCGGCAGCCGCTGCACCGGCGCGCCTGGTTGTTGGGCCCGCTGCCGGCGCCCGGTCACTTCACGTGGGATTAGCCTATAGCCCGGTCCCGGCAGCACGGGAACGGGACAACGGGTTCAGCTCTGGTCGGTCGCTGAGCCACGGTCCAGGAGCGGCTGGATCCGGAAAGGGATCAGCTCGCCCATGGCCAGCGCCGTATCCGTCCTGTCCACGCCGTCGCAGGCGAGGATTTTTCCGTTGATCCGGAAGAGGTCTTCGGCGTCGAGGGCCACAACGCGCAACAGGAGGTCTGCCGAACCTGTGAGCCCGTAGCCTTCCAGGATTTCCGGCACGCTGGCCAGTTCCTCTGCCAGGCTTCCGAGCTTCTGCTGCTGGACGTGCACCGAGATGAAGGCCATCAGGGGGTAGCCGAGGGAGACCGGGTTGATGCGCCGTTCAAACGAAAGGAAGACGTGTTTCTTTTCGAGCTGGGCCATCCTGGCCTGGACCGTGTTCCGCGACAGGCCGAGCTTCTGGGCCAGTGCCACAACAGTCCGCCGGGGATCGCGCGCCAAGGCCGAAAGGAGCCGGGTATCAGTGCCATCCAAAGCTTGCATAATGCGCAAGGCTAGCACGGTCTGGGCCGTTCATATGATGCATTGTGCTCAGTTTTTGCGGCGGTGGTTGTACCGCCTGAGCATTGTGAGTATGGTCACAATTATCCGGAGCAACGGCGCCCGGAAGGCCGGAATGCGGCGGGATCACGAGTCCTTCCGCGGGACGGTGACACGACGTCAGAAGGTTGCACAACTGTGTTGACAGACGAGTTGGGCCAGGGCGGTACAGCCGCCGGGGGCCCGGGCAACAGGGCAGGACATCAAGGCGGGGCCGGCCAGAACCTGGTCCAGCTGATCACCCCCACAGGGGAACGCGTCAGCCACCCGGAGTTCGACCCCTGGGTCCAGGACATTTCAGACGAGCAGCTGGGCACCCTGTACGAGGACCTGGTGGCCATCCGGCGGATCGATACGGAAGCCACGGCGCTGCAGAGGCAGGGCGAGCTTGCCCTCTGGCCGCCGCTTTTGGGCCAGGAAGCGTCGCAGATCGGTTCTGCCAGGGCGCTCCGGGACGACGATTTTGTTTTTTCCAGTTACCGCGACAACGGAGTTGCCTACTGCCGCGGAGTGGATCTGACCGACATTGTGCGTGTCTGGCGGGGCAACGCATCCTCGGGCTGGGACCCCTACACGGTCAACATGGCGACGCCCCAAATCATCATTGGCGCCCAGACCCTGCACGCCACCGGCTACGCCATGGGCATCCAGAACGACGGCGCAGATTCCGTGGCCATCAGCTATTTCGGCGACGGCGCCACGAGCGAGGGCGACGTCAATGAGGCCTTGGTCTTTGCAGCCAGCTTCCAGGCGCCGGTGGTGTTCTTCTGCCAGAACAACCACTGGGCCATCTCCGAACCGGTCCGGCTCCAGTCCCACATCCAGATCGCGGACCGCGCGGCAGGTTTTGGCATCCCCAGCATGCGCGTGGACGGCAACGACGTCCTGGCCGTCATGGCAGCCACCCGGGTTGCCCTGGACCGCGCCCGGCGCGGCGGCGGCCCGACTTTCATTGAGGCCGTCACTTACCGGATGGGCCCGCACACGACGGCGGACGACCCCACCCGGTACCGCGACGCCAACGAACTGGAGGACTGGGCCGCGAAGGATCCGATCCGCCGCGTCAAGGCGCTGCTGGACCGAAAGGGCCTGCTGACCGAGGAATTTGAAGCCGCCGTGCAGCAGAAGGCCGATGCCGTGGCCCGCGAGATGCGTGCCGGCTGCATCAATATGCCGGAACCGGAGCCGCTGGACGTTTTCAAACACGTCTACAGCACGCCGAACTCATGGCTGGACCGCCAGCAGGACCATTATTCCCGTTACCTGGCATCCTTCGGTGATCCCGCAGGAGCCCATTCAGAGGAAGGTGCACGCTGATGACCCAGATGACCTTTGCCCGGGCAATAAACTCCGGGCTTCGCAAGTCCCTCGAAAACGATCCCAAGGTCATCCTCATGGGCGAGGACATCGGAACCCTTGGCGGCGTCTTCCGTGTGACGGACGGGCTGCAGAAGGACTTCGGCAAACACCGCGTGGTGGACACCCCGCTGGCCGAATCCGGAATCATGGGCACCGCGGTTGGGCTTGCCTACCGCGGCTACCGTCCGGTGGTGGAGATTCAGTTCGACGGGTTCATTTACCCTGCCTTCGATCAAATTGTGTGCCAGGTGGCCAAGCTTCACTACCGCACGCAAGGCGCCGTGAAAATGCCCATCACGATCCGCGTTCCGTTCGGCGGAGGAATCGGTTCGCCCGAGCACCACTCCGAATCTCCCGAGGCCTACTTCACGCACACTTCGGGCCTCCGCGTGGTCAGCCCGTCCAGCCCGCAGGATGCGCACACCATGATCCAGCAGGCCATCTCCTGCGATGACCCGGTGCTTTACTTCGAGCCCAAGCGCCGCTACCACGACAAAGGCGAAGTGGATGAGTCCCTTGACGCTGCCGGTTCTCTGTCAATGGAAAAGGCCCGGGTGATCACGGAGGGCCACGACGTCACGCTAGTGGCCTACGGGCCGCTCGTGAAGACCGCCCGCGACGCCGCGATGGCAGCCGCTGATGAAGGCGTGTCCGTGGAAGTCATTGATCTCCGCTCGCTGGCTCCGGTGGATTTTGCCACTGTGGAGGCGTCCGTGCGTAAGACCGGCAGGATGGTGATCACGCATGAGGCCGGACAGTCAGGCGGCCTGGGCGCCGAGCTTGCCGCCAGCATCACCGAACGCTGTTTTTACCATCTCGAGGCGGCGCCCGTCCGCATCACAGGCTTCGACGTGCCGTACCCCTACTCCAAGCTCGAGATGCACCATCTTCCCAGCCTCGACAGGATTCTCGACGGCGTGGACCGCGCGCTCGGCCGCCCGAATTCGCTGAGCGGGCTGGAAGGATGACCGCCACCATGATCAAGGAATTCCGGCTCCCCGATCTCGGCGAAGGCCTGACCGAATCCGAAATCGTCAGGTGGAAGGTGAATGTCGGAGACACCGTCACCCTGAACCAGATCATCGCCGAGGTGGAAACCGCCAAGGCTGTGGTGGAGCTTCCGTCGCCCTTCGCGGGAGTGATTACTGCCCTGCATGAGCAGCCCGGCACCGTGGTGGAAGTCGGCAAGCCGATCGTCTCCTTCGAGGTGGAGGGCGACGCCGGCGGCCAGCCCGACGCTGGCGGGGAGACCGAGGCGGCCCCCGCCAAGAGGGAACCGAACCTCGTGGGGTATGGTGCCGTCGTCGAAAGCTCCGGCCGCCCGGTGCGCAGGCAGCGCAACTTCGCGGCAGCGTCGATGCCGCTGGTTGAGCCTGTGCAATCCCCGCCTGTCGAAACTAGGCCTGTGCAAACCCCGCCTGTCGAATCCACGCCTGCCGAACGTCCCCGGTCCACGCCGCCGGTTCGTAAGCTGGCCAAGGACCTCGGGGTGGCTTTGGGGGAAGTTCTGGGCAGCGGCCCGGGCGGGCTCATAACCCGGGATGACGTGCGGAATTTCGTGGGCGGCGGGGACCTCCCGGCCGCGGCCCAGGAGCTCGCGGCGGCAGGGGCCGGGCAGCCCCAGGGGCGCGGTGGGTACGGTCAGGGCGAGCGCGAAGCCCGCACACCTATCAAGGGAGTCCGCAAGTTCACGGCGGCAGCCATGGTGTCCAGTGCTTTCACTGCGCCGCACGTCACGGAGTTCCTCACCGTTGACGTCACGCCTGCGATGGAGCTGCTGGCCCGGCTCAAGTCCGGCAAGGCCTTTGCGGGGCTCAAGCTGACGCCGCTGACGCTCGTGGCCAAAGCAGCCCTGATTGCCCTGCGGCGCAATCCCACCCTGAATTCCCGGTGGGACGAAGGCAACCAGGAGATCGTGCAGTTCAACTATGTGAACCTCGGGATTGCGGCGGCGACACCCCGCGGCCTCACCGTTCCCAACATCAAGGACGCCGACCGGATGACGCTGGCCGGGCTGTCCACGGCACTCACCGAACTGACCGAGACGGCCAGGGCCGGCAAGACCAGCCCGTCGGACCTTTCCGGCGGCACCATCTCCATCACCAACATCGGGGTCTTCGGCATCGACGCCGGCACGCCCATCCTGAACCCGGGCGAGGCCGCGATCCTGGCCATGGGCGCGGTGCGGAAGATGCCGTGGGAATACCAGGACCAGATCGCCCTCCGGCAGGTCATGACCCTGAGCCTCTCCTTCGACCACCGGCTGGTGGACGGCGAGCAGGGTTCAAGGTTCCTGGCGGACCTCGGTGCCCTCCTCGCCGATCCCGGCATGGCGCTCGCGATGGGCTAGAACGCAGAAGCTGCCCTGGCCCGCATGACCGTTGACTGGCAGCAACGGTCATGCGGGCCAGGGCCGCTCATGCGCGCTATGCCGGGGGAACGGGGGCCGGGGGAGCGGCGGGGGCAGTCAGTGCCGCGAGTGCCATGTTCTCCAGCAGCGGCCTGGCCGACTTGATGGCCATTCGCCGGCCATGGTTCCTCACCGAGTGGGGAGTGGAGTTGATCAGCCCGAAGGTCGCATGGGCACGCATCCGGAGGTCTGCTGTGTCCGTCTCGGTGTGGATTCCCGCCAGCACGTCAACCCAGAGCTCCACGTAGCTGCGCTGCAGTGCCCGGACCTCCGCCTGGTCCTCGTCGGAAAGGTTGCTGAAGTCCCGGTCCTGGACACGGATCACATCGGGGTTGCTCAGTGCGAAGTCCACATGGAACTGCACCAGCCTGACCAGGGCCGCTGCAGGGTCCCCGGCATCGGCCACCACGCGCTGTCCGCCGTCGAGCAGGTCCTGGCTGACGCTCAGCAGCAGGGCGCCCAGCACGGCCTGTTTCCCCGGAAAGTGGCGGTAGACGGCCGGCCCGCTGACGCCGGCGGCGGCCCCGAGGTCCTCCAGGGAGACGCGGTTGAAGCCGTTGACGGCGAAGAGCGATGCGGCGGCGGACAGCAGAGCCTGCCGGCGGGTTTCCTTGGCTCGGCTGCGCTGGGTGGCACGGGTCGGTTGGGCTCCCTCGGCCAGGGCGTCCGGCTGTGAGCGCTGCCTGCTGCCGGCAAGCCGGCCCTGCTCCGTGATCGGCACATTTCCTCCTCGCAACTGCAAACTCTAGCAACCCGCGGCTGTGTTGGACATCACAGTTAATAGAGACTAACCTAAATCTCAGTTACACGGCACTAACCGAAAGCAGCCAGGCCGGGCAGTCGGGCCGGTCAAGGAACGGAAGCAGTCAATGGAGACACTCGCCAGCCGGCTGGATCCCACCAGCGAGGCCTTCGCGGCCAACAGCCTTGCGCAGCAGGCGCTCGCAGGCGAGCTGCGCAAGCGGCTCGCCACGGCAGCCATGGGCGGTCCGGAGAAATCCCGCGAGCGCCACATGGCCCGCGGAAAACTCCTTCCGCGCGAACGGATCGACCAGCTCCTCGACGACGGCAGCCCCTTCCTGGAGATTGCCCCGCTCGCAGCAAACGGCATGTACAACGACGATTCGCCGGGTGCCGGGGTGATTGCCGGCATCGGGCTGGTCCATGGCCGCCAGGTCCTGGTCATCTCCAACGACGCCACCGTCAAGGGCGGCACGTACTACCCGATGACGGTCAAAAAGCACCTCCGGGCCCAGGAAATCGCGCTGGAAAACAAGCTGCCCTGCATCTACCTTGTGGACTCCGGCGGCGCCTTCCTGCCGAAGCAGGACGAGGTCTTCCCGGACAAGGAGCACTTCGGGCGGATCTTCTACAACCAGGCCCGGATGTCCGCGGCCAAGATCCCGCAGATTGCCAGCGTGATGGGCTCCTGCACCGCCGGCGGCGCCTACGTTCCTGCCATGAGCGACGAAACGGTCATCGTCCGCAACCAGGGAACGATCTTCCTGGGCGGTCCGCCGCTGGTAAAGGCCGCCATCGGCGAGATCGTCACGGCCGAGGAACTCGGCGGCGGAGACGTCCACTCCAGGATCTCCGGCGTCACGGACCACTTGGCCGAAAACGATGAGCACGCCCTGCAGATCGTCCGGGACATCGTCTCCACCCTGCCGCGGCCGGCCGCGCCCGCCTGGGACGTGGACACCGCGGTCGAGCCTGCAGTGGACCCTGCCGAGCTCTACGGCGCTGTCCCCACGGACGTCAACGCGCAGTACGACGTCCGCGAGGTCATCGCGCGGCTGGTGGACGGCAGCAGGTTCCATGAGTTCAAGAAGAATTACGGCACCACCCTCGTGACCGGCTTCGCGAAGCTGCACGGCCACCCCGTCGGGATCGTGGCCAACAACGGCGTGCTGTTCAGCGAGTCATCGCTCAAGGGCGCGCACTTCATCGAGCTGTGCGACCAGCGCGGCATCCCGCTGGTCTTCCTGCAGAACCTCTCAGGCTTCATGGTGGGCAAGGACTATGAACAGGGCGGCATCGCCAAGAACGGCGCCAAAATGGTCACCGCCGTGGCCACCGCCCGCGTGCCTAAGCTGACCGTGGTGATCGGCGGGTCCTTCGGCGCCGGCAACTACTCGATGTGCGGCCGGGCCTATTCCCCGCGTTTCCTCTGGATGTGGCCGGCGAGCCGCATCTCCGTGATGGGCGGCAACCAGGCCTCGAGCGTGCTGGCCACCGTCAAGCGCGACCAGTATGAGGCCGCCGGGCGGGAATGGTCGGCCGAGGACGAGGAAGCCTTCAAAGCCCCCATCAGGCAGCAGTACGAGGACCAGGGCAGCCCCTACTACTCCACCGCGCGCATCTGGGACGACGGCGTGATCGACCCCGCGGAAACGCGCACCGTACTGGGCCTTGCCCTTGACGTCGTCTCCCGCGCCCCGCTGCCGGAGACGTCCTTCGGCCTCTTCCGGATGTGAGCAAGCAGTGACTAATCCAGCAGTAACTAATCCAGCAGTGACAGCGATGACCAATCCGGCGGTATCCGCTTCCGATGCGGGGACCGAACCGGCCATGTTCCATACTGTCCTGGTCGCCAACCGCGGCGAGATCGCCTGCCGGGTGATCCGGACGCTGCGTGCCCTGGGTATCCGGTCGGTGGCCGTCTACAGCGATGCCGACGACGGCGCCCGCCACGTGCGGGAAGCGGACACTGCCGTGCGGATCGGGCCCGCTGCCGCGGCCGAAAGTTACCTCAAGATCGAGGCGATCATCCGGGCGTGCAAGGACACCGGCGCGCAGGCGGTGCACCCGGGGTACGGCTTCCTCAGCGAGAACGTCGAGTTTGCGCGGGCACTCGCGGCGGCCGGCATCGCCTTTATTGGCCCCGGCATCGAATCCCTGGAGGTCATGGGGGACAAGATCCGTTCCAAGAATCATGTGGCCGGTTATGGCGTTCCGGTGGTTCCCGGCATCGCCGAGCCGGGCCTGACGGACGAGGATCTGATCAGCGCCGCCGCGGCCGTGGGATATCCGTTGCTCATCAAGCCGTCCGCGGGCGGCGGCGGCAAGGGCATGCATGTTGTTGAACGCCCGGAGGACCTTCCTGCCACCCTGGCCACAGCCCGGCGCGTTGCCGCGAGCGCATTCGGCGACGACACCCTGTTCCTGGAGCGGCTGGTCATGGCTCCGCGGCACATTGAAGTGCAGGTGCTGGCCGACGGCCACGGCAATGTGATCCATCTGGGGGAGCGCGAGTGCTCCCTGCAGCGCCGGCACCAGAAGGTGATCGAGGAAGCGCCGTCGCCGCTGCTGGAATCCTTGAACGACGGCGGTGCCACCCGCGCGCGCATCGGCGAAGCCGCCTGCCAGGCGGCCCGCAGCGTGCACTACAGCGGAGCAGGAACCGTGGAGTTCCTCGTCTCGGACAACGCCCCGGACGAGTTCTTCTTCATGGAGATGAACACCCGCCTGCAGGTGGAGCACCCGGTCACCGAAATGGTCACGGGCGTGGACCTCGTGGAGTGGCAGGTGCGCATCGCCGCCGGTGAGGTGCTCACTGTGGCACAGGACGACGTCGTGCTTGACGGCCACGCCGTTGAGGGGCGCGTGTACGCGGAGGTTCCGGAGCGGAACTTCCTGCCGTCCTCCGGCGAAGTGGTGCTGCTCGATGAACGCGGGATCATCTTTACCGCCCTGGCAGACCTTGACTCCGCGAGCCCTGCGTCAGCGGACCCGCACATCCGCATCGACTCCTCCCTGCAGACCGGGCTGGAGATTTCCAGCGACTACGACCCCATGCTGGCCAAGGTCATCGCCTGGGGCCCGGACCGCCAGTCGGCGCTGGACAAGCTGGACACGGCCTTGGGGCGGTACACCGTTCTCGGTGTCGGGACCAATGTGGAATACCTGCGGCTCCTGATCAACGATGACGACGTCCGCGCCGGCCGCCTGGACACCACGCTGATTGACCGCAAGATGCCGAGCCTGACGTTCCGGAGCGCAGGGGATGCGGAGCTCATGGCCGCGGCCTTGCAGTTCTGGGTCATGGACGAAGGTCCTGACGGCGTCGCATCCCCGTGGGACACCGTCCGCGGCTGGCGGCTGGGCCGGCCCGCGCCCTGGAGGATGAGCTTTGGCCTTCCCGGCGGTGACCTTGCCACCGTGGCCGTCACCTGGCTGAGCGACCTGGACCTGGGACACGCCCTGGTCCGGGTCAATGACGGCCCTGAGTACAAGGTCATGGTCCTGGGGCTGGCCAGCAGTTCCATCGACCTGGACGTTGACGGGCAGGAGTTCACGTTCGCGCTGGGATCGTTCTGGGAGGACTACCCCCGGGAAGGGCGCCCGCAGAACGTCTACGTGGGCAGCGGCGGCTGGTCCTGCGGACTCGAAGTGCTCAACCGCGAGTCCCGGCTTGCGAGGGTGCTGGCCGCCATCGAGCGTGAAGTGGGCGCGGCGGACCCGGAAGTCCGCTCGCCCATGCCCGGGACGGTCGTTTCGGTGTCCGTGCACGACGGCGACACGGTGGAAGCCGGTGAGGTGCTGCTCTCGGTGGAGGCCATGAAGATGGAGCACCAGCTCGTGGCAGAAGTGGCCGGGACGGTGCACATCACGGTCAGGACCGGGGACCTGGTGAAGGCCGACCAGGTGCTCGCCACGATCCACGCGGACCCGGCGGCCGGCAATGTCCCGGACCCTGCCGCCGACATAACAGAACCAACAATTCAAGATCCAACACATGAACGTAAGGGAGCCTAGCTATGGCCGATTTTGAGCTCAGCGAGGAATACCAGGACCTCAGCAACACCGTCCGCGAGTTTGCCGATGAGGTAGTGGCGCCGGTCTCGGCCAAGCACGACGAAGAACACAGCTTCCCGTACGAGATTGTCTCGCAAATGGCGGACATGGGGCTGTTCGGTTTGCCGTTTCCGGAAGAGTCCGGGGGCATGGGCGGAGACTACTTCGCGCTGGCCCTCGCGCTGGAACAGCTGGGCCGCGTGGACCAGTCCGTGGCCATCACCCTTGAAGCAGGCGTTTCACTGGGCGCCATGCCCGTCCACCGCTTCGGGACCGAAGCCCAGAAGCAGGAGTGGCTGCCGCTGCTCGCCTCCGGAAAGGCGCTCGCAGGGTTCGGGCTGACCGAACCGGAGGCGGGCTCCGACGCCGGCGGCACGAAGACCTCCGCGAGGCTGGAGGACGGGCAGTGGGTCATCAACGGCAACAAGGAATTCATCACCAACTCCGGCACGGACATCACCAGGCTGGTGACCGTGACCGCCGTGACCGGCCAGCATGAGCGCAAGGACGGCAGCATCAAGAAGGAGATCTCCACCATCCTGGTGCCCACCAACACGCCGGGGTTCAAGGCGGAGAAGGCCTACAACAAAGTGGGCTGGAATGCCTCGGACACCCATCCGCTGACGCTGAAGGACGTCCGTGTTCCGGAGGCCAACCTGCTCGGCGAACGGGGCCGGGGCTACGCGAACTTCCTGTCCATCCTCGACGAAGGCCGCATCGCCATCGCGGCACTGGCCACGGGGGCAGCCCAGGGGTGCGTGGATCTCTCGGTCAGGTATGCCAAGGACCGCAGGGCGTTCGGCAACAACATCGGCAAGTACCAGGCCATCTCCTTCAAGATTGCCCGCATGCAGGCACGCGCCCACACGGCCCGGCTGGCGTACTACGACGCGGCCGCCAGGATGCTCGCCGGCAAGCCGTTCAAGACCCAGGCGGCCATCGCTAAGATGGTCGCAGGCGAGGCGGCCATGGACAACGCGCGGGATGCCACCCAGGTGTTCGGCGGCTATGGCTTCATCAACGAGTTCACCGTGGCACGCCACTACCGCGATTCCAAGATCCTTGAGGTCGGGGAAGGCACCACGGAGGTCCAGCTGATGCTGATCGCCCGCGAACTCGGGCTCTGAACGGCCCGGGGGCTGAGCCTGACGAGACACCTGAAAGGATCAACGATGATTGACAAGGTTGTTGCCAGCGCTGCGGAGGCCGTTGCGGATATTCCCGACGGCGCGTCGCTCGCCGTCGGGGGGTTCGGTCTCTGCGGGATCCCGGTGGCCCTGATAGATGCCCTGCATGAGCACGGCACCAAGGACCTGGAGACGGTGAGCAACAACTGCGGCGTGGACGACTGGGGTCTCGGGATCCTCCTCCGGGACGGGCGCATCCGGCGGACCATCAGCTCGTACGTCGGGGAGAACAAGGAGTTCGCCCGGCAGTACCTTTCCGGTGAACTTGAGGTCGTGCTGACACCGCAGGGCACGCTTGCCGAGAAGTTGCGCGCCGGCGGTGCCGGCATCCCCGCGTTCTACACGAAAGCAGGCGTGGGGACCCAGGTGTCCGAAGGCGGGCTGCCACAAAAGTACGACGCCGACGGCGGCATCGCGATCGCCTCCGAACCGAAGGAGGTGCGGACCTTCAACGGCGTGGACTACGTCCTGGAAGAGTCCCTCGCTCCTGACTTCGGCCTGGTCCACGCCTGGAAGGGCGACCGGCACGGGAATCTCGTCTTCCACGCCACGGCCATGAACTTCAACCCGCTGTGCGCCATGGCCGGCCGGACCACCATTGCCGAGGTTGAAGAGCTGGTGGAACCGGGGGAGCTGGACCCCGAACACGTCCACCTCCCCGGCATCTTCGTCCAGCGGGTCGTCGTGGCGTCGCAGGGCGAAAAGCGCATCGAAAAGCGGACGGTGGCACTCTCGGCGCCGTCCGCAGCCGGTACCACCGACCAGGCAGGAGCGTAGCCATGGAGTCGATCAGCTCACAGGGGGCGCCGCCCCGTCCCGAGGCCGTCCGCCACGAATACCGGCGTGCCGCAACGTCGCACCCGGAAGGCAAGGGCTGGACGCGGAACGAGCTCGCTGCGCGGGTGGCGCAGGAGCTCACGAATGGGCAGTACGTCAACCTTGGCATCGGGATGCCCACGCTGATCCCCAATTACATCCCCGCCGGTGTGGAGGTGGTCCTGCATTCGGAGAACGGCATCCTGGGCGTCGGCCCCTATCCCGGCGAGGACGAGGTCGACCCCGACCTGATCAATGCCGGCAAGGAAACCGTCACCGTCAACAAGGGGGCAGCTTTTTTTGACTCCTCGTTGTCGTTCGGCATGATCCGCGGCGGGCATGTGGACGTGGCAGTGCTCGGCGCCATGGAGGTCGCCGCCAACGGCGATCTGGCCAACTGGATGATCCCGGGCAAGATGGTCAAGGGCATGGGGGGCGCCATGGACCTGGTGTTCGGCGCCAAGAAGGTGATCGTGATGATGGAGCACCTGGACCGCAACGGCAAACCCAAGATCGTGGAGCGGTGCACGCTGCCGCTCACGGGCCAGGCATGCGTGGACCGGATCATCACGGACCTCGCCGTGATTGATGTGGTCGCCGACGGCAGGTCATCCAGGCTGGTCCTGCGCGAGCTGGCTCCCAACGTGTCTGTGGAAGATGTGGCTGCGGCCACCGGCGCCGAGCTGTTCGAAGAAGACCAGGAACTGACTGTATGACGGCGGGCCACCCGGAACAGAAGGCCGATGGGGTTTCGACCGGCTCTACCAGCGTCAGCCCCCGCGTTGTTGAACAGCGGGGCCTCTACTTCGACGAATTGGAGGAAGGGGTGGTCTACGCCCACCGGCCGGGCCGGACGGTCACCGAGACCGACAACGTCCTCTTCACCACCATGACCATGAACACGCAGGGACTGCACCTGGACGCGGCGTGGAGCGCGGGGCAGCCGTTCGGCCAGCGGCTGGTGAACTCGATGTTCACCCTGGCAACCGTCGTCGGGCAGTCCGTCACCCAACTCACGCAGGGGACCATTATCGCGCAGCTTGGCCTGACCGATGTGTCCTTCCCCGGCCCGCTCTACCACGGCGACACTTTGTACACCGAGACCGTCATCACCGGGAAAAGGCTCTCCGGATCGCGCCCGGGCCAGGGGATCGTCACCATGAAGCACACCGGCCGCAACCAGGACGGCGCGGTGGTTGCCTTGGCGACACGCAGCTGCCTGATGTGGACCCGGGAGGCGCACCTGAAGGCGGAGACGGAAGCGCAGAAGCAAAAATAATCGGACAATGACTGTATGACTTTCGTGATGGGCCCCGCCCTGCTGTTCTGCCCCGCTGACCGCCCCGAACGCTTCCAGAAGGCCGCTGAGCGCTCCGATGCCGTCATCATTGACCTCGAGGACGCGGTGGCGGCGCCGGACAAGCAACGGGCCCGGGGGGCGATCCTGGCCCAGCTCGGCAGTTCCGGCGAAGGGCCGGAGCTCGACCCCAGCCGGACCATCATCCGGATCAACCCGGCCGGCACGGAGGACTTCGAGAAGGACCTCCATTGCCTGGCGCACACGCCATACCGGACGGTGATGCTGGCCAAGACCGAAAGCGCGGAGCAGCTGCGGGCGCTCGAGGGCTTCCACGTGATCGCGCTGTGTGAAACGGCCGCCGGGATTGTGAACGCGCCGGCCATTGCCGCCGCACCCAACGTGGTGGCGCTGATGTGGGGGGCAGAGGACCTCCTCGCGTCCCTCGGCGGGACGTCCAGCAGGAAGGACGACGGCGGCTACCGAGCCGTTGCGCTGCATGCCCGGTCATCGGTGCTGCTCGCGGCAGGGGCCTTCGGCAAGGAAACAGTGGACTCGGTCTACGTCAACATCCCGGATCTCGAGGGGCTGACCGAGGAGGCCCGGGACGCCGCGGCGTCCGGCTTCAGCTCAAAGGCCTGCATCCATCCGAACCAGGTCGCTGCGGTCCGCGCGGCCTACGCACCGGCCGACGAGGACGTCGCCGCCGCCCGGGAGCTGCTGGAGGCCGCACGTACGGCAGGAACCGGAGTGTTCCAGTTCAAGGGCAGGATGATCGACGGGCCCATCCTCAAGCACGCCCAGTCCACGATTCGGCGGGCCGGGGTCTCTGCCTAGCGGCAGCCCCAGCACGGGCCGTTCCTTACTGCCGCCGCCCCGGAGCGTGCCTTAGGGAGAGCGGCGGGATGGCTTCATACAGCGGAGTCCGGATCCAGCGCTGGCCGGTCTCGCGGAACTCGGCCCGGCTGGAGAAGCGGTACAGGTAGGTGCGGGCGCGCACCCAGCGCGGGCGTTCGCCGTCGAACGGATCATTGCGCAGCAGGCGCAGCACCGCATGGTCGGCCTCCAGCAGCTTGGCCAGGAGGGTGTAGAACCATTCCTCGTGCACGGTGCGCAGGGGGAGGAACCACATGAGCCAGTCGAGCCGCAGGTGGTAAGGGGCCCACTGGCGCGGCAACCTGCGGACATCGCCGGGTTTGCCCTTGAAGCCGTACTCCCGCCAGTCCTCCGAGTCGGGCTCCTCCTCCATGGTGCCTTCCACAGCCACCTCAATCCGTTGCTTCGTCACCGTGCCGAACGCGCCGTAGGTGTTCACCAGCTGCCAGCGGTTGAAACTGGCGTTCATCAGCTGGTGGTGCGAAAACAGGTTGCGGACGGGCCAGTAGCTGAGCGCCGCGAGCAGTAGTGTCACTGCGAGGGTGATGACGAGCCACCACAGCGGCGTTTGCCGGCCGTCATCAGCCGTGTGCCGGTCCAGCGGAATCACCGGCAGCACCGCATGCGCCACGGGATCGCTGACCGCCGCGAAGGCCAGCACTATGGCGATCCAGTTCAGCCACGCGAAGTTGCCGCTGGCCACGAGCCACAGCTGCGTAAAGATGATGATGCCGGCCGCGATGCTGGCGACCGGCTGCGGGGCGAAGAGGAAGAAAGGCACCACAAGCTGGGCGAAGTGGTTGCCCACCACCTCCAGCCGGTGGAACGGCCGGGGCAGGAGATGCGCCTGCCGGCTAAGCGGTCCCGGCATGGGCTGCGTTTCATGGTGGTAGTACAGCGCCGTGAGGTCGCGCCATTCCCGGCCGCCGCGGATCTTGATCATGCCCGCGCCGAATTCCAGCCGGAACACCAGCCAGGCCACGAGGATCAGGATGGTCCGGGGCGGATCCGTCTGGTCGGAGCCGAGAAAGGCCACCGTGAACCCGGCCTCGAGGAGCAGCATCTCCCAGCCGAAGCCGTAAAACGTTTGTCCCACGTTGACGATCGACATGTACAGCAGCCACAGCGCAAGGAAGGCGATCAGTGACAGCCACGGCGGCCCCAGCTGCGGAAGCCCGGCAACCAGGGTGGCTGCAACGGCCAGTCCGGTGCAGCACACTGAACGCAGCAGCCGGTCGGAGTAGCGCCAGCGGAACAGCGTGGGCCTCCGCAGCCTGCTGAACCCCTCCAGATAGTCGGGTACGGGCAGGAGTCCGCGCTCGCCGAGCAACGCAGGGAACTGGTTCAGGGACGAAAGGAACGCAACGAAGTAGAGCGCGGCGATGCCACGCTGCAGCACCTGCCGGGCGAATTCGAAGTCCCGCGCGTCGAACCAGGAGGCCCAGTCCACCCTTCCACGTTACGCCCGCCGCGGAGGGCGTCAAGGCACTTCCGTGCGGCGGCAGCCTCGATCGTTGAGGAGTGCCCGACGGGACAACCAGTCGCGGCAGTAGGATCGGAACATGTTTGCACTGGTGCTCATCGCGGTCGTTGCGGGGGCCTTGGCGCAACGGCTTGCCGGCCTGGGCTTCGGGCTCCTGGTCTCGCCGGTCCTCGTGGTGCTCCTGGGTCCGTTCGACGGCGTGATGATCATCAACCTCTGCGGCGCGGCCTCGTCACTGCTGATCCTGTCCAGGGTGTGGCGGCACGTCATCTGGCGGCGCTACCTTGGCCTCGCGGCTTCGGCGCTGACCGGCGTAGTGCCCGGCGCCTGGCTGGCCAGCCACGCCCCGGAGGCGCCGCTGGAGGTCTGCATCGGAGCCCTTTTGATCCTGGGGCTGCTGGCTTCTCAGCGGCTGAACCGCAGCGACTGGCGGGTCTCGGGCCCGGTTCCGCTGGTCTCGCTGGGATTTACCAGCGGACTCATGAACGCGGCGGCGGGCGTGGGAGGCCCGGCCATTACGGCCTACGCCATCGTGACGCGCTGGGAGCAGAAGAGCTTCGGAGCCACCCTGCAGCCGTACTTTGTGACGACCGGGCTGTCCTCGCTGCTGAGCAAATACCTGTTTTCCGGGGGCCACCTTCCGGCCCTGGAAGGCTGGCAGTGGCTGGGCATCCTGGCCGCAATGGTCCTCGGGATCGTGGCCGGCGATCTCCTCTCCGGCAGAGTCCGGCCCGGGGTCGTCCGCAGGATTGTTGTGGCGATCGCCTACGCCGGAGCTGTGTCCACGATGGCCAAGGGCGTGGTGGAGATGGCATTGGGCTAGCCTCCTGCCACGTCGCGGCATGCGGCAGGCGTCTGCTGTGCGGGATACTTAAGTCATGCAGACTTCGGGCGCCAGCCGTTCAGCCAGCCGACCAGCAGCGGGCCAGCCGCGCAGAATCGTCCTTCTCGGATCCACCGGTTCCATCGGCACCCAGGCAATTGACGTCGTCGACGGCGCCCCGCACCTTTTCGAGGTCGTGGCGCTCAGCGCCGGCGGCGGCAACCTGGAACTCCTCGCACGGCAGGCCGTGCATACGAGGGCGCGCGCGGTGGGCGTCGCCTCCGGCGATCCCCGCCGCCTGCAGGACCTGATCGATGACGCCGCCCGGGCGGCCGGGCTCGCGCGGTACCGTCCGGAGATCATCGCCGGCCCGGACGCCTCCACCAGGATCGCCGCCGTGGAAGCGGATGTGGTGCTCAACGGCATCACCGGCTCCATCGGCCTGGCGCCCACGCTTGCCGCCCTCGAGGCCGGAGCAACACTCGCGCTGGCCAACAAGGAGTCGCTGATTGTGGGCGGCTCCCTCGTCAAAGCCGCCGCCGCGGAGGGCCAGATCGTGCCGGTGGACTCCGAACACTCCGCCATTGCCCAGTGCCTGCGCTCCGGCTCTGCCGCCGAGGTGGACAAGCTCATCCTGACGGCGTCCGGCGGCCCGTTCCGCGGCCGCACCCGTGAGCAGCTGGCGGACGTCACCCCGGAAGAAGCTTTGGCCCACCCCACCTGGGACATGGGCCTGATGGTCACCACCAACTCCGCCAGCCTGGTCAACAAGGGATTGGAAGTGATCGAGGCGCACCTGCTGTTCGACATCCCGCTGGACCGGATCGACGTCGTGGTCCACCCGCAGTCAGTGGTCCATTCCATGGTGCAGTTCGTGGACGGCTCCATCATCGCCCAGGCCTCGCCGCCGGACATGCGCCTGCCCATCGCGCTCGGTCTGGGCTGGCCTGACCGTGTTCCGCAGGCGGCCACGCCCTGCGACTGGACGCAGGCCACCAGCTGGACCTTCGAGCCGCTCGATGTGAGCGCCTTCCCGGCCGTCGGGCTTGCCAAGGACGCCGCCAAGCAGGGGAGCACTTATCCGGCTGTATTCAACGCAGCCAACGAGGAGGCTGTGGTGGCCTTCCATGAGGGCCGCATCCGGTTCACGGACATTGTGGATACCATCGAAGCTGTCCTCAGCGAACACCCGGGTTCCTCCCGGTTAACGGTCGAGTCCGTGCTGGATGCTGAAAAGTGGGCACGAGCCCGCGCCCACGAACGTTTAGCAGTGAGCAGTCTCTAGGAAGCAGCAGATCGAAAGCATGAGTCCCGTTATCCTCTTCATCCTCGGTGTCGTCTTCGTTGCCGTCGGCATCGCGGTGTCCATTGCCCTGCACGAGGTGGGGCACCTGCTTCCCGCCAAGCTGTTCAAGGTGCGCGTCACCAAGTACATGATCGGCTTTGGCCCCACTGTCTGGTCCACCAAAAAGGGCGAGACGGAATACGGTTTCAAGGCCCTTCCGCTGGGCGGCTATGTGTCGATGATCGGCATGTACCCGCCCAACAAGGTCGACGGCTCGGTGCGTCCCTCCAGCACCGGGATGTTCCAGACGCTCGCCACCGAAGCCCGGTCCATGGCCCACGAAGAGGTGGGACCCGGGGACGAAAACCGCGTGTTCTACCGGCTTCCGGTCTGGAAAAAGATCATCGTGATGCTGGGCGGACCGGCGATGAACCTGCTGATCGGCGTCGTGCTCACCGCCGTGCTGCTCATGGGGTTTGGTGTCGCCACGCCGACGACGACCATCGCCGACGTCTCGAAGTGCCAGGTCAAGGCGGGGGAGACCGTCGATCCGAACTCCGCCGCCTGCAAGCTGACGCCTGCCGCCTCCGCCGGTATCAAGCCGAACGACGTCATCACGTCCTTTGACGGCAAAGCCGTCACCGGCTGGGATGAGCTCACCGGCTGGATCCGCGCGTCCGCGGGACGCAAAGTCAGCATCACCGTGGAGCGGAACGGCGCACCGGTGACCACGACCGTCACGCCCGTGCTGTCGGCGCGGCCGGTTATCGGCGACGACGGCCGGCAGGCGAAGGACTCCCAGGGCAAACTCCGGTACCAGGACGTCGGCTTCCTCGGCATTGGTGCGCAGACAGCGCTCGTTGCCCAACCGGCGTCGTCCGTCCTGCCCATGGCGGGGGAGAACATCCGGCAGGTTGCCGGCGTCATCCTCAATCTTCCTGCCCGTGTTGCCGGAGTGGCGAAAGCCGCCTTCAGCGAAGAGCCGCGGGACCCGAACGGTCCCATCAGTGTGGTTGGTGTGGGCCGGGTGGCCGGCGAAGTTGCCGCAATGGAAGACGTGCCGGTGCAGTCCAGGCTCGCCGCCCTGGTGGGCCTGCTGGCGGGCCTGAACTTCGCGCTTGCGGTGTTCAACCTGGTGCCGTTGCTGCCGCTCGACGGCGGCCATGTGGCTGGGGCTCTGTATGAAGCGGCCCGGCGGCGCGTTGCAAAGCTCTTCGGCAAGCCCGACCCGGGTGCCTTCGACATTGCCAAGCTGCTTCCCGTGACCTACGTCGTGGCAGCCCTGCTGATGGGGATGGGTGCGCTGCTGATTTATGCGGACATCGTGAAACCGGTAAATCTCTTCGGATAAACCCCAAACAGCTGATATCGAGTAATCAGTCGATTTTGAGAGATTTACCATAATCAGTCTGAAGTGATTGATATTGAGCGGTATGCCGCTTACGGTTGAGCAATGTACGTCATGACAATCGACCAGCGGGGGAGCAGTACCGATATTGACCGGGTGCCCGAGCTGCTGGACGGACTGCGGCGGCTTTCCCGGGGCCGCTTTGAACGTTCAGTGGGGGATGAGATCCAGGGCGTCCTCGACATGCCGGCCGACGTGGTGGAGGTGGCCCTCTCCGCGCTCCGCAGCGGCCGCTGGTATGTGGGGATCGGCATCGGCCCAGTGAATGAGCCGCAGCCGGTCAGTCCCCGGGAGGGATCGGGGGCCGCCTTCGTGGCGGCACGACAGGCCGTGGACCGTGCCAAAGCTGCCGCCAGCCACGTTCCGGTGGCGGTGGTGTCGGGCGGTGTCCGGCGCGGTACGGCGGCCGCGGGCGATGCGGAAGCCGGAGCCAGGGCGTGCGCCAATGCAGAAGCTGTTTTGCGCCTCGTGGGGAGGCTCATCAGGGAACGGACTGAGGCCCAGTGGCGGGTGGTAGACGCGCTCCGGGCCAAAAACGGACGCGATCCCGGCCGCCACGGACAGCAGAAGCAGGTTGCCCAGGAACTGGGAATCAGCGAACAGTCGGTGAGCCGGGCCATCATCCGGTCCGGATGGCAGGAAGAATGGGCGGCGAGACCGGCGGTGGAAATGCTGCTGGCCACCGCCCATGGGCTGATCCTTGACGCGTCCGGCCCGGAAGCACCCAACCGAGGAGAACGGTGAACGCACTCTGGATCACACTGGCCCTGGTGGCGGCAGGGTTCGTGGGCTGGCCCGTGACGGCACTGGTGTTCAGGCTCGCCCGGACTATCGACGACAAGGCGGATGCCACCGCTGGCACGGCAGGCAACGCCGACGATCCTTCGGCCGATGTGACGGTGGACCCCGGGACCACCGGGGATCCCCAGGACGCCGCGGATTCCAAAAGCACGGCAGATTCCAAAGGCACGGGCGCCGGCAACACGGTGGACGGCGACATTACGGTCACCCGGGAAACATCACCGGAGCCGCCCGCAACGCGGATCCTGCGCGGCGGAGCCATCATCGGAGTGCTTGAGCGGCTGGCCGTCTGCCTGGCCATCCTGACGGGTCAGCCCGTGGCCATTGCCTACGTGGTGGCCATCAAGGGCCTGGGGCGCTTCGCTGAACTCAAGGAGACCCCCGTGGCCGCGGAGCGCTTCATCATCGGGACCCTCACCTCCATGCTCTGGGCAGCGGGTGTCGCGGCCTTTACGAAGGTGGTGCTCCTCGGGTAGGGCGGCCGCGGGATAGGGTATCTGTATGACTGTTTTCGCTGTTGAGTACGTATACGATGCCGAGTCCGCGGATGTCCGTGCCGCCACCCGCCCGTCGCACCGCGAATGGACCGCAGGGCTGGCCGAGGAGGGCGTGCTCCTCGCGAGCGGCCCTTACGGTGACGGCGCCGGTGCCCTGCTCATCTTCAAAGCCGCCGACGAGAACGCGCTGAACGACATCCTCAAGCAGGACCCCTTCGCCGCCGCCGGCGTCATCTCCGGCACACGCACCACGGAATGGGCTCCGGTGACCGGCCTCCTGGCCGACCACGCCTAGCCCTTCCCGCTAATTTTCTTCGATACAAGGAGTCCACGTGACCTCGGTCAGCCTGGGAATGCCATCCGCACCGCCCCCCGTCCTTGCTCCCCGCCGCAAGACACGGCAGATCAAAGTCGGCTCGGTGGGCGTCGGGTCCGATTCGCCCGTCAGTGTGCAGTCGATGACCACCACGCCCACCACGGACATCAACGCCACCCTGCAGCAGATCGCCGAGCTGACGGCGTCCGGCTGCGACATCGTCCGGGTTGCCTGCCCGTCAGCGGATGACGCCGAAGCCCTCCCGATCATCGCCAGGAAGTCCCAGATCCCGGTCATCGCCGACATCCACTTCCAGCCGAAGTACGTCTTCGCGGCCATCGAAGCCGGCTGCGCCGCCGTGCGCGTCAACCCCGGCAACATCCGGAAGTTCGATGACCAGATCAAGGAAATCGCCAAGGCAGCCAAGGACCACGGCACTTCCATCCGCATAGGTGTCAACGCCGGATCGCTGGAGCCGGGCATCCTGAAGAAGTACGGCAAAGCCACCCCGGAAGCCCTGGTTGAGTCCGCGGTGTGGGAAGCGTCCCTGTTCGAGGAGCACGGTTTCCACGACTTCAAGATCTCGGTCAAGCACAACGACCCGGTCATCATGGTGGCGGCGTACGAGATGCTCGCCGAGAAGGGGGACTGGCCGCTGCACCTTGGCGTGACCGAGGCAGGCCCCGCGTTCCAGGGCACCATCAAGTCGGCCACGGCCTTCGGGGCCCTGCTCTCACGCGGCATCGGTGACACCATCCGTGTCTCCCTGTCCGCCCCGCCGGTCGAGGAGATCAAGGTGGGCAACCAGATTCTGCAGTCCTTGAACCTGCGTCCGCGCAAGCTGGAAATTGTGTCCTGCCCGTCCTGCGGCCGTGCCCAGGTGGACGTCTACACCCTGGCCGAACAGGTGACCGCCGGACTTGAAGGCATGGAAATCCCGCTGCGCGTAGCTGTCATGGGCTGCGTGGTCAACGGACCGGGCGAAGCACGCGAAGCTGACCTGGGAGTTGCGTCCGGCAACGGCAAGGGCCAGATTTTTGTGAAGGGTGAGGTCATCAAGACTGTCCCTGAGAGCCAGATTGTTGAGACACTGATCGAAGAGGCCATGCGTATCGCGGAAGAGATGGGGGAGGCCGATGGCGAAGATGCTGTCAAGGGTGGCCCCGTGGTTAGCGTCTCATAAAGACGGAGCCGCTCCGGACCGTGTGACCGTGCGGGCACTGGGTGCTGCGGATACGGCCGGGTTGCGCGAGTTGGCCGCTGCTGATCCCGTGGCGAATGTCTTCATCCTGGCGCACCTGGAATCTACGGGCACGGCCGCCCCGACTCCAGGGGGCGCCAGTGTTCTGGGCGTTTTCGACGACGGTTTGCTGGTTGGTGCCTGCTGGGCCGGCGCCAACCTGGTGCCGGTCCAGCTCGCGCCCGCGCTCACCGGGGCGGTGGCTGCCGCGGCGCACCGCTCCGGCCGGAGGTTTGCGTCCATCTTCGGTCCGGCGCACACAGTGCTTGCCTTGCACGATCACCTGGAGCAATTGGGACATGTGGCGCACGAAGTGCGCCCGGACCAGCCCCTCATGACCATTGCCGGTCCGCCGGCCGTGGAACCCAACTGGCAGCTGGGGTTCGGCCAATACGCTGACTTCGACACCATTCTCCCGGCCTGCGCGGCGATGTTCGAGGAGGAAGTGGGCTATTCGCCGTACCTGGGAGGCCGGGACTTCTATAGCCGCCGGGTCGCGGGACTGATCCGACAGGGGCACTCCCTGGTTCACCTCAGCGACGGCGAAGTGGTGTTCAAAGCCGAGCTTGGCGCCGTGACCACCGACGTGACGCAGGTGCAGGGGGTGTGGATGAACCCCAGCTACCGCGGACTGGGCTTGAGCGCCGGGTACATGGCTGCCGTGGTGCTGCTCGCCCAGAAAATGGCGCCGGTCACCAGCCTCTATGTCAACGACTACAACTCCCGCGCCCGCGCCACCTACGAGCGCGTAGGCTTCCGCCAGGTCGGGACTTTCGCCACGGTGCTTTTCTAAGGCCAGTGCTTTTCTAAGGCCAGGCTTTTCTAATGCCAGTGCATTTCTGAGCCCGGTGCTTTTTCTGAGACCGGGCTTGAAATGGGTGACCGCCATCACATAGGTTCTACCTGACCGTGCCTTCGGGTGCGGATGGTCTCAGAGAATTGGCGGCATGACCGGCCGCGGAGCCACGCCGCCACAGGGATGACCAGCCGGAGACGGCCAGGGGCTTCCGCTGTGGGGCGTGGCTCTTCTGCGGCAGCTCCCGCCGGGAAGCGCCTGTTGGCGGAGCGCGCGGAAGCCCCGGCGCCGCCTTGCCGGTAGATTAGTACCCAGACAATCAGCACTTTCCCCCAGAAACGGATACTGACCCGTGGTCCTTAGACTCTCCAAGCTATTCCTGCGCACGCTGCGTGAAGATCCCGCCGACGCCGAGGTGGCCAGCCACAGGCTGCTCGTGCGCGCCGGATACATCCGCCGTGCCGCGCCGGGTATCTACACGTGGCTGCCCCTGGGGCTGAGCGTGCTGCGCAGGGTGGAACAGGTAATCCGCGAGGAGATGACCGCCATCGGCGCCCAGGAAGTCCACTTCCCGGCCCTGCTCCCCAAGGAACCCTACGAGGCCACGAACCGCTGGACCGAGTACGGCGAGGGCATCTTCCGGCTCAAGGACCGCAAGGGCGGGGACTACCTGCTGGCTCCCACCCATGAGGAGATGTTCACCCTGCTGGTCAAGGATTTGTACTCCTCGTACAAGGACCTTCCGCTGAGCATCTACCAGATCCAGAACAAGTACCGCGACGAAGCACGTCCCCGTGCCGGCCTGCTGCGCGGCCGCGAGTTCATCATGAAGGATTCGTACTCCTTCGACGTCGACGACGCCGGCCTGGACGCGAGCTACAACGCGCACCGCGGCGCCTACCTGAAGATCTTCGAGCGCCTTGGCCTCGAGGTTGTTCCGGTGGCAGCCACGGCAGGTGCCATGGGCGGTTCCCGGAGCGAGGAGTTCCTGCACCCCACCGAGATCGGCGAAGACACGTTCGTGCGCTCCGCCGGCGGCTATGCGGCGAACGTGGAGGCCGTGACCACCGTGGTTCCCGCCGAGATCGACTTCACCAACGCTCCGGCGGCCGAAATAAGGGACACGCCGAATACCCCGACCATCGACACCCTCGTGGCCGCTGCCAACGAGCTCGCTCCCCGGAGCGAGGCCGACGGCGGCGATTGGACGGCCGCTGACACGTTGAAGAACGTGGTCCTCGCCGTGACGCTGCCGACGGGTGAGCGCCAGATCGTGGTCATCGGTGTCCCCGGCGACCGTGGCGTCGACCTGAAGCGCGTTGAGGCGAACATCGGCGCTTTCCTGCCAGTGGCCGGCGAAATTACGGTGGAGGCGGCGGGCGAAGAAGACCTCGCCAAGAACCCGCTCATCGTCAGGGGCTACCTTGGTCCGTGGATGTCCCTGGACACGCCGCTGCTCGGCACGGAGGGCGCATCCAGGCTCCTCTACCTCGTGGACCCGCGCATCGTCAGCGGCACGTCATGGGTGACCGGTGCCAACATGGCCGGCAAGCACGTGTTCGGCCTCGTGGCTGGCAGGGACTTCGGCTGGGACGGTGTGATCGAGTGCACCGAAGTTCGCGCAGGCGACGAAGCCCCGGACGGCTCGGGCCCGCTTGAGACCGCCCGTGGCATCGAGATGGGGCACATTTTCCAGCTCGGCCGCAAGTACGCGGAAGCGCTTGAGCTGAAGGTCCTGGATCAGAACGGCAAGCAGGTGGTGGTGACCATGGGTTCCTACGGCGTGGGCGTGACCCGTGCCGTGGCTGCCCTCGCGGAATCCAATCATGATGCCCGAGGGCTGGTCTGGCCGCGGGCAGTGGCTCCGGCCGACGTCCATGTCGTGGCCGTGGGCCGCGGCGAGGAGATCTTCGCCGCGGCGGAGCAGCTCGCCTCGGAACTCGAGGCCGCCGGCCTCGAGGTTATTTACGATGACCGCCCCAAGGTCTCCCCGGGCGTCAAGTTCGGCGACGCTGAGCTCATTGGCGTGCCCACCATCCTCGCCGTCGGCAAGGGACTTGTGGACGGCGTTGTAGAGATCAAGGACCGCCGCAGTGGCGAGGCGGAGAACGTTGCAGTGGACAAGGCTGTTGACTTCGTGGTCAACGCCGTCCGCAACAACTGACCGCCCGAAGCCGCCAGAGTGGTCTCGGGTTTCGAATCGATCCAGCTCGCCACTGTGATCCTGATAGTGGTGGCCGGCTTCGCTGCCGGCTGGGTGGACGCGGTGGTGGGCGGCGGCGGGCTGCTGCAGCTTCCTGCGCTGCTGCTCGTTCCGGGGATCACCCCGGTGCAGGCCCTCGCCACCAACAAGATGGGTTCCATCTTCGGCACCAGCACCAGCGCCGTCACCTACTACGGCCGGGTCCGGCCTGACCTGAGGACTGCGCTGCCCATGGCGGCCATTGCTCTGGCCGGCAGCTTCGGCGGGGCCTTGCTGGCTGCCCGGCTGCCGGCCGAGGTGTTCAAGCCGATCATCGTGGTGGCGCTGGTCGCCGTCGCTCTGTTTACGGCGTTAAGGCCGGACGCCGGGCACCTGACGGTCCTCAGGCACGACGGCGGCACCCACTATGTGGTGGCCTGCACCATCGGTGCCGTGATCGGCTTCTATGACGGATTGATCGGCCCGGGCACGGGCTCGTTCCTGGTGATCGCACTGGTCTCGGCGATGGGATACGCGTTCCTTGAGGCAAGCGCCAAGGCGAAGATCGTCAACATGGCCACGAACGCCGGTGCGCTGTTGTTCTTCCTGCCGCACGGCTCCCTGCTCTGGGGGGTCGGCCTGGTGCTGGGTCTGGCAAACATGGCCGGCGGCTATTTGGGGGCGCGCACGGCGGTGAAGCAGGGGAGCCGGTTCGTGCGCCTCGTCTTCCTCGCGGTGGTGGGCGCCCTGATCATCAAACTCGGCTTCGACGTCTGGCAGGAAAACTTTGCCTGACCCTTCGCTTGAGGGGGAGTTCCCGGCCCGACAGAATCTGGTGGGAGCCCCCTCGTAACAACCCCCGGGGTCGGCGTAGCATGCATCTATGTCAGCGGGTGCGGAGCCCTACCAGGAAGCCCTTGCGGCGGCCGTGCGCCATGCCACCCAGTGGCTCGCAAGCCAGCCGACCCGCCCCGTGGGTCCGCGGCGGGCGGCCCGGGAGTTGGCCGCAGCATTCGGCGGCGAGCTGCCGCAGGCCGGCATGCCTCCGGCGGACGTGGTGGACTACCTCGCCAGCCATGCGGAACCCGGGCTCATGGCCATGCCGTCGGGCCGCTTCTTCGGCTGGGTCATCGGTGGCACCCTGCCGGCCGCAATGGCGGCGGACTGGCTTGTCAGCTCATGGGACCAAAACGCGGTCCTCCGCTATGCCACCCCCGCCATGGCGGCCATCGAGGAAGCAGCAGGAGGCTGGCTGCTGCAGTTGCTGGGCCTGCCGGAGGACTCCGACGTCGGCTTCGTCACCGGAGCCACCATGGCCAACTTCACGGGTCTGGCGGCCGCACGCTGGCGGCTGCTCAAAGACGCCGGCTGGAACCTGGACCGCGATGGGCTCTTCGGCGCGCCGCGGATCCACTGCCTCGTGGGGGAGGAGCGGCACGAGACGATCGACCTCGCCCTGCGCTATCTGGGCCTGGGCAGTCCAACCGTGGTGGCGTCCGACGACCAGGGGCGCATCGATGCCGCGGAGCTGGACTGTGCCCTTGACCGTGCGCTGAGCTCGGGCCCGGCTCCGGTGCTGGTGTGCCTGCAGGCCGGCAACCTGCACTCGGGCGCCTTCGACCCCTTCGCCGCGGCGATCGCAGTGTCCAAGGCGCACCGCGCGTGGGTGCACGTGGACGGGGCATTCGGGCTTTGGGCCGCTGCCGTCCCCGAGTTCGCCGGGCTGACGGCAGGGCTCGGACGGGCCGACTCGTGGGCCACAGATGCCCACAAGAGCCTCAATGTCCCCTATGACTGCGGCGTCGCCGTCGTCAAGGACGCGCAGGCACTGCGCAGCGCCATGGGGCTGAACGCGAGCTACCTCGTCCAGGATGCGGATGGTGCTGGTGATCCCAGCCAGAAGGTTCCGGAGCTTTCGCGCAGGGCCAGGGGTGTGCCGGTGTGGGCCGCGCTGAAGTCACTCGGCCGGGATGGCGTGGCCGAGCAGATCCGCCGCCTCGCGGCCTCCGCGGCCCGGCTCGCGGAAAAGCTTGCGGTGCTTGACGGCGTGGAAGTGCTGAACGACGTCGGCTATACGCAGATTTCCGTCGCTTTCGGTGACGACGCCACCACCCGTGAGGTGGCGGCGAGGCTCATAGCAGACGGCACGGTGTGGATGTCCGGTTCGCGCTGGCACGGCAGGGAGGTGCTGCGGATCTCCGTCAGTAACTGGACCACCGACGCCGCCGACGTCACCACGGCAGCCGAGGCGGTCCGGGCGGCCCTCGAAGGCGTCCGGACCGGCGCCCGCTGACCGCCGGGCCGAAGGCCCTTATGCCGGATTCGTCTGCCCGGCTGCCCGCCCGGGTTCAGGCAGCGTGCGCGGATCAGGGAGCCCGTCCAGGGTGCGTCCCGCCAGCGTGCTGGCAACCCACAGCGACCGGGCCAGATCTCCGCCGTGGTCCCGCTTCGAGGCGTAGTGGAGGGCGTTGTCAACCTCCCGCGCGAGGCTCCACTGCCGGGCTGCTTCGTCGTCAAGCCCGGCCGCCGTGCTGAAATCGCGGCACCGTGCCCGCAGGCCTGCCGCGGGATCCACGGCGGGCAGGTCAGCCATCCGGTTCCACAGCACGGGGGCCACCGCGAACTCCGCCTCGCCCACCATCGGCTGCGGATCGATGGCCGCGAAATTACGGTGTCCAGGCTTCTCCGTGGCGCCGGGGCGGGCCAGGACGTTGAGGAAGTGGAAGTCGGTGTTGACCAGCACGTCGGCTCCTGAGCGGCGGCCCACGGCACCCCTGGTCTGGCACACCTCCAGCGCAGCCTCAAGGAGCCAACGGGGAAAAGGCCTCCCCAGCTGCTCCCATTCGGCCGGCAGATCGTCGCTCCATTGCTCGGCCCGGGCGGCCACGTGCAGAAACTCCCGCCATTGCGGCTGACCGTCCGGAACGAGGCTCAGTTCCCGCATGAGCCCGCCCCACACCTCGACGGCGACGTCCATTGGCTGGGTCTGGAGCGACCGGCCGGAGTCCAGGCGCTCCAGCAGCATGGAGCAGGTTCCTGCATCGGAAGCGAGCAGGCGGACGGCTCCCCGCCCGTTCCACAGGGCCAGGGCATGCCGTTCCACGACCGCCTCGTCGTGGGGGAAGGCAACCTTCAGGGCTGCACGTGTGCCGCCCGCAAGCACCGGCACCACAATCCCGCCGTGGCCGCTCCAAGGGAACGTTCCCGGCATAAGGTCCAGGTCGAGCTCCCACTGCTCCATGCGGCTGCGGATCAGGTCGGGGAGGGAAGCAAGCCATGCCCGGCCGACACTGCTGCTGGAGTAGCGGCGCGCCAAATCGGGCGGAACGGGAACGGCTGGTGGCTGGCTCATCGGTTCCAGCGTAGTTGACCGGGCTGTCGCAGCCCTGGAATTGCGCTAGACGATCCCGCTGGCTCCGAGCAGGTTGCCCAGGGCGAATGTCGCCGCCAGGGCAAGTCCGCCGCCCACCACCACGCGAACAGCGGCACGCACCCTGGATCCGCCGCCGATCCAGGCTCCCAGGGCGCCGGTCAGGGCCAGAGCCACCAGTACGGCGCCGAAGGTCACGGCAACGCGGATGTTTTCAGGCGGCAGCAGGATGGCGAGCATCGGCAGGATCGCGCCCAGGGTGAATGCTATGGCCGAGGCAAACGCAGCGTGCCACGGGCTCACAATGTCCTGTTCATCGATATTCAGTTCCGCGGACAGGTGCGCTGCCAGCGCATCATGTGCGGTGAGCTCCAGGGCGACGTTCTGCGCCGTTTCCTCACTGAGGCCCTTGCTCCGGTAGATGGCCGCCAGTTCGAGCAGCTCCTCCTCGGGCTCTTCGGCAAGTTCCCGGCGCTCCTTTTCGATCAGCGCCTTCTGGCTGTCGCTTTGGCTGCTGACAGATACGTATTCGCCAAGCGCCATGGACACCGCGCCGCCCACCAGCCCCGCGGCACCGGCCGCAAGAATGGGGCCGTGCTCGCTGGTCGCACCGGCTACGCCCACCACAATCGCGGCGACCGACACGATGCCGTCGTTCGCGCCGAGGACACCGGCGCGAAGCCAGTTCAGCCGGTGGACAATGTCGTTGTTGTGGGGCTCGCCTTGGTGGTGTCCGTCGTGGGGCAATCCTGCAACGTCCGCTGACTCCATCTCTCCAGCAAACCACCAGGGCGTCCCTGCTGCCAGAGTCCAGCCGGATATTAAGACGGTGAGGACAGGTCCGCATGCGGCGAGGGCGCAGCTTCCGGCAGTACGGGGAGCTGGGAGGTGTCCAGCACGAGGCCGGGTACAGGGCCGGGATCGGACCCCCAGCCGATGGAACTCTGCGTGGCCGCAAGGAGCGAGGCAATGGCCCATTTTCTGGTGGGGCCTTCACTCAGTGCGACGAGATCGCCGTAGACAGGGAGCGCTCCCGCTTCCAGGCTGGCCAGTCCGGCGGCGGGGTTTTTCAGGAAGGAGGCATCGAGCGTGTAGCCCGGCTCCCGGGGCGGGATCTGGGCACAGTGCAGGCGGCTGTGCGTCTCTGCTTCGTCCACGCGTGCCTCGTGGCTGGTCAACAGGACCTTGGCCCGTTGTGTCGCCTGGCCAGCGAGTCGAGTGAGCGCAACCTGGTAGCCGTAGACGGTCTCTACCTCGGTGCGGACAGTCCTTTGCAGCGCATCCGCCAGGCTCGCTGCGCTGGACGCCGTCGCGGGGCCGGAAGCCGTCGCGGCGCCTGGCGCGGCGCCTGGGGCCGGCGCCCCGGAGGCCGTCCCCGGTTCCGCAGAGGCCGTACCTGGCGAACCCGACGCACTGTCGCCTGGGCCTGCGCCTGGGCACGTGACCGTGGAATTGGCCAGCGGAGCGGGCGGGGCAGGAAGTGCAGGCACCGGCGTTCCGGAGGCCTGGGCAAGAGCCGCCGCCTGGAGCAGCTGTGCGGTGCCGACCGCGGACAAAAGGCGGGCCATCCCGCCGTCGGCCGTTTCCGCATGGGTGAGGCGCTTCCGCCCACTGGCAGAGAGCCCGGCCACCAGTGCTGGGACTGTCGCGGGCGCCGCGGCAGCCGCAGCTGCGGTTCCGGATCCAGACGCCGAAGGCGCGGCGGAAGCAGCGGCGGTGGCCTCGTCGGAGGGCAGAATCAGTGCGCGGGCCTGGGTAGTCAGCAAAGTCACAGTCCGCGAATAAATCTGGCGCTGGGCGCCGGAAGCGTCCTCCGCGAGCTGCAGGCTGACTGCCCGCAACCGCATGGTTTCAGCCAGGGCGGAGGCCCGTGCCTGCTCGGAAAAAGGGGGTGCGGCCGGGCGCTGGGCTTCCCGCGGAATCAGGGCAAATCCGAGGCTGAGAACCAGGAACGCGGTGAAGGCGGCCCGGGCGAACCGGAAATGGCTGGCCGGCCGGCTTCTTTCCCTGGTGTCGTCTTTCACAACAGACCATGTTGTCACGGCCGCAGGGAACTCCGTGCACCAAGGCGGCCGGAAAATGGCTACGCTAGTACTCACAACATCATCTATCGGGAGGCGGCCGGCATCGTGAGCAATGCAGAAGCCACGACTTCATCAGACCGGACCGACGCGGGAAAGTCTGAGCCCGCGGCTGTCCACAATCCCGAGGCTGAACGCCTCCGGTCTTTGCTTGAGCCCGCGGTCCAGGCACACAGGCTGTACTTGGAGGATGTTGCCATCAACATCGCAGGCTCCAACCGCGTTGTCCACGTAGTGGTGGACCTGCCGCAGGAAGAAACGGGCGGGGTCAGCCTGGATGTCATTGCAGACATCTCCAGGGAACTCTCCGACATCCTGGACAACGATCCCAGCACGGACAGCCGCCCGTACGACCTTGAAGTTTCGTCGCCCGGCGTGGGGCGTCCCCTGACCGAGCCCCGGCACTGGCACCGCGCCCGCGGCCGGATGGTGAACGTTAACGTCATCCAGGGCGAAAACGTCACGGGCAGGATCCAGTCAGTGGACGACTCCGGCGTGACCCTGGTCCCCGAAATTGCCGTGAAAAAGGGCATGAAGCCGAAGCAAGGCGATCCCGTAAAACTTCCTTTCGACAAGATCCGCAGCGGAAAAGTCGAAATTGAGTTCAGCCACCTCGACGAGGCCGGTCTGGAAAATGAGCACAATGGACCTTCTGAGGAGGCCTGATGGATATTGACATGAGCGCACTGAGACTCCTGGAGCGTGAGCGCGAAATCCCGCTGGATCTCCTCATTCCCACGATCGAGCAGGCACTGCTGGTTGCCTACCACAAGTCTCCGGGGGCCTTCGAGAAGGCCCGCGCTGAACTCGACCGCAAGAGCGGCCACGTGACCATCTGGGCCACCGAGATCGATGACGACGGCATGCCCATCGGCGAGTTCGAGGACACTCCTGCGGGCTTCGGCCGCATCGCGGCAAGCACCGCCCGCCAGATCATCCTCCAGCGCCTGCGCGACGTCGAGGACGACAACGTCCTGGGCGAGTTCAAGGGCCGCGAAGGAGAGCTCGTGGCCGGGCTGATCCAGCAGGGCAACAACCCACACATGATCCAGGTCAACCTGGGAACGGTCGAGGCTCTGCTTCCGCCGCCCGAGCAGGTTCCGGGGGAGAAGTACATCCACGGAAACCGACTCCGTGCCTTCGTCATTGACGTCCACCGCGGCACCAAGGGCCCGTCCATCACGCTGTCCCGCTCCCACCCGGGCCTCGTGCGGAAGCTCTTCGAACTTGAGGTTCCGGAGATCGCCGACCACTCGGTGGAGATCGTTGCCCTGGCCCGTGAGGCCGGGCACCGCACCAAGATCGCAGTGAAGGCCAACACCTCCGGCATCAATGCCAAGGGCGCCTGCATCGGCGAAATGGGTTCCCGCGTCCGGGCAGTCATGACCGAGCTGAATGACGAAAAGATCGACATCGTCGACTTCAGCGAGGATCCGGCAACGTTCATCGCCAGCGCCCTGTCACCGTCGCGTGTGAATTCCGTCACCATCACCGACGAAACCACCCGCTCCGCCCGCGTCGTGGTGCCGGACTACCAGCTGTCGCTGGCCATCGGCAAGGAGGGCCAGAACGCCCGCCTCGCCGCCAAGCTGACGGGCTGGCGGATCGACATCGTTTCTGACGCCGCGGCGCCGCGCGGCTAGAAGAACGTTTTCGCAGTTCGGCCCAGGCTGAACCGGCACCCGAACTGCCTGCCATGGCGGCGGGCAGTTTCGGGTCATTGGCCCCCAAGGGGCTAGAATAGAACATGACCGCGCCTAGCAGCCGGCATCAGTGTGTCTGTTTGTGCCCACGTTTCTGCCCGATGGCAGCAGCTGGCCCCCGGGCAGGCAGATAAGTACAGGCAGGAAGATACTCGACAGTGGCAGCAGTGCAACACCTCGGGAATCAGCCGCAACGTACCTGCATCGGATGCCGGAAGAAAGGGTCGCGGTCTGAGTTACTCCGGCTCGTTTCCGACGCCGGCGGATCATCCGCCGTCGCTGTGGATGAACGACGCCGGATGGCTGGCAGGGGTGCATGGCTGCACCCCAGCGAAGCGTGCCTGGCCCTGGCGGTCAAGCGGCGTGCGTTCGGAAGGGCCCTTAACGGCGCGACCGGAACCGCCGCCGTCGAACGCCGGATAACGGCAGGAACGCTAGCTGCGGACGCCCCGGCGGCTGCAGCAACAACCGTCCAACCTGAAAGCGGGTCAGAAAACTGATGGAAACCCGATGAGTTCCCAGCGATGAGTGCGCAACGATGACAACTTTGTTGCGCTCTGCAATGGACCTTTCAGCTGCACTCGCGGCGGAGGTCCGCAGTAAGAAGTAGACGGTTCGTGCCTGGCTCGGTGCGGACCGAGACAGGAGAAATGTGGCCAAGGTCCGCGTACATGAGCTTGCTAAAGAGCTCGGTATTACTTCCAAAGATGCAGTAACCAAACTGCAGGAACTGGGCGAATTTGTTCGCTCCGCCTCTTCCACCATTGAGGCCCCCGTCGTGCGGAAACTCCGCAACGCCTTCCCGGCTGCGGCCGCTTCCAAGACCGAAGCACCCGCAACCGCTCCCAAAGCTCCCGCCGCGGCAGGAGAATCACGCCCCGCCCCGGCTCCCGGTCCCGCTGCCCCCAAGGCTCAGGCACCTGCCCCGGCACCGGCCCCCGCACAGGTACCTCAGGCGGAAGCTCCGGCGGCGCCTGCAGCGCCCGCTGCTCCCGCTGCCGCAGCACCTTCGGCCGCCGCCCCCGCAGCTCCCTCGACGGGCGCCAAGCCCGGAGCGCGCCCGGCACCCAAGGCTGAAGCGCCGGCTGCGCCCGCAGCACGACAGGGCGGCTCGGCACCTCGACCGGGCGGTCCCCGTCCCGGCAACAACCCGTTCGCGACGTCCCAGGGCATGCCCCGCGGCCGTGGCGGCGACGGAGACCGTCCGTCGCGCCCGGGCAACAACCCGTTCGCACCTTCGCAGGGCATGCCGCGTCCCGGTGGCAGCCGCACTGACGGCGACCGCCCCGGCGGTCCGCGTCCCGCGGCAGGTGCCGGCGGTCCCCGTCCGGGCGCTCCGCGTACCGGTGGTGCTCCGGGCGGTCCCCGTCCCGGTGCTCCGCGTACCGGTGGTGCTCCGGGCAGTCCCCGCCCCGCAGGTGCCGGCGGAAACCGTCCTACTCCGGGCATGATGCCCAACCGCACTGAGCGTCCGGCACCGGCTGGTGCAGGACGTCCCGGTGGCGGCGGCCGCGGTCCGGGCCGTCCAGGCGGCGCTCCCGGAACCGGTGCTCCCGGTGCAGGCGGCGGCGCTCCGGCCGGCGGTGGCTTCGGTAAGGGTGGCCGCGGTCGCGGCGGAACCCAGGGTGCCTTCGGTAAGGGCGGCGCAGGCCGCGGCAAACAGCGCAAGTCGAAGCGCGCAAAGCGCCAGGAACTTGAGCAGATGAGCGCCCCGTCGCTGGGTGGCGTGAGCGTACCCCGCGGCGACGGCAACACCGTAGTGCGGCTTCGCCGTGGCTCGTCCATCACGGACTTCGCTGACAAGATCGAGGCGAACCCCGCCGCACTGGTGACCGTGCTCTTCCACCTCGGTGAAATGGCAACGGCAACCCAGTCGCTGGATGAGGAAACCTTTGCACTGCTTGGCGAGGAGCTTGGCTACAAGCTCCAGGTCGTTTCGCCGGAGGATGAGGAGCGCGAGCTGCTCTCCACCTTCGACATCGACTTCGACGCCGAACTGGAAGCCGAAGGCGACGAAGACCTCGAGGCACGTCCTCCGGTTGTCACTGTCATGGGCCACGTCGACCACGGTAAAACCCGACTGCTCGATGCCATCCGCAAGTCCGACGTTATGGCGGGCGAGCACGGCGGCATTACGCAGCACATTGGTGCCTACCAGGTCACGCACACCCACGAAGGCGAAGACCGCAAGATCACCTTCATCGATACCCCGGGCCACGAGGCGTTCACCGCCATGCGTGCCCGTGGTGCGAAGGTCACCGACATCGCCATCCTGGTGGTCGCAGCGGACGACGGCGTTATGCCGCAGACCGTTGAAGCCCTCAACCACGCGCAGGCAGCCAACGTGCCGATCGTTGTCGCTGTGAACAAGATCGATAAGGAAGGCGCCAACCCGGACAAGGTCCGTGGCCAGCTGACCGAATACGGCCTGGTTCCGGAAGAATACGGTGGCGACACCATGTTCGTTGAGGTCTCTGCCCGCCAGAACCTCAACATCGACGAGCTGCTCGAGGCTGTCCTGCTGACCGCAGACGCAGCCCTGGACATGCGCGCCAACCCGAACAAGGACGCCCGCGGCATCGCGATCGAAGCCAACCTCGACAAGGGCCGCGGTTCCGTGGCAACTGTCCTGGTGCAGTCCGGTAGCCTGCGCGTCGGCGACACGATCGTGGCCGGTACGGCCCACGGCCGTGTCCGTGCGATGTTCGACGACGACGGCAGCGCCCTGACCGAGGCCGGCCCGTCCCGCCCCGTCCAGGTGCTGGGTCTGTCCAACGTGCCGCGCGCCGGTGACACCTTCTTCGTGACAGCTGACGAGCGCACAGCCCGCCAGATCGCCGAGAAGCGTGAAGCTGCCGACCGCAACGCTGCCCTGGCCAAGCGCCGCAAGCGCATCAGTCTGGAAGACTTCGACCAGGCCGTCGCCGAAGGCAAGATCGACACCCTCAACCTCATCCTCAAGGGTGACGTGTCCGGTGCCGTGGAAGCCCTCGAAGACGCGCTGCTCAAGATCGACGTCGGCGAGGGCGTCCAGCTCCGCGTTATCCACCGCGGTGTCGGTGCGATCACGCAGAACGACGTCAACCTGGCAACGGTCGACAGCGCCGTCATCATCGGCTTCAACGTCAAGCCCGCAGAACGGGTTGCCGAACTGGCAGACCGTGAAGGCGTGGACATGCGCTTCTACTCCGTCATCTACGCAGCAATCGATGACATTGAGCTGGCTCTTAAGGGCATGCTCAAGCCGGAGTACGAAGAGGTCCAGCTTGGCACCGCCGAGGTCCGCGAGGTGTTCCGTTCTTCCAAGTTCGGCAACATTGCCGGTTCCATCGTTCGCTCGGGCATTATCCGACGCAACTCGAAGGCCCGCATCAGCCGCGCCGGCAAGATCATCGGCGACAACCTCACCGTTGAGACGCTCAAGCGCTTCAAGGACGACGCCACCGAGGTCCGCACGGACTTCGAGTGTGGTATCGGTCTTGGCTCGGACGGGTTGCGATCTGCGATCGCAACCCGTCCGGCTCCGRCAGGCCCGATGCCACTCCCAGGCCGCCGGAAAAACTCCAACGGGAGTCCGTCGTAGACTCGCCCTAGGCGCGTGGCAATAAACCAACGAGAGTACGTCAGCTGCTATCGCGCCGTCGTACATCCAAATATTTAGGAGTGGAAATGGCTGATCCGGCACGCGCTGCCAAGTTGGCGCAGCGGATTAAGGTTGTTGTTGCAGAGGCTTTGGGCCGGAAGGTGAAGGATCCGCGGCTTGAGGGCATTACTGTTACCGATGCGCGTGTGACCAATGACCTGCAGCATGCCACCGTCTACTACACGGTGTTCGGTGACCAGGCCGTGCAGGCGGATGCGGCCAAGGGGCTGGAGAAGGCCAAGGGCGTGCTGCGGCAGGAAGTGGGCCGGAATATCACCGTCCGGCTGACGCCTACGCTCGAGTTCGTCGCGGACCAGATCCCCGTGAACGCCTCCAACCTTGCACCACTTTTGTCATATGGAGGTTGTGTGCCCGCCAGGAGTTCCCCGGCGTTTGCCTGGCGCCGGTTTCAGCCGTCTGAATCGTGCTCCAGGGGCACGGACACGACCCGCCCTTCGGGTGCCTTGTTCGGTTCCGGGAGGGAATTGACGGTGGCGTAGAGGGTGTCACCCCTGACATCCACGTCTGCGGCGAGCGTTGCCGGCAGCACCACGTGTTCCTTGCCGGAGTGGGCAGAAAGCCGGAGCACGCCCTCGCCAAACAGAGACGCCACATAGACGTTGCCCTCATCGTCCATGTCCAGCCCGGTGGGGGACATCACGTCGTCGGCAAACATCTTGACGCGGCCGCTGTGCGGGTTGATCTTGAACACTGCGCCGCGGGCACCAAGGGCCGGGTCCTCCGGTCCGCCGGGAAGCGATGTCACGTACAGCCAGCCGTCCGGTCCCCGTTTGACGTCGGTGGGTACCGGCTCGAAGTTGTAGGTTTGGCCGGACACGCAGCCTGGCAAGCCCACAGCCTTTGCCTCCGCGGCGGTGAAGCGGTGCGGCCGGGGCGGCAGGACAGCCACTGTTTCGGTCTCGCCGGTCCTCACATCAACCGAGACGATGCTGTTGGCGCCGGCATCGGCCACGTAGATGGTGTCCCCATAGACTTCGATCCCGTAGGGATGGGAGTCCACATGTCCCTTGTAGGAAGCTTCCACTTGCGGTGGCAGCTGTGCCGCGCAGGCGGTGGGAAGGCTCCGGAACCCGTAGGAGTTGCCGGCGTCGGCGTTTTCTTTCGTTTCGAGGGCGGCCAGATCGCCTACGGTACGCTGCTTTCCGTCCGCATCTATGCTGCGGAGGTGACCGGCCAGCGCAATATTTCCTCCGGCGCCGGCCCCTTGGCTTTCAGCGAAATAGATGGTCTTGCCGCGGCGGTCGCTGCCCGCGACATCCCAGGCGCTCTTTTCGTAGAGTTTGGTGCGGCTTCCGTTCCGGCCGATCTGCGTTAGTCTGCCGGCGAATTCTTCGCTGACCAGGACGGAGCCGTCATGTCCGTCGCTGATGTGGAGGGGGCTCAGCAGGCCCTTGGCCAGCACGGCGGGTGCCGGCGTCTTCGGGTCCGGGGCAGCCTGTGCTGCCGGAGCGAAGCACAGAAGGAGCGAGGCGGCGGCGAAGGCTGCCGTACGTGATCTTTGCTTTTTCATGCTGTCTCCAACGTCAATGGTGATCATCCAGAGCATTGAGACCGTTAGTGGGCCGGAAAGACCCGTTCCCCCTGACGCGCGCAGTCTAGTCCCGCTGGTCCGGAGCTGTCGATGGGCGCGGGAGACCATCCCTGCAGGCGGGGGGAAATTGGGCGCATCTGGCTATGATCAGATCATGCTTGCGCAACCTTCAGCGGCAGATGTCCGTGAGTACCTGACTCAGGCGGTAGCCCTCGCCGAGAGGAACGTGGCCGCCGGGGGCGGACCCTTCGGCGCGCTGGTGGTCACCCCTGACGGGACGGTCCATGAAGGAGTAAACCGGGTCACCCGGGACAACGATCCTACCGCCCACGCTGAAGTGGTTGCCATCCGGACCGCGGCGGCGGAGTCAGGCAGTTTCGATCTCGGCGGCGCGGTCCTCTATGCCAGCTGTGAACCGTGTCCGCTCTGCCTCGCTGCTGCGCTGTGGGCGCGAATCGACCGTGTGTACTATGCCGCAGACCGACACGGCGCGGCGGCCGCGGGGTTCGACGATGCAGTTTTCTACGAGTATTTCGCCGGTACCCGCCCGGAACTGCTGCCGGTCAGCCACACCCCGGTTCCGACGTCGGGCGTCCCCTTCGACGCTTGGCGCAACAACACTGAACGCACCGATTACTGACGCCGGTGACCGGCCCTAGCTGCTGATGGGTTCTTGTCCCCGCGCGGAATACCTGTTGCCACCGTTGTGCTCCCGTTCCGGAAGCCGGCTGACGCCCTCCACGAGTTCAGCTTGGCTGCCGCACAGCGCGATCCGGATCCAACCCTCGCCAATAGACCCGAAGGCGGTTCCGGGCGCAAACGAGACGCCGGAATCGGCGAGGAAGCGCCGGACCCAGCCCCGGACATCGCCGCCGCTTAGATGTGACACATCCGCCCACAGGTAGAAGGCCCCCTGCGCATTGAGGAACCGGATGCCTTTGGAGCGCAGGATGGCGGAGGCCGCATCCCGGTTGGCGCGGTAGTGTTCCCGCGCGTGCGCCACGTAGTCCTGCGGGCCGGTGAGTGCGGCCAGGGCCGCATACTGCGACGGCGAGGCAACGCAGGAGACGATAGCCTCCATCACGTTGTTCATCCGCTGCTCCAGACCGGGCGGGCAGACGAGGGCCCCTATCCGGAGTCCGGTCAGGCCGTAGGTTTTGGACAGCGTAAGGGACGTGAATACTCTCGCTTCGCCGGGAACACTGCTGTCAAAGCGCGCCGGGCTGACGTGGGGTACATCGTAGGTGAAGGCCTCATAGCATTCGTCCGAAATGATCCAGAGGTCATGCCTTCGGGCCAATTCCACGAGCTCGCGGGTCAGATCCTCGCCCAGAACCGCGCCGAGGGGGTTCGACGGCGAATTGAGCATGAGAACGCGTGTCCGGTCCGTGATGAGCGCTTCCACATCCTCGATCCGGGGCTGGAAGTCGTGCTCGGGGTAGAGGGGATACCTGACAGGGACGGCATTGACCAGCTGGCTGGTCATGGCGAAGGTGGGATAGCCGGGATTGGGGATCAGGATTTCGTCGCCCGGGCCGAGGAGGATGCTCATGGCCAGGTGCAGACCCTGCTGGGCGCCGTCAACCACGTATACCCGGTCGGCTCCGATGCCGGTGCCGGACTCCTCGCGGAATCTGTCAGCGAAGGCTTCCCGGAGGGCGGGGATTCCGGCGTTGGGAGTGTAGTTCGTTTCGTCCCGGTCCAGGCAGGCGATTCCAGCGTCCAGGACATGCCGGGGGAGCGGGAACCCGGGTTCGCCGATGCTCAGCACCACAGCGCCGGGGGTGCGCCAGGCCGCCTCGGTGATTTCGCGGATCTGGTTGACGGGAACATCGCTGATGTGCGGCGCAAGCTCAGGCATGACTGCCATCCTAGCCCTGGCGCACCGGCCGGCGCACCGGCTGGCAGGCCGGCCGGAAGGTCGGCAGGGCGGGGCCGGACCGGGCTGGCCGGCCGCCCCGATATACTGGGAGGCGTGCTTTCTGGACTGGTAATAGTGGACAAGCCGCAGGGATGGACCAGCCACGATGTGGTTGGACGGATGCGGCGGATCGCCGGTACCCGGAAAGTGGGCCACGCCGGAACGCTGGATCCCATGGCCACCGGCGTGCTCGTGGTCGGAATCAACAAGGCCACGCGGCTCCTTACCTACATCGTGGGGACCTCCAAGACCTACACGGCAACCATCCGGCTCGGCGAATCCACCGTCACGGACGACGCCGAGGGCGAGGTCGTGGCCACTGTGAGTGCCGCTGCTGCCACGGAGGACGCCATCCGGGCCGGGATCGCAGCGCTGACCGGCGAGATCCAGCAGGTGCCCAGCAGCGTCAGCGCCATCAAGGTCAACGGAGAGCGCGCCTATGCCCGCGTCAGGTCGGGTGAAGACGTAAAGCTCGCCGCCAGGGCCGTGACCATCCACCGCTTCGAGGTGCATGGAATGCGCCGCGAGCGGGGCGGGGACGTGGTGGACATTGACGTCACCGTCGAATGCTCGTCCGGGACGTATATCCGTGCCCTGGCCCGCGACCTGGGCGGTTCACTGGGCGTCGGCGGCCATCTGACGGCGTTGCGCCGGACCCACGTGGGGCCGTACTCGCTGGACCAGGCCCGGACGCTCGAGCAGCTCGCCGAGGAACTCGAAATCCTGGAAATGTCCGAAGCGGCCCGGGCCCTCATGCCCAACCGGGAACTGAGCGCGGAGGAAACCACCGAGATATCGTTCGGCCGCCGGATCGCTGCGGGAGCCCCTGCGGGCTCCGCGGAAGCGGCCACCGCGGACCGTCCGGCGGCCGCGTTCGCCCCCGACGGATCACTCGTGGCCTTGCTCGCTGACACGGGCAGCTTCGCCAAGCCGGTGCTCGTATTCGCGCCCGGAACCGGCGGTTCGCCCACCAGTGAGCAGGCCGGTTAGCCTTGGACGCATATTTCTACATCATCCTGGGCGTCGGACTCCTCTCCACCGTCATCTGCGCGGTGGCGGGAATCCTGAAGAAAGCCCCCAACGATGTCACTATTCTGTCGGTGGGCGCCGTGGAGTTGTCGCTGCTGGTGTACCTCGTCGGTTCGATCGTCCGGGTTATTGCGGGGGAACAGATCGCAGGCGAGGCCTGGGAATTCTGGGGCTATCTCGTCACCGCCCTCATGCTGCCCGTCGCCGCCGTGTACTGGTCCATCCTGGAACGGACCCGCTGGAGCAACTTTGTCCTTGCCGCCGTCGGCGTGACCGCCCTGGTCATGGCCGCGCGAATGAACCAGATCTGGTACTGAAAGTGGAAGAAGCACACAACGTGACCGCAACACCCAAGACCGCCGCAAGCCTCCGGAACACGCGCAACACAGGCCCGGGACGGCTGCTCATCGCGGTGTATGCCGTGTTCGCCATTTCAGCCACAGCGCGGGCCGGCTACCAGATTCTCACCAAGTTCTCCGAGGCGCCGCTGGCCTACGTGCTGTCTGCCTTCGCAGCCCTCGTCTATGTCGTGGCCACGGTGTCGCTCGCCAAGCCGGGCCGGACCTGGTTCCGCGTCTCGGTCATCGCCGTGCTCGTGGAACTGGTCGGAGTGATCGTCGTCGGCGCGCTGAGCGTGTTTGACGCCGTCCAGTTTCCCCACGAGACGGTGTGGTCCCTGTTTGGCCGCGGCTACGCCTTCATCCCGCTGATCCTTCCGGTGCTGGGCCTGGTCTGGCTCTACCGCAGGCGGCCATCCGCGCCGGCCGCCTAGCTGCACCTCACCTGGCGGCACCACACCCGGCAGTACTGCACCGCCGCATTACTTCTTGCCGAACAGGTCTCCGAGGATCCCGCCGAGGCCGCCGTCGTTGTTCGTTGACGGCTGCCCGGATGTCGACTGATCCGGCTGGTCCTCGCCCGGCAGATCAACGTCAATGACCTCGCCCGGCGTGACGGAACGCTGCGCCGGTTCGCCCTCCGTGCCAGTGGCCGGCTCGGCGCGCTGCACGGGCTCAGGCGGCTGTGTCGGCTCGGGCTGGTCCGAAGCCGGGACCGGGTTTGGCTGGGACTGCTGTTGCCGGCCTCCGCCCAGAATGCCGCCGAGGATATCGCCCAGGCCTCCTTGTCCAGGGCCGCCCGCGCCGGCAGCGCCACCCAGAATGCCACCCAGGATGCTGCCCAGATCGATCCCGCCCGCCCCGCCGGAGGCCTCCCCGCCAGGCAGCGGGGACCGGCCGGCACCCTGCTGGGCGCCGCCAAGGATTTTCTTCGCCAGGTAGGACATGACAATCGGCGCGAGAATCGGAAGGAGTTTGCGGACGAGGTCCCCGCCCACGCCGCCGCCCAGGTTTGCGGCACCAGCCAGCTGGTTTGCCACCTGGTCCTGCTGGCCGCCAAAGACATGGCTCACGATTTTTTCGCCGTCGTCGGTGTTTACCTGGGTGGCGTCCACTCCGCCGTCGGCGGGTCCGTTCCGGTGCTGCGCCAGCGCCGATTCCAGGGACGCCGCGCCGCCCGGAGCCTGCGCATTGTTTTGCATGCCGGCAAGGAGCGTGGGGACGGCGGCCTCCACGGCGGCCTGCGCGGTGGCGGTATCGGTGCCGAGCAGGGTTGCGATCTGGTCCACCGGGATCTGCCCCAGAAGCTCATGGATGTCAGTCAATGGATACTCCTTCTGGCCCGCTGAGCGCTCGGGCGTCATGGGAAGCGGCACAAGCTTGCGTCGCCGGACAGCTGCCTTTGCATCCTAGTCCGGGACTCCGGGGCGCGGTAGGTTCTGCCGAACCGCGGCGCCGCGGGCGTCCATGACCTGCAGCGATTGCAGGTAATCTTAGAGAGTTCCGGCGCCTTTGAGGCGCCCGGACGGGTTCCTGTAAGGCAGTAAAAGGCGAGGTTGATGGTTCACATCTGGAACGATCCGACCGAAGTCCCCGACGACTTTGGTCCCTCCGTTGTCACTATCGGCAACTTCGACGGAGTCCACCGCGGGCACCAGCAGGTGCTGTCCCAGCTGATCCGGACGGCCAGGCTGAACAGGGCAAAGTCCGTGGCCGTGACGTTCGATCCCCACCCGGCGCAGGTCCACCGGCCGGAGGCCGCACCTGAGCTCATCATGGGCCTGCAGGACAAACTCCAGGCGCTGGGAGAGCTGGGCCTGGACGCGGTGCTGGTCATGAAGTACTCGCTGGAGCTTGCCAGCCTCACTCCCGACGAATTCGTCGGAACGGTTCTTGTTGACAGCCTCCACGCCAGCCACGTGGTCATCGGCCATGACACCCGCTTCGGGCGGGGCAATTCCGGTGACCTGAACACCATGCGCGAGCTGGGGGAGAAGTTCGGCTTCGAAGTCCTGGTCATCAGTGAATTCGGTTCCGAGGGTTTTCCCCTCCACGACGACGGCGGCACTGACCGCCGCTGTTCGTCCACCTGGGTGCGTGAAGCGTTGAACGGCGGCGACGTTGCCACGGCGGCCGCCGTGCTCGGACGCCCGCACCAGATGCGCGGTGAAGTGGTCCACGGGGCGGCCCGCGGCCGCGTGCTCGGTTTTCCCACTGCCAACCTCTCCCATGACGCCAGCGGCTTCATCCCGGCGGACGGCATCTACGCCGGCTGGCTGGTGGACCAAGGTGGCACCCGGTGGCCGGCCGCTATTTCGGTCGGCTCCAACCCGACCTTCGACGGCGTCAGCCGCCAGGTTGAGGCCCACGTCATCGACCGCCCGGAAGAGTCCGCAGACGACTTCAATCTGTACGGCCAGACAGTAGTGGTGGAGTTTGTCGCCCGGCTCCGGGGCATGGTGGCATACCGTGGGCCGGAAGCCCTCGTGGAGCAGATGCGCCAGGACGTCGTGCAGACCCACGACCTCCTCCTCAAGCGCTGATTTGTCGGCCCCACACAGTACTGGCAAGGAAGGCAACACTGTGACCGTGGAAAAGAACACCAGAAAACTGGACAAGGGGATCGTCCGCGATTTCAGTTCCAGGATGAGTTACGGGGCATACCTGCAGTTGCCCACGCTGCTCAGTGCCCAGCGGCCTGTCAGCACGCCGGAACACCATGACGAAATGCTGTTCATCATCCAGCACCAGACCACCGAACTCTGGCTCAAGCTCGTGCTCCACGAGCTTCGCAGCGCGGCGGAGCACCTTAGGGCGGATGATCTCGGGACGGCCCTGAAAGGGATTGCCCGGGTTAAGCACATCCAAAAAACCCTCACGGAGCAGTGGTCGGTGCTGGCCACGCTGACGCCCACCGAGTATTCGCAGTTCCGCGGTTTCCTCGGCAACTCCTCAGGATTCCAGTCCAGCCAGTACCGGGCAGTGGAGTTCGTCCTCGGCAACAAGAACCGGAAGATGCTGCCGGTGTTCGAATCCGATCCGGAGGCTCACGCGCTGCTCCAGGAAGTCCTCGATGCCCCGAGTATCTACGACGAATTCCTGGCCTACCTGCACCGCAAGGGCTATGACGTGCCCGCTTCCGTCCTTGACCGCGACGTCAGCAAGGCGCACGAGTTCACGCCCGAGCTCGTGCCGCTTTTCAAGCACATCTACGAAAATGCGTCCGACAACTGGGGCGCCTACGAAGCGTGCGAGGAGCTCGTGGACCTGGAGGACAACTTCCAGCTGTGGCGGTTCCGCCATCTGCGGACCGTGCAGCGCACCATCGGCATGAAGGGCGGAACCGGCGGCTCAAGCGGCGCGGCTTTTCTCCAAAAAGCCCTTGAACTCACGTTCTTCCCGGAATTGTTCGCCGTACGGACGGAGATCGGCCAGTGACCAGGATTCACGGCACTGAAGACGCGCTCCGCCAACGTGCGGCCCTGCTGGACGCCGAGGATCCCCTGGCGCCGTACCGTGCGCGTTTCATCGGCACGGACACGGAGCTCTCCCACCTTGACGGCAACTCCCTGGGCCGTCCGCTCAAGAGGACGGCCGAGGACATCAACGCCTTCATCCATGCGGGCTGGGGCGGCCGTCTGATCCGGGGCTGGGATGAGGAATGGCTGGAGATGCCCCAGGCCATTGGGGACCAGCTGGGACGTGCCGTCCTGGGTGCCGCCCCGGGCCAGACCATCATTGCCGATTCCACCACGGTGGTGCTCTACAAGCTGATCCGCGCCGCGCTTGCAGCGGTCAAGGATTCCGCAAGGACAGAGATCGTCCTGGACACGGACAACTTCCCGACCGACCGGTACCTCGTCGAGGGCATCGCGCGGGAGGAAGGGCTGACGCTGCGCTGGATCGACGCCGACCCTGCCGCCGGGGTAACCGTTGAACAGGTGAGCGAGGCCGTAGGGCCGGCCACCGCCGTCGTGCTTCTCAGTCATGTGGCCTACCGCTCGGGGTTCCTTGCCGACTTGCCGGCCATCACGGCGGCGGCGCACGACGCCGGCGCGCTGGTGGTGTGGGACCTGTGTCATTCGGCGGGGTCAGTGGAGATAGGGCTGGATGCCAGCGGCGTTGATTTCGCCGCCGGCTGTACTTACAAGTACCTCAACGGCGGCCCCGGCTCGCCCGCCTTTGCGTATGTCAATGCCAGGCATCTTCCCGGACTGGCCCAGCCAATTTGGGGATGGATGGGCCGGAAGGACGCCTTCGAGATGGGCGCCGGCTACGAGGCAGCCCCCGGTATCCGAGGCTTCCTCAGCGGGACCCCGGCCATCTTCGGAATGATCGCGATGCGAGGCACATTGGACCTGATCGAGGAAGCGGGAATGCCGGCCATCCGGGAAAAGTCGCTGCGCCTGACCGCCTACGCTTTGGAGCTGCACGATGCCTGGCTTGCGCCAGCCGGCGTGAAACTCGCAACACCACGCGCCCCCGAACAGCGGGGGAGCCACATCAGCCTCGACCATCCGGCCTTCCGGGAAGTGACTGCGTTGTTGTGGGACAGGGACGTCATCCCCGATTTCCGCGCACCGGAGGGCATCAGGATCGGGCTCTCCCCGCTGAGCACGGGGTTCACCGAGCTCCACCGGGGCATGGCGGCCGTCCGCGACCTGCTGCCGCGTGCCTGACCTTCACGCGCGGCCGGCCTTCACGTGCCCGGCAAGGCGGCCCGGGTAGTTTCGACAACGCTGGGGGCGTTTCGACAAGATTGCAACAAGGCCGGTAAACTAAGCGGTGGATCCGGCTGCAGTCCGTGGTTGCTGGATCCTGTTTCGCGCGCACCGGCCCCCGTTTATCGGGATGGTCCGCGCCGGCACACCCGGCAGTGGGTTACTGACTCGGGCCTCACGGCACATCTCTAGGAGTTATTGTGGCACTTGAAGCCGCTGTAAAGCAGTCCATCATCAAGGATTTCGCAACGTCCGAAGGCGACACCGGTTCACCGGAGGTCCAGGTTGCAGTCCTGACTCAGCGGATCAAGGATCTCACTGAGCACATGAAGGAGCACAAGCACGATTACCACACCCAGCGCGGTCTGCTGGCCATGGTCGGTCGTCGCAAGCGCATGCTCACTTACCTGAAGAACACTGACATCGCCCGCTACCGTTCGCTCATCGAGCGCCTCGGCCTGCGCCGCTAGTCAGGCATTACGGGCGGCCCTTTCCGGAGCGGAACGGGCCGCCCGCTTCACAGATAACTAAACAGGAGGATCAACCGCATCACGCATTCGCGGTCCTCGGTAGTGATCCCCGGGAACGGCTTCGACGTCTTGAAGCCCCGGCCCGTGGGTCTCGATCGATGACCGGGTGCAGTGCAGGCCAGTAGACAGATGCTGGCCTGGGTTGATGCGGCTGGACTTCCGTTAAACAAGAAACGGAGGTGACTCTCTTGGAGGGTCCCGAAATCCAGTTCTCAGAAGCCGTCATTGACAATGGCCGCTTCGGCAAGCGTGTAATCCGCTTCGAAACCGGCCGTCTTGCCAAGCAGGCAGCCGGCGCAGCCATGGTGTACATCGACGAAGACACCGCCCTGCTGTCCGCCACCACCGCCGGCAAGCACCCGCGCGAAGGCTTCGACTTCTTCCCGCTGACGGTCGACGTCGAAGAGCGCATGTACGCTGCCGGCCGCATCCCGGGCTCGTTCTTCCGCCGCGAAGGCCGTCCGTCCACCGAGGCCATCCTCGCGTGCCGCCTCATGGACCGCCCGCTGCGTCCGGCCTTCGTCAAGGGCCTCCGCAACGAGGTCCAGATCGTCGTCACCGTCCTGGCGATCAACCCCGACGAGCTGTACGACGTGGTGGCCATCAACGCCTCCTCGATGTCCACCCAGCTCTCCGGCCTGCCCTTCTCCGGCCCGATCGGCGGCGTCCGCGTTGCCCTCGTCGCCGACGAGAACGGCTCGCAGTGGGTAGCTTTCCCGAAGCACTCCCAGCTCGAGAACTCCGTGTTCAACATGGTCGTCGCAGGCCGCATTGCCGGTGATGACGTCGCCATCATGATGGTCGAGGCCGAAGCCACCGACAACTCCTGGAACCTCATCAAGGAACAGGGCGCCACTGCCCCCACCGAAGAGGTTGTTTCCGAAGGCCTCGAGGCTGCAAAGCCCTTCATCAAGGCCCTCTGCGAAGCACAGGCCGACCTGGCAGCACGCGCCGCCAAGCCGACCGTCGAGTTCCCGGTCTTCCTTGACTACCAGGATGACGTCTACGCCGCCGTCGAGGCTGCCGCCGCTGAGAAGCTGGCCGCCGTCTTCCAGATCGGTGACAAGCAGGAGCGCGACACCGCCTCCGACGCACTCAAGGACGAAGTCACTTCTTCCCTGGCCGGCCAGTTCGAGGGCCGCGAGAAGGAACTGTCCGCAGCATTCCGCTCGGTCACCAAGCAGGTTGTGCGCCAGCGCATCCTGAAGGACCAGATCCGCATCGACGGCCGCGGCCTGACGGACATCCGCCAGCTCACCGCCGAGGTCGAGGTTCTGCCCCGCGTCCACGGTTCGGCCATCTTCGAACGCGGCGAGACCCAGATCATGGGTGTCACCACGCTGAACATGCTCAAGATGGAACAGCAGATCGATTCGCTGTCGCCGGTAACGCGCAAGCGCTACATGCACAACTACAACTTCCCGCCCTACTCCACCGGTGAAACCGGCCGCGTGGGTTCGCCCAAGCGCCGCGAAATCGGCCACGGCGCCCTGGCTGAGCGCGCGCTCGTGCCGGTCCTGCCGTCCCGTGAGGAATTCCCCTACGCCATCCGCCAGGTGTCTGAGGCTCTCAGCTCCAACGGTTCGACGTCGATGGGTTCCGTCTGCGCCTCCACCCTGTCCATGCTGAACGCCGGTGTGCCGCTGAAGGCCGCCGTCGCCGGCATCGCCATGGGCCTGGTCTCTGACCAGGTTGACGGTCAGACCCGCTACGCGGCCCTGACCGACATCCTCGGCGCCGAAGACGCCTTCGGCGACATGGACTTCAAGGTCGCCGGTACCTCCGAGTTCGTCACGGCCATCCAGCTGGACACCAAGCTCGACGGCATCCCCGCCTCCGTGCTGGCAGCAGCACTGAAGCAGGCCCGCGAAGCCCGTCTGCACATCCTCGAGGTCATCAACGCAGCGATCGACACCCCGGACGAGCTCTCCGAGTTCGCACCGCGTGTCATCGCCGTCAAGATCCCCGTGGACAAGATCGGCGAGGTCATCGGGCCCAAGGGCAAGATGATCAACCAGATCCAGGAAGACACCGGCGCCGACATCTCGATCGAGGACGACGGAACTGTCTACATCGGCGCAACCAACGGCCCGTCGGCTGACGCTGCACGGTCCGCGATCAACGCCATCGCCAATCCGCAGGTTCCGGAAATCGGTGAGCGCTACCTGGGCACGGTCGTCAAGACCACCACCTTCGGTGCGTTCATCTCCCTGACCCCGGGCAAGGACGGCCTGCTGCATATCTCCGAGCTGCGCAAGCTCGCGAGTGGCAAGCGCGTGGACAACGTCGACGACGTCGTCTCCGTGGGCCAGAAGATCCAGGTCGAGATCACCAAGATCGATGACCGTGGAAAGCTGTCCCTGTCTCCCGTAGTGGCTGACGAGGAAGGCGCCGGCGAAGCCGAGCGCGTTCACGCTTCGTCTCCCGCAGAGGGATCTGACGACTAACAGCAGTCAAGGGCGGTAACTGCCCAGCAGACGACGGCGGGGCCGGTGGTTGATCCACCGGCCCCGCCGCCGTTAACCCCTCACACTCCGGCGTCGCGGCCCGCTGGTACGATTGCAGGCAGATTTGGCTCCGCTTCCTGAAAGGCCTTGATGACTGTCGTACCCCTGCCGCTGGCTCAGAACCACCCCGGCGACACCCTGATCCACGGCGCCGACGGCGGCTCGGTTGTGCGCCGGTCCGTCCTCCCCGGCGGGGTGCGTGTCCTGACCGAGGCGATGCCGGGCCAGCGCTCCGCCACCGTCGGATTCTGGGTGGGTGTGGGGTCGCGTGACGAGGCACCCGGCCAGCACGGTTCGACCCACTTCCTCGAGCACCTGCTGTTCAAAGGCACCAAGCGGCGCACCGCGCTCGAAATCGCGTCGGCGTTCGACGAGGTCGGCGGGGAATCCAACGCCGCTACGGCGAAGGAGAGCACCTGCTATTTCGCCCGCGTGCTGGACACTGACCTGCCGATGGCCATCGACGTGATCGCGGACATGATTACCGGCGCCGTCCTGGACCCGGGCGAAATGGAGCAGGAACGGGACGTCATCCTGGAAGAAATCGCCATGGACAGCGACGACCCCACAGACGTGGCCCATGAGCATTTCGTCGCCGCCGTTCTTGGAACGCATCCTCTCGGACGCCCCATCGGCGGCACCCCTGACGCCATCAGGGCTGTGGCCCGCGACTCGGTCTGGGACCACTACCGGCGCTACTACCGTCCGGATGAGCTGGTCATTACTGCTGCGGGCGGCCTGGAGCACGACGTCGTGTGCCGCCTTGTGGTGGACGCCCTTCACGCCGCAGGCTGGTCGCTAGAGCCCGATGCTGCCCCTGTGGAGCGCCGCTCCACAGAACGCGCGGACATCACCGGCACGTCAGGCCTGCACGTGGTCAAGCGTCCTGTGGAGCAGGCCAACATCATCATGGGTTGCCCCACCATCGTGGCCACCGATGAGCGACGGTACGTCATGAGCGTGCTGAACGCAGTACTGGGCGGCGGGATGTCCTCGCGCCTGTTCCAGGAGATCCGTGAGAAGAGAGGGCTTGTTTACTCCACGTATTCCTTCGCCTCTTCCTACGCCGACGCCGGCTACTTCGGCATGTACGCCGGCTGCACGCCCACCAAAGTCCGCCAGGTACTGGAACTCCTGGGGGCGGAGCTGGACAAGCTTGCAGACGGCGGCATTTCTGACGACGAACTCCGCAAGGCAGTTGGCCAGCTGTGTGGCGGGATCGTCCTCGCCCTGGAGGACACCGGATCCCGCATGTCCCGGCTGGGCCGCGCCGAACTCGTCTCCGGCGAGTACCAGGACATCGACGAGACGTTGCGGCTCATCAAGGCCGTGACGGCGGGGCAGGTGCAGGAGCTGGCCCGCGAGCTGGCAGCCGCGCCGCGGACAGTGACGGTTGTGGGTCCCTTCGAAGAGACGGAAACCTTCGGGCTCTGATGTTTCGCGAGGGGTGGCCCTCAGCCGGCGCGGCACCGGACCTGCCCCTGACCATGCCGCTGGACATGCCCGCGGCGCGGGATCATCATGGAGCCAGACCACTCCGGAATTCCGCTCGGAGTCATCCGACTCGGAGGAAGAATGGACCGGCCGCATCCGGGGACAGCGCACGAGGCGCTCGGGATTTTCGTCGGACGCTGGCTGGGCACCACTGAGCTGGCCTCATCGCCGTGGGGGCCGGCCCGGATCGCCACCGCGGAGGTGACGTTCACGCGGGCAGCCGGCGGGTTTGCGGTGGTGCAGACGTACCGCCACACCGAGGCCGACGGCACGCACTTCGAAGGCCACGGCGTCTTCACCGTCGACCCGGACCACGACGAAACCCTCTGGTACTACGTGGACAGCATGGGCAGGCCCCCGGCAGCGCCGGCCCGGGGCGCCTGGCATGATTCCACGCTGACCGTGGAGCGGCACAGTGACCGCGGAACAGCCCGGCACACGTTCCGGGTCGATAACGGCATCCTCATCCACACCGCCGAACTCAGGCTGGGGGACGCGCAGGACTTCAGCCCCTTCATGACGTCAATCTGCCGCCGGGCGTGACCCGCAGTCCGGATCCGAGCCGCTTCGTTCTTAACCGCCGGCGAAGGGCGGCAGGACGTCCACCACGTCGCTGTCGGAGAGAACCACAGTGCGGTCGCGGACGGCAACCTCGTTGAGCAGGAAGCTGCTGCGGGCAAGGATCCTCGCCAGCGGTGGCGTCCCGGCAGGCGGCTCGGGGCGTTCAACCCCGAGCACGGCGGCCAGCAGCGACTCCACCGTGGCCCCGGCGGGAAGGTCGAAGCGCTCTTCCTCCATGCCTGCCGCAGCCCGTGCGGCAGCGAAGTAACGTACGTTCAAGGGTTCAGCCTCCGATGGCGCTCATGCTGCGGTCCGGCTGGACGAAGTCCGGGGCGTCGAGTCCCACGTGGTCCATGCCGTGGGCCCTGGGCTTGACCCACATGGCGTCCTGCCAGCGTTCCGCCAGTTCCTGATCACTGGCTCCGTCGCGAAGCAGGCCCAGAAGGTCGAACTCCTCGCGGGAGAACAGGCAGCTCATGATCTTGCCTTCGGCCGTGATGCGGGTCCGGCGGCAGTCCGAGCAGAACGGCTCGGTGACCGAGGCGATGATTCCCACGGTGCCCAGCACCGGTCCGTGCGGATCAGCTGACCCCGCCACCCGGCGTCGTACTTCAAAACGCTCGGCAGGCGCGCCGTCCCGTGCACGCGGATCCGGGCTCAGGAGGTAGTCCGCGGAGAGCAGGTCCCGGATTTCCGCCGCGGTGATCATGTTTCGCCGCGTCCAGCCGTGATCGGCGTCGAGCGGCATCTGCTCGATGAACCGCAGCTCGTAGCCCCGGTCCAGCGCCCAGGCGAGCAGCGACGGGGACTCGGCGTCGTTGATTCCGCGCATCAGGACGGCGTTGAGCTTGACCGGCCCCAGGCCTGCCGCCCAGGCTGCGTCCACGCCGGCGAGGACCCGGTCCAGGAACGGGCGCCTGGTCAGTTCGGCAAACGTTTCCTCGTGCAGGGAATCGAGCGAGACGTTGATGCGGGTCAGCCCGGCCGCTTTGAGCGCGGCGGCCTTCTTGTCCAGGCCTACCCCGTTGGTGGTCATGGAAATCGGGAGCTCGGGGTGCGCCTTCCGGAGGGCCGCAATAATGCTGACCAGATCCGCCCGGACCAGAGGCTCGCCGCCCGTCAGGCGCAGCTCGCGCACGCCCAGCAGGTCCACGCCCACCCTGACGATCCGCACGATTTCCTCCGCGGACATGACAGCCTGCTTGGCCAGCCACTCCAGCCCCTCGGCCGGCATGCAGTACGTGCACCGTAAGTTGCACTTGTCCGTGAGGGACAGCCTCATGTCGGTGGCACGGCGTCCGTAGCGGTCTGCAAGCCCGGCAGGAGCATCGGCCGGGCGGGCAGCGGGAAGGCCCTGGGCGCCCGGAACCGGGCTGCCTCCTTCGCGGGGCTGCGGCATGCCAAGCTGAACACTCATAAATTCAGGCTACGCCACGTTGGGCACAGCTCCACGCCTGTGACATTCCCGGGACGGGCAGGCCCGCCGTTCAGATCCATGCGCCGCGGGAAGGGGCAGGCGCGGGTTTGGGAATGACGCTGGAAATGGCGCCGACGGCGGCCGGCGAACTTATGCTGGAAGGGTGAACGAGTCCCAGCCGGCAGTGCCCCGGGCAGCAGCCGGGCAAGCGAACTACTCCCCCGAACGCACCCGTGGACCTGTGCCGGTTACGGCGGCAGGGGCATCCCCTGCGGAACAGCCTGCCGAACAGCCGCCCGTCGCGTCTGGGCGAATTCCGGAACCCGGGCCTGGCGCTGGTGCGCAGCCCCGCGGCTGGGCTGCGGCCGCCGGTGTGGTGGCGGCAGGCACGGGACTGGTGGCCAGCGAGCTCATCGCCGGGTTCGTCAGCCCTTCACTGTCGACCATGACGGCGCTGGGCGGCGCAGTCATTGACGCAGCTCCGCCGGGAGTCAAAGATTGGGCGGTTTCGCTTTTCGGCACCGCGGACAAGATAGCGCTGCTGACCGGCATGGCGCTGGTGATCGCAATCCTCGCGGCCGTGGCCGGTGTGCTGGAGCTGCGCCGCCGCTTCGCCGGTGCCGCCGTTTTCGCGGCCTTCGGCATCGTGGGCGTGGCGGCAGTCCTGACCCGCGCCCAGGTGACTGTCACCGCCGTCGCGCTCCCCGTGCTGGCGGCCGGCATCGGAGGACTGCTGCTCCAAAGCCTGATCTGGCGGCTGGCCGCCTGGCAGAAGGCCGCCGCACCACGTTCCCGCGGGCAGCACCCCGGGCAGAACAGCGCGGAGCGGCGCAGCTTCCTGCAACTGCTCGGCGGCACGGCAGCGGCCGTCCTGGTGGGAGGCGCCTTCGCCACCGCCTGGCGGGGAGGCGCTGCCGGCGTCAGCGAGCTCCGCAGCGCTCTCCGGCTGCCGTCCCCACGTTCGCGGGCCGCGGGCATTCCGCAGGGCGCCCAGATTGGCCTGGCCGGAATGGTTCCCCTCGTCACCCCGAATCCCGATTTCTACCGCATCGACACCGCACTCTCCGCTCCTGTGATCGATCCGCGCGAATGGACGCTCAAAGTGACCGGCATGGTGGAACGGGAGGTAGAGCTCAACTTCGATGCACTGCTGGCGAAACCCCTCACGGAACGGCATGTGACCATCGCGTGCGTGTCCAACGAGGTGGGCGGCGACCTGATCGGCAATGCGCTCTGGCTTGGCTGGCCCGTCCGTGAGTTGCTGGCGATGGCGGGGCCGAAGCCCGGCGCAGACATGGTGCTGTCCAGAAGCACTGACGGCTGGACAGCAAGCACGCCGCTGGAAGTCCTGACTGACAAAAACCGGGATGCGCTGCTCGCGGTAGGCATGAACGGCGATCCGCTGCCGCTGGAGCACGGGTTTCCGGTGCGGATGATCGTTCCCGGCCTGTACGGATACGTGTCCGCCACGAAATGGCTGACTGAGCTCAAAGTCACGAGGTTCGCCGACGACGTCGCGTACTGGACACCGCGCGGCTGGTCAGAGCGCGGCCCCATCAAGATCTCCTCGCGGATCGATGTGCCCCGCAACGGCCGGCCCGCCCGCGCCGGCACGGTGATGTTCGGCGGGGTGGCCTGGGCGCAGCACACCGGAATCGGCAAGGTGGAACTGCGCGTGGACCGGGGCAACTGGCAGCCGGCCGACCTCGCCCCGGGCATCTCGGTGGACACGTGGTACCAGTGGCAGCTCGGCATCGACCTCCAGCCGGGACAGCACGAGGTCCAGGTGCGCGCCACGGACCTCCGCGGCGCCGCGCAGGCCGAGGAACAAAGGTCGGTCGCCCCGGACGGCGCCACGGGCTTCCACACCATTAGAGTTGACGTGAACCCGTAGCCGCCGTTCCCGAAGGCAGGACCATGCACAGCCAACCGCAGCCGCACGCCTCTGCCACCTTCGCCTCCGCTCCGGCAGCAGCCGCCGAAACGGGGCACGCGGCCCACGCCCACCGCACTGTGGCCGAACACCGGCGAGCCGTCCGGGAGCTCCTTGAGCCGCTGCCGGCCGCAGGGCGCACCGAGCGCCTTTCCCTCGCCGATGCCCTGGGCCGCGGGCTGGCGGAGACCGTGACCGCACCGGTCAGCCTGCCGTCCTTCGCCAACTCCCAGATGGATGGCTTTGCCATCCGCGCTGCTGACGTGCCCGACGGCGGCGCGGAACTGCGGGTTGTGGCTCCGGTTCCGGCCGGCTCGCGTCCCGTCCCGCTGCAGCCGGGCGAGGCGGCCCCCATCATGACCGGAGCCATGGTCCCGGCGGGTGCCGATGCCGTCGTGCCCGTTGAGCGGGCCGTTCCGGCCAGGTTCCCGGTACCCGGCGAGGAAGCGACGGTGCGGCTGCCCGCGGCGCCTGCCGGAACGTATATCCGCCGTGCAGGAAGCGACATCCGGGCTGGGGAAATTGCCCTGCCCGCCGGCACGTTTTTGGGGCCGGGCCAGCTGGGGCTCCTCGCAGCACTGGGACTGCCGGACGTCCTGGTCCACCCTGCACTGACCGTTCTGCTGGTCACTACGGGCGATGAAGTGGTGGAACCGGGCGAACCACTGGAGGACGGCAAAATCTACGACGCCAACGGCACCCTGCTGGAATCGTCCTTGCGGCAGGCGGGGCTGGCAGTGGTCAGGGCCGGCATCTCCACCGACAACCCCGCCGCGCTGCGCAGCCTCCTGCGCAGCCACACGGCCACCGTGGACCTCATCGTCACCACCGGGGGAGTCAGCAAAGGCGCGTACGAAGTGGTGCGCCAGGCCATGGACGGCCAGGCCGTGGTCTTTCAGCATGTGGCGATGCAGCCGGGCGGCCCGCAGGGGATCGGAACGTTCGACGGCGTCCCTTTCCTTGGGTTTCCGGGTAACCCTGTCAGTTGCCTCGTTTCGTTCGAGATGTTCCTGCGTCCCGTCCTCAGCGAACTTTTCGGCTCGCCCGCGCCACGGGCCAGGATCCAGGGCCGGCTCGCCCAGCCGCTGACGTCGCCGGCAGGCAAGCATCAAGTGCGACGGGGAACGCTGCTGCCGGACCGCACCGTGCGGCTCGAGGGCGGCGAAAGCTCCCACCTCATCAGGGCACTCGCGCAATCGAACGCCCTGGTCCACGTGCCTGAAGGAATCTCCGCGCTCGACGAGGGCGCCGAAGTGGAAGTATGGATGTTGTGACTGCACAAAATGACAGCGCCGGGCTTACGCACCTGCGCAACGACGGCACCGCCCAAATGGTGGACGTCTCAGGAAAACCCGAGACCACGCGTGAGGCCACGGCCACAGCAACAGTCCGCAGCACCGCGGAGGTCCTGGCGCTGCTGGGCACCGGCGGGCTGCCCAAAGGCGATGCCCTGGCTGTGGCCAGGGTGGCCGGCATCATGGCGGCCAAGAAGACACCGGAACTGATTCCGCTGTGCCATCCGCTGCAGATTTCGAAGGTGACCGTCGACTTCGAACTCGGTCCGGATACCGTGGACATCCTGGCCACCGTCAGGACCAGGGGAGTCACCGGCGTCGAGATGGAGGCCCTGACTGCCGCCTCCGTCGCTGCACTGAGCGTTTACGACATGATCAAGGCCGTGGACAAGCACGCGGTACTTACCGACATCAAAGTGCTCGCCAAAAGTGGCGGCAAGAGCGGGGACTGGACACTGTGAGCGGCACGCAACCCCATGTCCACGGCGACGTCCAGGGCCGGAAGGCAGGCGTTGTCATTGCCTCAACGCGCGCCGCGGCCGGCTTGTACCGCGACGAGACCGGGCCCGTCATCATCGACTGGCTCACCGAACACGGTTTTGAGACGTTTCCCGCCATGGTGGTCCCCGACGGAGAACCGGTGGGAGCGGCCATCCGCGCGCTCCTGACCCAGCAGCCCGCCGTCGTGATCACCAGCGGCGGCACGGGACTCAGCCCCGACGACCGCACGCCGGAAATGACGCTCCCGCTGCTGGACCGCGAAATCCCCGGCATCATGGAGGGCATCCGCCAGGCCGGGATAGCCAAGACCCCGCACGCCATGCTTAGCAGGGGCCACGCCGGCGCCGCCGGCAGGACCTTCATTATTAATCTTCCCGGATCACCCAAGGGCGTCATGGACGGCCTGTCCGTGCTGGACCCGGTGATCGGGCATCTCTGTGACCAGCTGGAGGGCGGACATGGGCACTGAAGCATCCTTTGAAGTAGTTCACGCGGTGCTGAGCACGGAGCCCATCTCCGTGGACCAGGCCATCGCCGCCGTGGAGTCGGACACGGCAGGAGCCGTGGTCAGCTTCAGCGGCGTGGTGCGGAACCACGACGGCGGGAAGGCAGTCGAGCGGCTCAGCTACAGCGCGCACCCCACGGCACACCAGGTGATGGCCGACGTCGTGGCGCAGCTGGTGGCCGAACACGCCGTCGGTGCTGATGCCCAGGCACCGCCGGTGAAGATCTGGGCTGCCCACCGGGTAGGACCCCTGGAAATCGGGGATCCCGCCCTGGTCTGCGCGGTATCCGCGGCACACCGGGGGCAGGCGTTTGCCGTGTGTTCCGAGCTCGTTGACCGCATCAAGGCACAGGTTCCCATCTGGAAGGAACAGTTCTTCGCCGATGGCACCGTGGAATGGGTCGGGGCAGGAGCCTGAGCGGCGGGTGACTTCCCGGCAAAAAAGCGGCCTTGACCCTTCCGTAACGTCAACCTTTAGAGTCGCATTAGCGGGCCGGACCGGCCGGCCGCTGATGGGCAAGGGGAGGACGCATGGACTGGTCCATCCAGGAGATAGCGAAGATCGCCGGCACGACGAGCCGCACGCTGCGCCATTACGACGACATCGGACTGCTCAGGCCGAGCCGGACCGGCCATAACGGCTACCGGTACTACAACTCCGCTGCCCTGGTGCAGCTGCAGCGCATCCTGCTTTTGCGCGAACTGGGCCTCAGCCTGCCAGTGATTTCTGACGTGCTCCGGCAGGAGACGGATGCCGTCAGGGCCCTCGGCGGGCACCTTGAGTGGCTGCAGCAGGAACAGGCAAGGCTGGCCAGGCAGGCGGCCTCCGTCCGGCAAACCATTGAGTCATTGAAAGGAGATGGGGAACTCGTGGCAGAAAAAATGTTCGACGGTTTCGACCACACACAGTACAAAAACGAAGTCGAGGAACGGTGGGGGAAGGACGCCTACGCCCAGGGGGACTCCTGGTGGCGCGGAATGAGTGCCGAGGAGAAGCAGGCCTGGCGGCAAGGCTCCCAGGATTTGGCGACGGACTGGATCCGCGCCGCAGGGTCGGGCGCCGCAGCCGACAGTGCTGAGGCGCAGGACCTGGCGCGACGCCACGTCGACTGGCTCACCGCCATCCCGGGGACACCGGCGTCCCGGGGCGGCGACAGGAAGGGATATGTGGTGGGCCTTGGCGAGATGTATGTCGCCGATCCGCGTTTCGCAGCAAATTATGGCGGCGAGGCCGGAGCGGGCTTCGTCCGCGATGCTCTTCGCATCTATGCGGAGCGGCATCTCCAGAGCTGAGGAGAGCTGAGGGGTATAGCCGGGTCCGGAGCTTCTGGGGGAGTGCGTCCGGACCCGGCAGTCCTGCAGCCGAGGGTTCGCGGCGATCTTCGACTTCAGGACACTCCAACTTTCGCCCGGGCGTCTTGAGGAAAGCCGCACCCTGCATCCCCGCCACATGGTCCCCCGCCGCCCCCCTCATGGGGGTGGTTCCCGCTCGTGGGGGGCAGGGGGCTTAGGACAGGGGGTCCCCGGTCCGGGTTTTCGTAGCAGAAGCGCGACACGATGACGCTCGCCGGGGAAAGCCGGCCAGCCGTTGCGACGGCTGGCCGGCTTGCCGGGCACGCCCGGACGACTAGCCCGGGCGGGTCTCAGGTCAGTGGGCGAAGGGGCTCTCTGGCCGATTGGAGCGGAAGGAGTGGGCCGATGGAGCCGGGAGACCCCGACACGGAGGCCCGACCGCGCGGGCTTCACGCCGGGAACCCACTGGAGTCCGGGTCAAGGGAGCGGAGGGCTGGGGATCCTTCCCTGCGCGGTCAGGTCCTGGACGTCATCGCTGACGTCATTTCCGGAACAACGACATCCCCCGAGGTGCGGCGCAGGCTGCTGTGGCAGCTGATGGAAAATCCGGGAAACCCGGAGCGGGCCTTGCTCTCACACCTCCAGGAATTGGAGGGGCCTTAATGCCGCCACCCCCCCGCCGCATGTGCGTGCGGCGGGTGAGGGGCGGCTTCTGGCAGCCAGGCAACTGGCCGTTACAGGACTTCCAGTGCCCCGTTTGCCTTGATGCCGGGGTCCCGGAGATGTTCCAGCAGAGCCCGTTCCGGGTGGCCGGGATTGTCCGCCAGATGTTGCAGGAGGCGGCCGCGGACCTCGGGCCGTACAGGTTCAGAATCGGAAAGGACATCCAGGATGATGTCCAGGATCTGCTGGCGGAGCTCCGGATTCCCCAGCTGGACGCACGCAGGCGCCTGTGGGGCGGCGGTCTCCCACTGCTGTGGAGCGACGTGCTCGTGAAGATCGCGGGTGTCGATGCGCATTCCGGACTCCTTCGGCTCGTTGAAGTCACGATCCTTGTCCCCCTGGAGTTCCATGATGAGGGGCAAACGTGAGGGGTGCATGAGACTCGTCTGAGAGTCTTCTCATAAGGGTGCCGGCCACGCGGCGGCCTCTGTGCGCCCTCAGGCACGGGAGGTAACGCATGGGGACCGGTTCCTTTCGCCGGCCGGGCGAAAGGTAGGGTTGAATCCATGACCGAACAACTCGCTGTCGCCGTCCTTGGCGCGAATGGGCGCATGGGCGCCGAAGCAGTCAAGGCCGTTGAATCGGCTCCCGACATGAAGCTCGTCGCAGCCTTGGGGCGTGGCGATTCCCTGGACACACTGCTCAGCGCCGGGGCCCGGTTCGTCGTGGACCTCACCGTTCCGGAGAGCACGGAGGAGAACATCCGTTTTGCCGTGGAGAACGGCATGCATGCCGTGGTGGGCACAACGGGCTGGGACGCAGCAAGGCTTGAGAAGCTTGAAACGCTGCTCGCCGGCAACCAGGGCGTCGGCGTCCTGATTGCGCCGAACTTTGCCCTTGGCTCGGTGCTGGCGTCGGCGTTCGCCGCCAAGGCCTCCAAATACTTCGAATCCGTGGAAATCATCGAGCTCCACCACCCGGACAAGGTTGACGCGCCCTCCGGCACCGCCGTCCGCACCGCCCAGCTGATCGCAGCAGAGCGGGCAGCGGCCGGGATGGATCCCAGCCCGGACGCCACCACCAGCGGGCTTGCCGGCGCCCGCGGGTGCGACGTTGACGGCGTCCGCGTGCACAGCGTACGGCTTCGCGGCCTCGTAGCGCACCAGGAGGTCCTGCTCGGGGGGCCGGGGGAACAGCTGACGATCCGCCATGATTCGTTTGACCGGGCCTCGTTCATGCCGGGGGTCCTCCTGGGCGTGCGGAACGTCGCGCGCCACCCCGGACTGACCGTTGGCCTGGACGGCTACCTGGATCTGGGGCTGTAGAAACTGTGAAACCGCTCCTTGGCCAGCTGGCGAAGAACCGCACCAAGATCTGGGTTGGGGCAGTGACGCTCCTCCTGGTCTTCTATCTCATTGTCTCGTTGCAGCGCTCCGTGCTTCTGCTGACGGATCCGGAGCCCGTTGCCAAGGCGATCGGCGCGGCGTATCTCGTCCTGCCTGTCATCGGCGCGTGGGCCCTTATCCGTGAACTGCTGTTCGGCGCCCGCACCGAACAGATGGCGCGCGTGCTCGAGGCCGAAGGCGGCCTGCCCGTTGACAACCTGCCCCGCACGCCGGCAGGAAGGATCGTCCGCGCCGCCGCGGACCAGGAATTCGAGAAGTACCGGGCCGAAACGGAGGCAGCCCCGGACGACTGGCGTTCCTGGTTCCGCCTCAGCTGCGCGTACGACGCCGCCGGCGACCGCAAGCGTGCCCGTTCTTCCATGCGCGACGCCGTTCGGCTTTTTCGCACCTCCAAGGGTGCCCTGGCGGGATAAGCCGCCCGGGTCCTGCTGACGGAAACCCGGCTACCGGACCCTGGCCGGCTCGTGCCGTCCCACCTGGTTCGCGGCGTGGCCAAGCCATTCGAGCGGGCCGCGCTTCTTCAGGATCACGAAGGCCATCCCTATCAGCACAGCCAGCGCGGCGTGGGCAAAGTACATCCCGTCCTCGGTCCATCCCGGCGGCAGCGGCTTGAGGTGGAACGAGGCCACCACGCATACGTGCGCGGTGTACAGGGTCAGGGTCATCGCACCGGCGCCGCGCAGCGGCAGCAGCAGGTCCAGGTCCAGCCATTCGCCCAGCCGGCCCACGAGGAGGCAGAGTCCGACGACGGCCGCGGCCACGCCGCTTGTATGGAGCAGGTCGAGGGTGGTCCCCGAATGCGGTGCGCTGGACGCCAGCCACCACCACGAGCCCTCCTGCCGCACCCCGGCCAGGTTGACCTGCAGGAGGCTGCCCAGCGGGTAGTTGGGATCAGTGAGGATCGACTGTAATGCGGCGTGGCCGCCCCATTCCTCCATGGCCGCCGTGCCCAGAACCTTGGCGAAGGCGGCCACAGCGGTACCTCCGGCCAGCAGCAGCACCGGGAGTAGCGACGTCGTCAGTGCCAGCCTGCCGATGATGAGGCCCACCAGCAGATAGGAAATCCACTGGACCACGGGGTAATAGCCCGTCAGGAACAGGTCACCGAGCAGCCGGCCGGGAGCCGACAGGTCCTCCCAGCCCGGGTTGTGATCGAGCTGCAGGGGCGGATCCGCGGCCATCAGCCATGGCCGCAGCAGGAATGCCAGCACGGGGGAGCCGAGGATCCAGCCTGCCGCCCAGGCGCACAGGGCCTTCAGCCGCAGCCCGATGAAGGGCAGGATGCACAGGAAGAGCACGGCATAGTGCACGAGGATCACTGCGATGTTGACGTCGAGGCCGCCCAGGGCCAGGCCGACGACGGCAATCACCAGCGCTCGCAGGGCAATGCCCCGCCGGGCAGCTGTGAGGGCACTGCCTTCCAGGGGGCGCTGCTTGCCGGTGGACAGGGCCAGCCCGACTCCGGCCAGGACGGCAAAGAGGGCCGCAGCACGGCCGGAAAACGTCAGCCCGATCCACGTGGGAGTCAGGGCGGCATCCGCCTCGAACGTGGGCAGCAGGTGCGTGGCCATCATTCCCAAGAGGGCGAGGCCGCGAGCGGCGTCGATGCCCGCGAGGCGGGTGCCGGTTGCAGGTCCTTTTGCTGTTCTGGACGATGCAGCCGTGCTCCGCGAGGTCATGATGTGATCGTCTCACATCCCGCCATGACGTTTTCTGACCGGGCATTCATCTCCCGCTGCCGCGGGTCTTGTGTTCGAATATATGTTCGAATAGTATTTCCGCATGATCAACTCATCCGGGCACCAGGTCAACCCATCGCGTCATCAGCCGGGACAGCAGGCGGGGGACAGCAGCTCCGTTCACCGCGCCGCACCGAGGCGCGGCAATGACGGACCGCTGAAAGCGATGAGCCCGGGAGTGGTGGACTACCTCTTCCGGCGGCTCGTCGCAGGCGAGCCCGCCGAAGACGTGCAATGGGGGCGTGAGGGGATCCCCCTCTCAGCCCAGGCCCCCGGCGCGGAGCTGGCCCGCCGCCTGTCGGAGACCGACGTTGAGGCGCTGACGCCCACGGAGCTGTTCCACTACGTTCGCGCCGCCCAGCGGCTCGCGTCCTGGGCAGAGTCGCTGCGGGAGACGGCTGTGGGCCGCTACTGTGCGGGGAACGGTCCCGCCTAGGATGGAGCCGTGACCGGAGCGCTGACAGTAGCCGCCATCCAATACGAGGCCGTCGCGGGCGGGATCGGGGCCAACATACCCGAACACGTCCGCCTCATCGAGGACGCCGATTCCCACGGCGCCCGGCTCGTCATCTTTCCCGAACTGTCCCTGACCGGGTACGACCTGCCGATGTTCCGGAACGCGGACGAGTGGCTGGTGCCGGGCGACGCGCGCCTCAGTGCGGTCCGGGAGATCTGCCGCCGGACCGGAGTGACCGCCGTCGTGGGTGCGGCGCTGCGGACAGCGGACGGGACGCCGAGGCTCGCATCCCTGGCCGTCCATCCGAACGGATCTGAAGAGGCAGCCTTCAAGACCCACCTCCACGGCGGTGAGGAGGCGCTGTTCACCGCCGGTCCGGGTCCCGCCATCCTGACTGTGGACGGCTGGAAAATAGCCCTGGCCGTCTGCTTCGACGCAGCCCACCCCGGCCACTCGGATGCCGCGGCCGGGGGCGGCGCGGACGTTTACGCCGTTTCTGCGCTGTACACCCAGGGCGAAGGGCACCGGCTGGGGCTGCATCTGGGGGCGCGGGCCATGGACAACCGCCTGTACACGGTCCTTGCAAACCTTGGCGGCCACACGCCGCTGGGACCGTCCTGCGGACTGAGCGGTTTCTGGGGCCCCGACGGCCTGGTCATGCAGCACGCGGCGGGGAGCGGAACGGAAGTTGTCACGGCGGTTCTGCGCCGGGGTGCCCTCGATCGGTACCGGCATCCCGCCATGTGACGAGCCGGCGCCGCAATTTGACGGCAGCCAGGTGTTTGACCATCATCACGTGCCGGCCATTGTCCTAACGTGCAGGTGACAGGGTAACGTTTTTCCCATGGCTGACACTTCCGCGAACATTCCTGCTCTTGGTACCCTCCTGACCGCGATGGTCACGCCCTTCACCAAGGATGGCAAAGTGGATTACGGGCAGGCGGCGGAGTTGGCCAGCAAGCTCGTGGACGACGGCTGCGATGGCCTGGTGGTTACCGGAACCACAGGTGAGACCTCTACCCTCACGGACGAGGAAAACCTCGGAATGTTCCGCGCTGTCAAGGACGCTGTCGGGGGGCGGGCCGCCATTATCGCCGGCACCGGGACCAACGACACGGCGCACTCCGTGCATCTTTCCCAGCAGGCGGCCGCCCTCGGCGTCGATGGCCTCCTGCTCGTCACGCCCTACTACAACAAGCCCAGCCAGGCCGGCGTCCGAGCACACTTCGAGACCATCGCGTCGTCAACAGATGTCCCCGTCATGCTGTACGACATTCCGGGCCGCTCCTCCATTCCGATCGAGCCCGACACCATGATCCGTCTTGCCCAGCACCCGAATATCGTCGCCGTCAAGGATGCCAAGGCAGACTTCACTGCGGCCACACGCGTCATGGCAGAGACCGACCTTCTCTTCTACTCCGGGGACGACGGACTGACCCTTCCTTGGATGGCCCTGGGCGCCGTAGGACTGGTGGGTGTCACAACCCACGTTGCTACCCGCCGCTTCCGGGACCTTATCGACGCCGTCAATGCGAACGACCTCGGAACGGCCCGCAAGATCAACTTCGAGCTGCAGCCCGTGGTGCGCGCAACGATGACCCGTGTCCAGGGAGCCGTTGCGGCCAAGCAAATTCTTAAATGGCAGGGAGTCCTGCCCAACTCGATTGTCCGTTTGCCCCTCGTGGAGCCGGACGAAGCCGAGATCGAAATCATCCGCGAGGACTTGGCGGAGGGAGGGCTGGTCTTTTCCTGACGGACTGAGACCGGCACTCTTCCGCCTGGAAAGAAGTGCATTATGACCCAAGTAGCGCTACCCGGCCTTGTCACGCCTCCCCGACTTCCCCAAGGAACCCTGCGGATCGTTCCGCTCGGCGGGCTGGGCGAGATCGGCCGCAACATGGCCGTCTTCGAAATCGACGGCAAATTGCTGATCGTGGACTGCGGCGTCCTGTTCCCTGAGGAAACGCAGCCCGGCGTGGACCTGATCCTGCCCGATTTCTCGTACATCGAAAACCGGCTTGACGACATCGTTGCCGTGGTGCTGACCCATGGTCACGAGGATCACATCGGTGCGGTTCCGTACCTGCTCAGGCTCCGCAGCGACATCCCGCTGGTCGGATCGCAGCTGACGCTTGCCCTCATCGAGGCCAAGCTGCAGGAACACCGGATCAAGCCGTACACGCTCACGGTGGTAGAAGGACAAGTGGAGAAGTTCGGCCCGTTCGAATGTGAATTCGTGGCCGTCAACCACTCGATTCCGGATGCTCTGGCGGTCTTCCTCCGCACCGCAGGCGGCACCGTCCTGCACACCGGCGACTTCAAAATGGACCAGCTGCCGCTGGATGGCCGGATCACCGACCTCCGCCACTTCGCCCGCCTCGGCGAAGAGGGCGTGGACCTGTTCATGTCCGACTCCACGAACGCGGATGTCCCCGGATTTACCACCGCTGAAAAGGAAATCGGACCCACCCTGGACCGGCTCTTCGGGCAGGCCAGCAAGCGCATCATCGTGGCCTCCTTCTCGTCGCACGTCCACCGCGTCCAGCAGGTCTTGGACGCCGCGGCGAAGCACAACCGTAAAGTTGCCTTTGTGGGCCGCTCCATGGTCCGCAACATGGCCATCGCCGCGAAGCTTGAGTACCTGGACGTGCCGGACGGCATCCTCGTCGACGTCAAGAACATCGGGAACCTCCCCGACAACCGCGTGGTGCTGATGTCCACCGGTTCCCAGGGTGAGCCGATGGCCGCGCTATCCCGCATGGCCAATGGTGACCACCCAGTGGTGGTGGGCGAAGGCGACACCGTCATTCTGGCGTCAAGCCTCATTCCGGGCAACGAGAACGCGGTTTTCCGCATCATCAACGGCCTGCTCAAACTGGGCGCGGACGTCATCCACAAGGGGAACGCCAAGGTCCACGTCTCGGGCCATGCCGCGGCCGGCGAGCTGCTGTACTGCTACAACATCCTCGAGCCGCTCAACGCGATGCCCGTCCACGGGGAGACGCGCCACCTGATCGCCAACGGAAAAATCGCCGAGGAGTCGGGTGTGCCCGACGCGAGCATCCTGCTCGCGGACAACGGCACGGTGATCGATCTCCGGGACCACCAGGCTGACGTGGTGGGCCAGGTGGAGGTCGGCTTCGTCTACGTGGACGGTTCAAGCGTGGGCGAAATCACCGACGCCGATCTCAAGGACCGCCGCGTCCTGGGGGATGAAGGTTTCATCTCCATCATCACGGTCATCAACCGCGCCACCGGCAAAGTGGTTTCGGGCCCGGAGATCCACGCCCGCGGCGTCGCCGAAGACGACTCGGTTTTCGACGACATTATCCCCAGGATCAATGCCGCGCTTGAGGAAGCCGTGCTCAACCGGACGGACCACACCACGCACCAGTTGCAGCAGGTTGTCCGGCGTGTGGTCGGCACCTGGGTAAACCGCAAGCTCCGCCGCAAGCCCATGATCATTCCGGTGGTCCTGGAGGCCTAAACGGGCGCCGCCGGGCCTTGGGAGCGGGTGAACACAGCCCCCAAGGCCCGGAAATCCGCGGAATCCGGCCTGGGTTGGAGTACCGTGGCACATATGGCCACACGTACTTCCCCCGCGCCAAAACGTACTCCGAGCGCTAAGACAGGCACGTCCGCAGGCCGCGCCGGTTCTCCGGCATCCAAATCCAGCCGGGCCGGAGCGTCCGGCGGAACCGCCCGCACACGTCAGCTGGCCGCCGTCGAACCGCACCAGCCGTGGCTGCTGCGCGTGGCCGGCGGCGCCTGGCAGGGCATCGGGCACCTCGTGGGCGGGGGAGTGCGCCGGATCGGCCATGACGTCAGCGACCTCGCACCGGAAGAGCGACGTGACGGTGCCGCCCTGTTCAACCTTGCGCTGGCGGTCTTCATCGCCACCTTCGCGTGGTGGGGCCTCCGGGGCTGGTTCCCGGATGCGGTCTACGCCGTCGTCAACGGCACCTTCGGCTGGATGTCCCTGGTGCTGCCGCTCATGCTGTTCGTCTGCGCGTTTCGGCTGTTCCGCCAGCCGGCCGACGGCCGCGGAAACAACCGGGTGGGGATCGGTTTCCTCATCATGACCTTCGCGGGCTGCGGGCTCGCCCACATCATCGGCGGCCAGCCCACCGTCAGCGAGGGCTTCGACGGCCTCCGCCAGGCGGGCGGCATGCTGGGATTCCTCGCGGCATCCCCGCTGGCGGCCATTCACGCTGCCGTTCCGCTGGCACTCTACGGGCTGCTGGCCTTTGTCTCCGTGCTCATCGTCACGGCCACGCCGTTCGGCGCGATCCCGAGCCGGCTGCGGGGGGCCTATGAGCACCTGATGGGCATCGACCTTCAGGACGACGACGGCGACAGCCACGACCGCAGCTACCTTTACGAAAACAGCGCCCCGGCAGCGCCGAAGAAGAAGCGCAAGCGGCTCTTCGGCAAAGACCAGGACTCCGACGCCCGCCTGCAAGGCTACGTCGGGGACGAGGCCTTTGAGCATGCCGTCATTGACGACGACGCCCCGCCTGCGTCTTCCGGCAAGGGTTCCTCAGCGGTGGCGCCCGGCGTCCGCCGCCCCACCCAGGCCGAGATCGCCGTCGAGAAGATCAAGGCTGCCCAAGGCCTCGGGGCCTCGAACCGGGAGACTACGGCGGGCGCCGCCGAAGACAACGCCACGGAGGCCATCCCGCTGGTAACGCCTGGGATGGTGGCGGCAGGTTCGCTGAACGCCGCTCCGGCTGCCGCGGCAGCCGCGCAGGTGCCGTCGAAGCCGGTGGCACCCGCGCCGCTGCCCACACCCATCCCGCAGCGCACGGAGCAGCTGTCGCTGGCTGGCGACGTCACCTATACGCTGCCGTCGTCGGACGTGCTGACTCCCGGTTCCATTCCCAAGGAGCGCACCGAAGCCAATGACGCCATCGTGGCCTCTCTGACGGACACGCTGAACCAGTTCAACGTGGACGCGCAGGTAACTGGCTTCAGCCGCGGCCCCACCGTCACCCGGTACGAGATAGAACTGTCCGCGGGCACCAAGGTGGAGCGGGTCACCGCCCTGTCCAAGAACATCTCCTACGCCGTGGCCAGCTCTGACGTCCGCATCCTGAGCCCCATCCCCGGCAAGTCAGCCATCGGCATCGAGATCCCCAACACGGACCGCGAGACGGTCTCCCTCGGCGACGTCCTCCGCAGCCAGAACGCCCGCCGCACCGACCACCCCATGGTGATGGGCGTCGGCAAGGACGTCGAGGGCGGCTACGTGGTGGCGAACCTCGCCAAAATGCCCCACCTGCTCGTTGCCGGCGCCACCGGCGCCGGCAAGTCCTCCTTCGTGAACTCGATGATCACGTCAATCCTGATGCGGGCCACGCCCGATGAGGTCCGCATGGTCATGGTGGACCCCAAGCGCGTGGAACTCACGGCCTACGAGGGCGTCCCGCACCTGATCACGCCCATCATCACCAACCCCAAGAAAGCCGCCGAAGCCCTGCAGTGGGTGGTCCGCGAGATGGACGCGCGCTACGACGACCTCGCCAACTACGGCTTCAAGCACATCGACGACTTCAACAAGGCCGTCCGGGCCGGCAAGGTCCACCCGCCGGTGGATTCCAAACGCGTCATCCGCCCTTACCCCTACCTGCTGGTGATCGTCGACGAACTCGCCGACCTCATGATGGTGGCCCCGCGCGACGTCGAAGACTCCATCGTCAGGATCACCCAGCTGGCCCGTGCCGCCGGCATCCACCTGGTCCTGGCCACGCAGCGGCCTTCCGTGGACGTCGTCACAGGCCTGATCAAGGCCAACGTGCCCTCCCGCATGGCCTTCGCGACGTCCTCCGTCACCGACTCCCGCGTGGTCCTTGACCAGCCAGGAGCCGAGAAGCTGATCGGCCAGGGCGACGCCCTCTTCCTGCCCATGGGCGCCTCCAAGGCGATGCGTGTTCAGGGCGCCTGGGTCACGGAGTCCGAGATCCACCAGGTCGTGGAGCACGTCAAGGGCCAGCTCAAGGCCGTGTACCGCGACGACGTCGCCGCCGAAGCGCCGAAGAAGCAGATCGACGACGACATCGGAGACGACCTCGACGTGCTGCTGCAGGCCACCGAGCTGGTGGTCACCACGCAGTTCGGCTCAACATCGATGCTGCAGCGCAAGCTCCGTGTGGGCTTCGCGAAGGCCGGCCGCCTCATGGACCTGCTTGAGTCCAGGGGAGTGGTGGGCCCCTCCGAGGGATCCAAGGCCCGCGACGTACTGGTCAAGCCCGATGACCTCGCCACGGTGCTGGCCGCCATGAAGGGCCAGGAATCCCCGGCTGCACCTGATTCACAGACCGCGGCCCTGAGTGACAACGCCAATGCCAACATCGCCCAGGGCGGCTATGCCGAGGACCTCGTGGCGGCTGACCTGGACAACCGCACCCAGAACGTTGAGTACTACGACGGCGCCGACGCCAGCTCCGGCGACGACGAGGACGGTTCCGAAGACGCCTGGTCCCTCACCGGACGGTAGCTTAGAAGACGGTAGCTGAGAAGACGGTAGCCTAGGACAGTGACTAGCACCGAAGCGACCGCGGCCGGCTCCAGCAGCTCCGGAATCTGGAATCTTCCGAACATCCTCACCATGCTCCGCATCGTGCTGGTGCCGTTCTTTGTGTGGTTCCTCGTCGCTGATGCTCCCGGCCTGCGGAGCGAATCCGGACCGTGGCGCTGGGCTGCGGTGGCGGCCTTCGCCGTCGCCATCTACACGGACAAGCTCGACGGCGACATCGCCCGGAGCCGGGGACTGGTTACCGATTTCGGAAAAATAGCCGATCCCATTGCCGACAAGCTGCTGATCGGTTCCGCCCTGGTCATGCTGTCCGTCCTGAACGAGCTGCCGTGGTGGATCACACTGGTCATCCTCGTCCGCGAGTGGGGGATCACGGCGCTGCGGTTCTTCGTCATCCGTTATGGCGTGATCCCAGCCTCCCGTGGCGGAAAGCTCAAGACCGTCGTGCAGACCGCCGCGATCTTCCTCTACCTGCTCCCGCTGTCAGCCATTGCGCCATGGCTGGTCTGGGTGGCCCTCGCCGTCATGCTCGTGGCGGTGCTCATCACGGTGTGGACCGGCGTCGAATACGTCATTGAAGCAATGAAGGTCCGCGCCCAGGGCTTGCTGCGCAGGGCCGGGGAACTCCCAGCGGACGGGCATCCGAAATCGGAAAACCACAAGCCGGAAGCACCGGAGGGATAGGCATGTCCGACCTTCACCGAATCGCCGGGGAGGCTGTTGCCGCGGCCGTCGGGCGCGGCGTCACCGTGGCCACCGCCGAATCACTGACTGCCGGCATGGTCACGGCAATGCTGGCGGACACCCCGGGTGCGTCGGCCATGCTGCGTGGCGGCGTCGTTTCCTACAGCAATACCGTCAAACGGGATGTTCTCCACGTGTCGCAGGAACTGCTCGACGCCGTTGGCTCGGTTGACGGCGACGTGGCGGCGGCCATGGCAGAGGGTGCGCGGAGCGCCTGCGGCGCGGACCTGGCCGTGTCCACCACCGGCGTGGCAGGGCCGGACGAGCACGACGGCAAGCCGGTGGGTACGGTGTACATCGGCGTCGCCACAGCGCAGGGCTCCTCGTCGTATCCCTACAGCTTTGAAGGCACCCGGGCGGAGATCAGGGCCCTGGCGTGTGAGGCGGCGCTGGAGCGGCTACAGGAGGCCCTCGCGTCGCTAGGCTACCGGGAGTAAGGTTGCCGGGAACAAAAAGCATTACCGAATAGTTGTTACTTTGTGTCGCTTCCACAATACGGAGGCGCCTAGGATGAAAAGACCAACTACGGTTCGCGTCACAGCGAACCGGACTCATGAGGGAGCAAGGCGATACAGATGGTAAAGCAGCCCGTATCCGTGAACGGCGTTGTCCGCTGGAAGGATGTGGGCCTCGCCGATCAGGCCAAGAGCGAACAGAAGGAGCGCAAGATGGTAGTACTTCGTCACGAAATTGGTGATGTTCTGCGCGACGTCCGCCAGCGTCAAGGGCGTACCCTCCGCGAAGTCTCGCACAGCGCCCGAGTTTCCCTGGGCTACCTCAGTGAAGTGGAGCGCGGGCAGAAGGAAGCCTCCTCGGAGCTGCTGTCCTCGATCTGCTCAGCCCTGGATGTTCCGTTGTCCAGCATGCTCCGCGAGGTCAGCGACCGCGTGGCAGTGGCCGAAGGCGTAGCCGTACCAGACACCGTTCCGCAGGAATTTTCACAGCGTTACGGCCGGGATCTTGAGCGCGATCTCAGCACCGAACTCAACAACGAACTGGCCAAGGGCCTGCTGTCCGGCGCACGGTAGCCTAACGGAACCCGGGCCTACCGAACCCAAAGCGTTACAGATCCAAGATGAAGGCCTCCGGCACAAGCCGGAGGCCTTTTGTCGTCTCCTAAAGGGCGCCGTCTCTAAAGGGCGCCGTCTTTGGGAAACCCGTCTCGTTCATAAGTTGCGTTGAGCTTGGCCATATAGGTGGCGAGGGCCTCAAGATCCGCCACCGGCCATTCGCCCAGCCGCTCGCGGAACACTTCCCGTCTGGCGTCCTGTACCTGGTGCATTTTCTCTTCGCCCTTGGGCGTGAGCCGGATCGTCTGCGCGCGACCGTCCAGCGGGTCGGCTTCCTTGAGTACCAGGCCGATACTTTCCAGGAAGGCAATCTGCCGGCTCACCGACGGTTTGCCCACGCCGATGCAGGAGGCCAGTTCGGTCAGCCGGATGGGTCCCGTCTGGCGGATCATGGTGAGCAGGCCGTAGGCCGCAGGCTCCATGTCCGGGTGAACCTGACGCGAAAGCTGCTGCGAGACGGAGCGGGCGCGCCGCCAGAAGATGCTGATCTGATGCTCCACTGACTTCAGTGCGGTATCCATGGTGTCCTCGAAGGGGGCGGACACTCCGGGGACGTCAACGGGGTTGCTCATGGCAACCATTCTAGAGTCCGCGGGCGTGAGAGACTCTATGTCGTGCGGATTAGTGATTTTTGGCGGCTCATGGACGATGAATTCGGCGCTGGCTACTCCCGCGTGCTCAGCAGTTCGCTGGTCCTCGCGGGTGTGGGGGGACGGACCGCGGACCAGGCGTTGGCCGCCGGCGTCAGCCCCCGCGATGTCTGGCTCGCAGTCTGCGACGTCCAGGACGTGCCGGCGGAGCGGCGGCTTGGCAGGGACGTCAAGCCCAGCCGCAACTAAATCCGCCCCGCCCGCTGGCAGACTCCTGACACGCCGACCGATTGTTCGAATATCTGTTCGGGTAGGACTATGCTTTTTTCAGCGGGTTATCCACATACGCGGTGCCGCCCGGCAGCAATGTCAGAGGGCGGCGCTAGCGTCAGTGATGACAGAGAAAAGGGGCCGCGCAGGCCCACTCCACAGCGAGAAAGCATTAGAGGTGTGAACCATGGCGGCAGCCCCGGATCGTGCAAAGGCGCTTGAAGCAGCGCTTGCCCAGATAGACAAACAGTTCGGAAAAGGCTCCGTCATGCGGCTGGGCGATGAAGTCCGCGCCCCCATCGAGGTCATCCCGACGGGGTCCATCGCCTTGGACGTGGCCTTGGGAATTGGCGGGCTGCCGCGTGGCCGTGTGGTGGAAATCTACGGTCCGGAGTCCTCCGGTAAGACCACCGTCGCCCTGCACGCCGTGGCAAACGCCCAGCGGCTGGGCGGCATTGCGGCGTTCATTGACGCCGAGCACGCCCTGGATCCTGAATATGCCGCCAAGCTCGGCGTGGACACGGATGCCTTGCTGGTCTCCCAGCCGGACACCGGCGAGCAGGCGCTTGAAATCATGGATATGCTCATCGGCTCCGGCTCCCTCGACGTCATCGTCATCGACTCCGTGGCGGCGCTGGTGCCCCGGGCGGAAATTGAAGGCGACATGGGTGACAGCCACGTCGGCCTGCAGGCCCGCCTCATGAGCCAGGCCCTGCGAAAAATCACTGGTCGGCTGAGCCAGACCAAGACCACCGCCATCTTCATCAACCAGCTCCGCGAAAAGATCGGTGTGTTCTTCGGCTCACCCGAAACCACCACCGGTGGTAAGGCGCTGAAGTTCTACGCGTCCATCCGCATCGACGTCCGCCGCATCCAGACCCTGAAGGAAGGCGCGGATTCGGTCGGCAACCGTACCAAGGCGAAGATCGTCAAGAACAAGATGGCCCCGCCGTTCAAGATCGCCGAATTCGACATCATCTACGGACAGGGCATCTCCCGCGAGGGCGGCATCATCGACATGGGCGTGGAGCACGGCATCATCAAGAAGTCGGGCTCATGGTTCACCTACGACGGCGACCAGCTCGGCCAGGGCATGGAGAATTCCCGGCGCTTCCTCCGCGACAACCCTGAACTGGCCGCGGAATTGGAGCGGCTCATCAAGGAAAAGCTCGGGGTCGGAGTGAAGCCGGCGGATGCCGAGGCCTCACCGAAGCTGAAGGCCGTTGACGGTTTCTAACAGCAGGCGGCGGGGCCGGTCAGGCCCCGCCGAGCCGGCCTCAACACCACTTTCCGGTCCTGCGGGTCCACTGTCCGGTTCGGCGTCCGGGCCGCCGGAGGACAGGGAGCCCGATCCGGCGTCGGTGGCTCGAGCGATTGTGCTGCGGCAGCTGACCAGTTCGCCTAAGAGCAGGCTCCAGTTGGAGCGCAAGCTGGCCGAACGCAATGTGCCCGGGGATGTTGCGGCAGCAGTCCTCGACCGCTTTGAAGAGGTCAAACTCGTCGACGACGCAGAGTTCGCCGATATGTGGGTGCGGAGCCGCGCACAGTCCCGCAAGCTGGCCAAGGGTGCCTTGCGCCGTGAGCTGGCGGACAAGGGCATTGATCCGGACACGGCTGCCTCGGCTCTGGAGCAGCTCAGTGACGACGACGAGGAAGCCGCCGCCCGCCATCTGGTGGAGCGCAAGCTCCGGCCCGGCACCGACCTGTCGGACCGCGCCGAGCGCGACAAAACCATGCGGCGCCTGGCGTCCATGCTGGCCCGCAAGGGGTACCAGCCCTCGCAGGCCTTCCGGATCGTAGGCGAAGTGCTCGACGCCGCATCGGGGAGCTAGGCGCAGCCGGTACGCTTAACGGGTGAGTCTGACCTACCCTTCCCCCGCATCCGGCACCGTCCCCGCAGCAGCTGACGCGTCCGCCGCGCCCCGCACCTACCAGGTACGCACATTCGGCTGCCAAATGAACGTGCACGATTCCGAACGGATGGCCGGGATGCTTGAGGCGGCAGGCTACGTTCCCGCGGACGGCGGCCAGGCCGACGTCGTGGTGTTCAACACCTGCGCCGTACGGGAAAACGCAGACAACAAGCTGTACGGCAACCTGGGAATGCTTGCGCCGGTCAAGGAAGCCAACCCGGGGATGCAGATCGCCGTGGGTGGCTGCCTGGCGCAGAAGGACCGCGAGACCATCCTGAAGAAGGCGCCGTGGGTGGACGCGGTCTTCGGAACGCACAACGTAGGTGCCCTGCCGGCACTCCTGGACCGCGCGCGGCACAACAACGAAGCCCAGCTGGAGATTCTTGAGTCGCTGGACGTCTTTCCGTCCACGCTTCCCACGAAGCGCGATTCCGTGTATTCCGGCTGGGTATCCATCTCGGTGGGCTGCAACAACACCTGTACCTTCTGCATCGTGCCGGCGCTTCGGGGCAAGGAGAAGGACCGCAGGCCCGGAGACATCCTCGCCGAGGTTCAGGCCCTCGTGGATGACGGCGCCATCGAAGTGACCCTTCTCGGCCAGAACGTGAACTCGTACGGCGTGGAGTTCGGCGACCGGCAGGCCTTCTCCAAGCTGCTCCGCGCCTGCGGTGACATTCCGGGCCTGGAACGGGTCCGCTTCACGAGTCCCCACCCGGCGGCCTTCACCGACGACGTCATCGACGCCATGGCGGAGACGCCGAACGTCATGCCCCAGCTGCACATGCCCCTGCAGTCCGGTTCGGACAAGGTCCTCAAGGACATGAAGCGGTCCTACCGTTCCGCGAAATTCCTCGGAATCCTGGATAAGGTCCGGGAGAAGATCCCGCACGCCGCAATTTCCACCGACATCATCGTCGGCTTCCCGGGGGAGACCGAGGAAGATTTCCAGGCAACCCTGGACGTCGTCGAAAAGTCGCGCTTCGCCACCGCCTTCACGTTCCAGTACTCCAAGCGGCCCGGCACCCCGGCGGCTGACCTTCCGGACCAGCTGCCCAAAGCCGTCGTGCAGGAACGCTTTGAACGGCTCACGGCACTCCAGGACCGCATTGCCGCAGAGGAGAACGCCAAGCAGCTCGGACGCCGCGTCGAGGTCATGGTAACCGCCCAGTCCGGCCGCAAGGCCGAGGAAACCCACCGGTTGTCCGGCCGGTCCCAGGACCAGCGGCTCGTCCACTTCTCCGTACCGGCCGGCGCCCAGGCGCCCAGGCCGGGCGATCTGGTCACGGTCACCATCACCGAAGCTGCAGCCTTCCACCTGGTTGCCGACCCGGAAAACTCAGGAGACTACACCCTGTGCCGCTCGCGCGCCGGTGACGCATGGGACAGGTCGCAGGCCGACTCCTGTGGTGCACCGTCGCCGGCCGCCGCGGGAGGTAAATCCGGCGTCTCGCTCGGCATGCCGTCCCTTCCGGTCCGCGGCCGCTAGCCCTGTGGCCGCCAGTCCCGGAACAGTCACTTCCCAAGCCTCAACCTCCGGAGCCAAGGGTCCAGAAGGACAGCCTCCCGTCATCGCCGTGGTCGGGCCGACAGGTTCTGGAAAATCCGACCTCGCCGTCGAACTCGCCCTGGAACTCGGTGGCGAGGTCATCAACGCCGACGCCATGCAGTTCTACCGCGGCATGGACATTGGGACGGCTAAGGTCACGGAGGCCGAGCGCAGGGGAGTGCCGCACCACCTGCTGGACATCCTGGACGTCACCGAGGAAGCGTCCGTGTCGGACTTCCAGCAGCAGGCAAGGGCGGCCGTCGCCGGCATCCACCGGCGGGGACGGCGCGCCATCCTGGTGGGAGGTTCCGGGCTCTACGTCCGGGCCGCCCTGGACGTTCTGGAATTCCCCGGCACCGACCCTGACATCCGCGCCCGCCTTGAGCAGGAACACGCCGCCGCCGGGACGGCCCCCCTCCTTGAGCGATTGCGGGATGTTGACCCGGTGTCTGCCGGCCGGCTCGGGGACGTCCGCCGGATCATCCGGGCGCTGGAGGTCTTCGAACTGACGGGACGCCCGTTCAGTTCCTTCATGCCAAACCGTGAGTACTTCCAGCCCGCCGTACAGATCGGTCTTGAGGTTGACCGCGAAGTTCTGCGGGGGCGGCTGGCTGAACGCGTCCACCGCATGGTGGACCGCGGGCTGCTGGCCGAGGTTGAAAGACTGGATGCCGCGGGCCTGCGCCGCGGCCGGACCGCGCCGCGCGCCCTGGGCTACGCCCAGTTCCTCAAAGTGCTCGACGGCGAAGCGGACGCTGCGCTGGCCGCTGAGGAGACCATCGTGGCCACCCGGCAGTTCGCCCGCCGCCAGCTCACCTGGTTCCGGGCCGACCCGCGCATCACCTGGCTGGACTGGCAGGACCCCGCCCTGGCCGCCAAGGCCGCGGCGTTCTGCCGCTGACCCCGGAAGACGCGCCCGTCCGGAAGGCGCGCCCGTCCGTTAGGCCACCCCGTCCGGAATGCCATCGAGGCGGGAGGGGCCGGTTTTCGGCCGCCAGCGGCGTGCGGGTAACCTTGACGCATGGATGACACCCTTGCAGAAACCGCTGAGCCCGCCATCTCACAGCTGAGCGGTCTGCGCTTCTCCAAGGGCCACGGGACGGGCAACGACTTCGTTCTGATTGCCGACCCCGAGGGCATGCATTCCATTTCCCCCGAGCAGGTTGTGGGGCTGTGCGACCGCCACAGAGGCATCGGCGGCGACGGACTCATCCGGGCTGTCCCATCCCGGCTGCTTGACGAGGGCCGCGAGCTGTTGACCGGAAGCCCCGACGCCGAATGGTTCATGGACTACCGGAACGGTGACGGCTCACTGTCCGAAATGTGCGGCAACGGAGTCCGGGTCTTCGTCCACTTCCTCCTCGCCGAAGGCCTCGCTGAACTGCCTCCGGGCGGCTCGCTGACCATCGGCACCCGCGGCGGCGTGAAGACCATTGTCCGTACTGCTGACGGCTACGCCGTGGACATGGGGCCGTGGGAGTTCATCTTTCCGGCCGAGGCAGCGGCCCGCGCCATGGATTCCCTCGTCAGCGCCGACGGACTCGAAGTGCCGCGGCCGGCGCTGTCCGTCAGCATGGGAAACCCGCACACGGTGGTCGCCCTGGCCGAGCTGTCAGAACTCGAGGGCACAAAGCTCTTCACCGCACCCCATGTTGATCCCACGCCGGAACACGGCACCAACGTCGAGTTCGTCGTACCGGCCGAGCCGCTGGTCCACGACGGCGTCGGCACCGTGACCATGCGCGTGCACGAGCGTGGCGTCGGCGAAACGCAGTCGTGCGGAACGGGCGCGTGCGCCGCCGCCGTGGCCATCCGTCACTGGGCCGGCCAGGGCGCACCGGACGCCTGGCACGTGAAGGTACCGGGCGGCGTCGTCGGGGTTAAATTCTTTACCGTGGCAGACGGGCACGAACACGTGGAGCTGAGCGGCCCGGCAACGATTGTCGCTAGCGGGACGCTTTCCTGACCCGCAGGATCCGGAACGACTTCGACGTGCTCTCGCGGGTCACCGTAAAGGAACCGTCGAGCGCCCCCGCCAGCCAGCGCTGAAGCGAATCCGAGCCAAGGTTCTTCTGCACCACCAGCCAGGCAGAACCCCCCGGTGCCAGCCGGGGCAGCCACAGCATCAGCAGCGAATGCAGCTCATCCTTGCCGATCCGGATCGGCGGGTTGGACCAGATCGTGTCGAAGCGCAGGTCCGGATCAACGGCCTCCGGCGCGCTGGCGGTGAGGTTGCCAAGGCCCAGCAGTTCGGCGTTCTCGTTCGTGAGCGTGATGCAGCGTTCGTTGACGTCCACCGCGTACACCTTGGCGTGCGGCGCCCGGAGGGCCATCGTCAGGGCAATCGGCCCCCAGCCGCAGCCAATGTCCAGCAGGTTTCCCTGCGGGGCCGGGGCAGGAACGTCCGCCAGCAGGACCGCCGTGCCTTTGTCGATGCCGTCCGGGCTGAAGATGGCGGAGGAGCTCTGCAGCTTGCGTGTTTCGCCGGCAAGTTCCACCGTGAGCTGCTTGCGGGCAAACGGCCCTGCGGGCGAGGCGCTGAAATAGTGGGCAGACTCCATAACTGGCCAGATTAGTGGGCCGCCCGCCGGATGGGAAACCGGAGGGTGCGCGTCTGCTAATCTAAAAGGCATGTTCTTGATCTTTGAGTAGCCGGCCCTGACGCGGTCCGCCCCGAACTGCCGGCCTACGAGGCCGCCGCCACGGGCGCAGCACCGTGTCCGGAGTGATGCAGGTTTCGACCTTCCGCCCGGACGCCGCGATGCACGCACCACGGAATGCAGCCCTCACTCAGATCAATTCACCCAGATCAATTTCGCCGGCCCAGGCTGTCCGCCGCGGCCGCACAGGAGCCCAGATGACCTCCAGCCGTCAGCCCAGCGCGAATTCTGCGCCCAAGGCAAGCAATCAGCACTATTCTGAAGATGCAGAACCTTTTAAGGAGACCATGACCAGTCAGCAAAATTCCGGATCCGAGCCAGTAGCCCAGGACATGAGTCCTGAGGAAATCCAAGCTGTCATCGACCGGATTCTCTCCAAGGACGTCCCGGCACGAAGTGCCGCGGCTGCGGACGGCTCGGGAGCCGGCAGCAGGGCCGTCTTTGGCAAGGCCCAAGCCATCTCGCGGCTTGATGAAGAACACAGCACTTTCGACGGCGACCAGCAGGATCTCGAGGAACGCCGGGCCCTGCGCCGCACGGCGGGACTGTCCACCGAACTGGAAGACGTCACCGAGGTCGAGTACCGGCAGCTGCGCCTTGAGCGCGTCGTCCTTGCCGGGTTGTGGACCGAAGGCACGTTGGCCGACGCCGAGAATTCGCTGCGCGAACTCGCGGCGCTGGCCGAAACCGCAGGTTCCGAGGTGCTGGACGGCTTGGTCCAGCGACGCGCCAAGCCGGATCCCGGCACGTTCCTCGGCTCGGGCAAGGCGTTGGAACTCAAGGACGTAGTGATGTCCACCGGCGCAGATACCGTGGTGGTGGATGCGGAACTGGCGCCGTCACAGCGCCGTGGACTCGAGGACATCGTCAAGGTCAAGGTGATTGACCGCACCGCACTCATCCTCGATATCTTCGCCCAGCATGCCAAGAGCCGCGAAGGCAAGGCCCAGGTGGAGCTGGCCCAGCTCGAATACCTGCTCCCGCGCCTCCGTGGCTGGGGTGAATCCATGTCCCGCCAGGCCGGTGGCCAGGTGGGCGGCGCAGGCGCCGGCATGGGCTCCCGCGGTCCGGGCGAAACCAAGATTGAACTGGACCGGCGGCGAATCCGCACGCGGATGGCCAAGCTGCGCCGCGAAATCTCCGCGATGAAGCCGGCCCGCGAGACCAAGCGAGCCAACCGCCGTCGTAATGCAGTGCCGTCTGTCGCCATTGCCGGATACACCAACGCCGGCAAGTCGTCCTTGCTGAACCGGCTCACCGACGCCGGAGTCCTGGTGGAGAATGCCCTGTTCGCCACCCTGGACCCCACGGTCCGCAAGGCCGAGACCTCGGACGGCCTGGGTTACACCCTGGCCGACACCGTCGGCTTCGTCCGGTCACTTCCCACCCAGCTCGTGGAGGCTTTCCGATCCACCCTGGAGGAAGTGGCGGACGCGGACCTGATCCTGCACGTGGTGGACGTGTCCCACCCCGATCCGGAGGGTCAGATTGCTGCGGTGCGCTCGGTGTTCGCCGAAGTGGACGCCCGCAAGGTGCCCGAGATCATCGTGCTGAACAAGGCCGACGCAGCCGACCCGTTCGTCGTGGAAAGGCTGAAGCAGCGCGAACCGCGCCATGTGGTCGTTTCCGCCCGCACGGGCCAGGGCATCCCGGAGCTGCTGAAGGCCATCAGTGAGGCCATTCCGCGGCCAAACGTCAAGCTGGAGTTGCTGGTCCCGTACCACCGAGGTGATTTGATCAGTAAACTCCACGACTCCGATGCGGAGATCCTGAGCCTGGATCATGAAGAAGGCGGCACACGCGCCGTGGTCATGGTCCGGGAAGGCCTCGCGGCTGAACTGGAATCCTTCATCAGCAATGACTGACCAGGAACCGGACGGCGCCGAAGCCACAGCCGGCGAGGAGTTCGTGATCGAACTCCTCGACCGCGCCGTGGCCGGTATGGGCGGACAAAGCCGCAGCGGCCAGCACGAGATGGCGCGGCAGGTGGCGCGGGCGATCGACACCGGCGACCACCTGCTGGTCCAGGCGGGCACCGGAACGGGTAAGTCGCTGGCGTACCTGATTCCGCTCATCGCCCACTCGCTGGAGAGCGAGAAGCCCACCCTGGTGTCCACCGCCACCCTTGCGCTGCAGACCCAGATCGTAGGCAGGGATCTGCCCCGGCTGCTGAAGACCATCACTCCGGCGCTGGACCGGCCGGTCAAGGTGGCACTCGTCAAGGGCCGCGCCAACTATGTGTGCCGGCACAAGCTGGAAGGTGGTTTCCCCTCGGAGGAGCCTTCCGAAGGCCAGCTCTTCTCCCTGGGCGAGGACACCAGCGTCCCGCACTTTGCCGCCGCCATGGGCGGTCCGTCGTCGCAGCTGGGCAAGGAAGTGGTCCGGCTCCGGGAATGGGCAGAAAAGACGGCCACCGGCGACCGCGACGAACTCCTCCCGGGCGTGACGGACCGCGCCTGGCGCCAGGTCTCGGTCACCTCCATGGAATGCCTGGGCGCGCAGAAGTGCCCGCTCGCGGCGGAATGCTTCAGTGAACTCGCGCGGCACAACGCGGCCGAGGCCGACGTCGTAGTGACCAACCACGCGATGCTCGCCGTCAGCGCCTTTGAAGGGCTGGCTGTGCTGCCCGAATACGACGTGGTGGTGGTGGACGAAGCGCACGAGCTCCAGGACCGTGTCACCGGCGCGGTTTCGGGACAACTGTCCGTTGCCATGGTGCACGCGGCCGCCTCCGGTGCCCGCAAGCACACCGGGATCACGGTGGATGCGCTGAACAACGCCGCGGCCAACCTGGAACTCGCCATCGCCGGGGTCCCCAGCGGGCTGGTCCCCAACGGGCTCAACGACGAACAGCTCGACTGCGTGGACCAGCTCCGGGAAGCGTGCCGGGCGGCGCTGTCCGATTCCAAGGGGGACAGCAACACCACGGCCGACGGCGGGCGCCAGCTCGCGCGGTCCCGCCTCCTCGTGATTCTCGAGCTCTGCGAACGCCTGCTCACGGCGCGCGACAACCGCGAAGTGGTGTGGTTCTCGCGGAACAGCACGTTTGATCCGCAGCAGGGCTATTCGGCACCGGATGACACCCAGCCTGCCCTGATCAACATTGCCCCGCTGAGCGTCGCCGGAAAACTCAGGGAAGGCCTGTTCGCAGGCCACACAGTAGTTCTGACGTCGGCAACGCTTGCCATCGGCTCCGCGTTCGAACCCGCTGCCGGCGGACTCGGCCTCGTGGGGGAGGGTGCGCCGAGCTGGACCGGCATCGACGTCGGTTCTCCCTTCGATTATCCCAAGCAGGGCATCCTCTATGTGGCGGGCCACCTGCCCAAGCCGGGCAGGGGTACGTCGCCTGAAACACTCGACGAACTGGAATCGCTCATCCGCGCCTCCGGTGGGGGAGCGCTGTGCCTGTTCTCCTCCCGGCGTGCTGCCGAGGAAGCGGCCGAGGCACTGCGTCCGCGCCTGGATGTGAGTGTTCTTTGCCAGGGCGACTCGACGATGACCGCGCTGGTAAAGCAGTTCGCCGACGAACCGGACACGTGCCTGTTTGGCACCATGTCGCTGTGGCAGGGCGTGGATGTTCCCGGCGGTTCATGCAGGCTTGTGGTGATCGACAGGATTCCGTTCCCCAGGCCCGACGACCCGCTCATGACGGCACGCTCACGGGCAGTGGCACAGGCCGGCGGCAACGGATTCATGTCCGTATCAGCTACCCATGCGGCCATCAGGCTGGCCCAGGGTGCCGGGCGCCTGATCCGGTCCACCGATGACAAGGGCGTGGTGGCAGTGCTGGATTCGCGGCTGTCGACGGAGCGCTATGGTGGGTTCCTGCGCGCCGCACTCCCGCCCTTCTGGCCCACGACGGACCGGAAGATCGCCGTGGCGGCGCTGGAGAGGCTCGCGGGAGCGCGGTCCTAAGGACCGGCCTTCAGCGAACGCACGACGTCCTAGAGCGAACGCACGACGACCTAGAGTGAACGCACGAAGTCCTAGAGCGAACGCAGCACCGACACCACTTTGCCCATGACCACGGCGTGGTCCCCAAGGATGGGCTCGTACTGGGTGTTCTGCGGCAGCAGCCAGGTGTGGCCGTCCCGTTGCCGGAAGGTCTTAACGGTTGCTTCGTCGTCGAGCAGCGCCGCCACGATATCGCCGTTGACGGCGTCACTTTGCCGCCTGACAACTACCCAGTCGCCGTCACAGATCGCAGCGTCCACCATGGAGTCGCCCGCAACCTTGAGCATGAACAGTTCGCCGTGGCCAACGAGCTGGCGTGGCAGGGGCATGAGTTCCTCAACCACTTGGTCGGCGAGGATGGGGCCGCCGGCCGCGATGCGGCCGACCAGCGGCACCATGGCCGTGTCTGTTGCGCTGGGCAGCTCGGTGACTGACGCGCTTCGCGCGCTGTGCGGCTTGGCGTCACCTTCGGCACCGGAGGCCTTGGACAAGCCGGCGTCCAGGGTGAGGGGCATGAGGACTTCCATGGCCCGGGGGCGTTTGGGATCACGCCGCAGGTAGCCGAGCTTCTCCAACTGTGAGAGCTGGTGGGTGACGCTGGACAGGCTGGCCAGGCCAACGGTGTCGCCGATTTCCCTCATGGAGGGCGGGTACCCGTTGTCGTTGACCGACCGCTGGATGGTTTCCAGGATCCTTTTCTGGCGGATGGTCAGTCCTTTGGGTGTCCGCTGAGACCGCTGGCTGCGCTGGGTAGCCTTGCCGTCGGAGGCTTGTGCTGCCATGTTCGCCAACGCCTTTCGTTCCACCCGGCCTCCGTGGCTGCAGTTGCCGGGAACTTCCGGCCTGAAAATGTCAGACCCTGCTGATCAACTGCAGAAGTGGTTGTTCTTTGATTTCAAACGTAGGCCAGCCACACGGCTTTTTCAAACATTTGTTCTAGCGAGTCTCGACTTTGTTCGTTGATAAGTGCTAAAACTGAAGAAGCAAAGTTCGAACATGTGTTCTAGTTCAGCTGCGGAGCAGGCCGGTTTCTTCGAATATTCCGGCGGATGCCGGGCGGACCGGGCACACCGGGCAGCACAGAGTGGTCCAGGAGGGCTCAGTTCATGTCAGCTTCAACAGCAGTCAACCATTCACGTCAGCAGGGTGCGCAGGGTGCTTTCGGCATGCAGCCAGGCAGGCCGCCGCGGCTTCGGCTTACTCGCCGGGGCCGGATCGTCCTCATCGGATTGCCTCTGGTTCTCCTGGCGGCACTGCTCCTGTCGCTCACCGGTTTGCTGAACTCGCCGGCCAAGGCCGCCGACACCGCCAGCGGACTCTCCGTGACGGAGACGGTTTCCGTGACCGTGCAGCCGGGGGAATCACTGTGGGCCATCGCCGGGACAGTCGACCCCACCAGGGATCCGCGCGATGTCATCGCGGACATCGTCCAGCTGAACGACCTCGATAACGGCAAGGTCATGCCGGGGCAGCAGCTGTTTGTACCGTCCAAGTAAGGGCAGATTCACCGGGCCTGATACGTCACAGTTTCCCGGTCACCGCCTCCGGCACTTAAACTGTCCAAGTGAGTGACCAGCTTGAGCGACTGAACCGACTGCCCCTGCGGAATAATCTGCGGGGGCTGACCCCCTACGGAGCGCCGCAGCTGGACGTACCCATCCTGCTCAACGTCAACGAGAACACCCATGGGGTCCCCGCCGATGTCAGGGCGGCAATTGCCGAGGCTGTGACAGAGGCGGCTGCAGGCCTCAACCGGTACCCTGACCGCGAATTCACCGGACTCAGGGAAGCGCTGGCGGAGTACCTCGGCCACGGACTCGGCGCCGAAAACATCTGGGCAGCCAATGGCTCCAACGAAGTCCTCCAGCAGATTCTCCAGGCATTCGGAGGCCCCGGCCGCAAGGCTCTGGGTTTCCCGCCCACGTACTCCATGTACCCACTGCTGGCCAGCGGAACGGACACCGAATATATCGTCGGCCAGCGCGCGGACGACTACGGCTTGAGCGCCGAGTCCGCCGCCCGCCAAGTCCGCGAGCTGCAGCCGAACGTCGTCTTCCTCTGCTCGCCCAATAACCCCACCGGAACTGGCCTGGGCCTGGATGTCGTGGAAGCCGTTTACGAGGCTGGCGAAGCCAGCCAGACCGTCGTGATCGTCGATGAGGCCTACCACGAGTTCGCCCACGACGGCACACCCAGCGCCCTCTGCTTGCTGCCGGGACGCGAACGTCTCATCGTCTCCCGGACCATGAGCAAGGCGTTTGCCCTTGCGGGCGCCCGGCTCGGATACATGGCAGCGGCACCTGAGGTAACGGACGCGCTGCGCCTTGTTCGCCTGCCGTACCACCTGTCCGCCATCACGCAGGCCACGGCCCTGGCGGCCCTCCACCACCGTGAGGCACTGATGGCCGACGTCGAGGACATCAAGCAGCAGCGCGACCGGATTGTCGCCGAACTCATCAGGATGGGCCTGCGGCCTGCCGCATCGGACTCCAACTACGTGTTCTTCGGGGGCCTCGACAACCCGCACGAGGTCTGGCAGGCATTGCTGGACTCCGGCGTGCTGGTCAGGGACGTCGGCATCCCCGGTCACTTGCGGGTCACTGCCGGCACTGAGACCGAAACCACAGCCTTCCTCGAGGCACTGGAGAACATCCTGGCCGGGCAGGCTGCTCTTCCGGCCTAAACTTGAGGGTAGACCCAGCAATGTCTGCACCCTCCTTCGTCAAAGGACATCTATCACTATGAGCGACACCGGAATCAAGGCTGCCGGGGCCCGGACCGCACGTCTCGAGCGTGCCACAAGCGAATCTTCCGTTCTGGTGGAGATCAACCTCGACGGCACCGGCGTGTCGGACATCAGCACGTCGGTCCCGTTCTACGACCACATGCTGACTGCGCTGTGCAAGCACTCCCTCATTGACATGACCGTGAAGGCAACCGGCGACATCCACATCGATGTCCACCACACAGTTGAGGATGTGGCCATCACCTTCGGCGAAGTGCTGCGGACCGCTCTCGGCAACAAGGCCGGTATCCGCCGCTTCGGGGAAGCCACCGTGCCGCTGGACGAAGCGCTTGCCCACGCCGTCGTCGATGTCTCCGGCCGGCCTTACCTGGTCCATGGCGGGGAGCCCGCGGGCCAGGAGTATCACCTGATCGGCGGCCACTTCACCGGTTCGCTGACCCGCCACGTGTTCGAGGCCATCACACTGCACGCCGGCATCTGCCTGCACATGAACGTCATCGCCGGTCGCGACCCGCACCACATCGTCGAAGCCCAGTTCAAGGCCTTCGCCCGTGCGCTGCGCGCTGCCGTAGAACCCGACCCCCGCGTCGAAGGCATTCCGTCCACCAAGGGAGCACTGTGACCGGCAAAGTGTTGCGGGAAGGTGCGATCATCGACCCCTCGGCCACCGTCAAGCCCCCGTCGCCGGAGGGCAAACCCACCGTGACAGTGCTCGACTACGGTTCGGGCAATATCCGCTCCGCCGTCCGTGCGCTGGAGCGTGCGGGCGCCGAAGTCATCCTGAGTTCCAAGCCGGAGGACGTCCTCAATGCCGACGGACTGCTCGTTCCTGGGGTCGGCGCCTTTGAAACCGTGATGCGCGAACTGAAATCCGTGGACGCCATCAGGATGATCGGACGCCGCGTTGCCGGCGGCCGGCCCGTCCTCGGCATCTGCGTGGGACTTCAGGTGCTTTTCGAAGCCGGAGTGGAACACGGGACCGAAGCTGAAGGCATGGGGGAGTGGCCCGGCAAGGTGGAACTCCTTCCGGCGGACGTCGTTCCGCACATGGGATGGAACACCGTCAAGGTCCCGGAAGGCTCCAGGCTCTTCGAGGGCGTGGAAAATGAACGCTTTTATTTCGTGCACTCCTACGGCGTGCAGAACTGGGAATTCGACGTTGTCCAGCCGCGTATGGCAGCACCCCTCGTCACCTGGTCCGAGCACGGCGGACCCTTCATCGCCGCCGTGGAAAACGGGCCGCTCTGCGCTACCCAGTTCCACCCGGAAAAATCGGGGGACGCCGGCGCCCGGCTCCTGCGGAACTGGGTGAACGGCCTCCGCGGCCCGCACGGCCGCACCGCGACAGCGGAGGCAAGTGCGACAACGGAGGCAAGTGCGGCAGTGGACGCGGCGCCTGCTGCGGACGCCTAGATGTGGTCCATCGTCCTGATGGGCCTTGCCGGCCTTCTGGTCGGCGGCGCGCTGTCCTTCAGGCAGCAGAAGAAGCCGCTCTGGACGCAGGTCGGGTTCTACGTGCTGGCAGGAATGTCGCTCCTGGCCGCCTACCTGCTCACTTTGCCAGGGGCCTGAAACCAGGTGCTTGCCGCACCTACCAAAACTCCCCAGGCGCTGCCTAAAACCGCGCCATTCCGGAAACTGCGCTACACGAGAACTGAGGACCCGAGATGATCAGCCAAACCGATCTGCCGGCACTGGAACTGCTTCCTGCAGTGGACGTCGTGAACGGCCAGGCTGTGCGCCTGGTCCAGGGCGAGGCCGGCAGCGAGACAAGCTACGGCACGCCGCTGGAAGCCGCCCTCAACTGGCAGCAGCAGGGCGCCGAATGGGTGCATCTCGTGGACTTGGACGCAGCGTTCGGCCGCGGGTCCAACGCCGAACTCCTGCGCGAAGTGGTGGGCCGGCTGGATATCAAGGTGGAACTCTCCGGCGGCCTGCGCGACGACGAGTCGCTGGAAAAGGCCCTGGACCTGGGAGTGGCCCGGGTTAACCTCGGTACCGCAGCGCTGGAGAATCCCGACTGGACCGCGCGGGCCATCGGGCGCTTCGGCGACCGGATCGCCGTCGGGCTCGACGTCCGGGGGACTACGCTTGCCGGCCGCGGCTGGACTAAGGAAGGCGGGGACCTCTGGGACGTGCTGGGCCGTCTAGAGGAAGCCGGCTGTGCCCGTTACGTCGTCACCGACGTGACCAAGGACGGCACCCTGCAGGGCCCCAACGTTGAGCTGCTGCGGCAGATGGTGGAGAAGACGGGCAAGCCCGTGGTGGCTTCCGGCGGTATCTCCAGCCTGGATGACCTGAAGGTCCTGCGCTCTCTGGTGCCGCTGGGCGTCGAGGGCGCAATCGTCGGCAAGGCCCTCTACGCAGGGGCCTTCACCCTGCCGGAGGCCCTCGACGTCGCCGGCCGGCGCTAGGCTGCCGCCATGGCCGGGCACGGGCTGACTTCCGGAGGTATGGGCGGATCGGGGGCGGACCAGCCGCAGCCCCGCCGGCTTCCGGGACACATCGAAGCTGCGCTTGCAGGCGCCGGCGGTGCCACCGATTCGGCCGGCCAGCCCTGGGCCGGGCGGAGCCTCGCCGGCGAAAACGCCGCCATCCACAACTTTGAGGACGACGACGGCTCGCCGGACAGTGGCTATCTCGCCGCAGTTGATCAGCTCCTCAGCGGTGAAGGCGACGAAGCAGCCGTTGTTGCATCGCTGGCGACCGCACGCGTTTTCGTTCCGGTCGTGGCCCAGCTGGCCGAAGAGGCCGAAGGCGCGGGCGGGCTGCACGCCGACAAACAGGCGGACATGGCACTCGTGACGCTGAAGGCGCCGGACGGGCGGCTGGCCATGCCGGTATTCAGCTCGTCGGCAGCGCTGGCCGCATGGCACCCCGAGGCGAGGCCCGTCGCGGTCTACGCAGCGAGGGCAGCGCTGTCGGCCGTGGCCGAGGGCGCGGAGCTGCTGGTCGTGGACCCGGGCTCGGAAGTGACGTTCGTGGTGAGGCGCCCCGCGGTCTGGTCCCTGGCCCGGCAACAGAAGTGGATTCCCGCGTACCGCGATGCTGAACTGGCGGACATGCTGGGTTCTGCGGCGGCAGACTTGCCGGCTGTCCGCCGCCTGGAGGTTCTTCCCGGGGGCGGCGTGGCAACGTCGACTGCCTCCGGCCGCCCCGTTTCGGGCGGCGGTCCGGGGCCCGAGCTGCGCGTGGTGCTTTACCTGGCGGGCGGACTGGATGCGGCCGGCGTCCAGTCGCTCGTTGCAGGGCTCCAGAATGAGTGGAGCCGGAATGTATTGTTTGGTGAGCGTGTTGACTCAATCGAAGTCAAGCTAAGGCGCGCCGCGGAGTAAACGGCGGTCCATCGGTGGTCCGTCCCTATGCTGCCCGGCGGCGGAACGAAGGACCCACCCGTGAATTTCACCCTGTACCGGGAGCTGCTGGCCATCAGGCCCATTCGCCGGCTCCTGGTGGTCGGCATGATTGCCCGCATACCCCATTCGGCCGCAGGCGTGCTGCTGACCCTGCACATCGTGCTGACCCTGGGACAGGGGTATGCAGCTGCGGGCACAGCAGCAGCCGTCATGACCATCGGCATTGCGGTGGGCGCCCCGTGGCGCGGCCGCCGGGTGGACACCGCGGGACTCCGGACAGCCCTCATCCCGTCGGTGGTTTCCGAGACCGTCATCTGGTCCGTCGTGCCGCACGTGTCCTATCAGTGGCTGCTGCCGCTGGTCTTTGTGGGAGGGCTGTTGACTCTGCCCATCTTCAGCGTGGTGCGCCAATCGCTGGGCGTGCTTGCCGACGGCGACCAGCGCAGGACCGCCTTCGCCCTCGACGCCATCACCACCGAGGTGGTCTTCATGATCGGGCCCGCTGCCGGAGCGATTGTGGCCACGAGCGGCCATTCGGTCCTCGGCCTGACGATCGTCGGTGTCTCCACCTCGCTGGCCGGGCTGTTTCTCATGTGGTTCAACCCGCCCACCCGCAGCGCAGCCCGCGATGAGGCATGCGAGGCGGAGCAGCAGGAGGCTGCCGAGGTGGCGGTGGTGGCCGCCGCCCCTGCCCACGTCCACGAGGCGGCCGCGGAGCTCGGCCCGGCAGCTGCAGGCAACAGACGGCGTGCCGGCCTCAGGCACAAGGTCGCCCACAATTTCAGGTGGTTCACCGTGGCTGTTGCGGCGGTGTTTACCGTCGCAGCCGGGGCGGGAATGGTGCTCAGCGGCACCGATGTGGGGATCGTGGCGGCTTTGGAGACCGGCGGGCACCAGGGCGAAATCGGGATCGTTTTCCTCTTCTGGTGCGCGGCGTCGGTCGTGGGCGGCGTCATCTATGGCGCCATGCACCGCCCGGTTTCGCCGTTCCTTCTGCTGCTGGGCATGGCGGCGCTGACCATTCCGATGGGGTTCGCCACCGACACGCTGACCCTGAGCCTGCTGTCGCTGCTGCCTGGTCTGTTGTGCGCCCCGGTACTGTCGGCGGCGTCGGAGAAGGTGGCGGACCTCGTGGACGAGGCCCGGCGGGGCGAGGCGATGGGCTGGTACGGCTCGGCGCTGACCGCCGGCGTGGCACTCGGTGCGCCCCTGGCCGGGGTGTTTATCGACGGCGTCGGCCCGTCCGGGGGTTTCGTCTCCGTGGGCGTGGCCGGCGTCGTGCTCTGCGCAGCCGGCATCGCCCTGCAGCAGCGCCGACGCCGGCGGGCTGCGAGGGCGTAGGACCTACGACTTAAGACAAAACGACGGCGGGCCGACCTTCAAAGGTCGGCCCGCCGTCGTCGTTACTTTCCTGTGGGCCGCGACATGTCCGCGCAGCCACGCGGCGGCTAAAGCTGGATGCCGGGCGTCAGTTCACCGCGCCGGTGTACTTTTCGCCAGGACCCTTGCCCGGGGGATCGGGAATGATCGACTCTTCCCGGAAGGCAAGCTGCAGTGAACGCAGTCCGTCGCGCAACGGCCCGGCGTGCTGGGAGCCGATCTCCGGTGCGGCCGCCGTCACGAGTCCGGCGAGGGCAGTGATGAGCTTCCGGGCCTCGTCCAGGTCCTTGAGCTCTTCGGCGTTTTCTTCGGCTGCCAGGCCGAGCTTCACGGCTGCGGCACTCATAAGGTGCACGGCGGCTGTGGTGATGACCTCGATGGCGGGAACCTCAGAGATGTCCCGGATCTGCTGTGAGACATCAGCCTGCTCGCCGGGGGCCTGGTAAACGTGTGAATTACTGTCTGGAGTGCTCATACTGGTAAGCTTGTCACAGACCGACTGGATGTCGTTATTTTGCTGTGGATGAGACCCACTTCCGCAATGTGCGGGGAGCGGGTAGTTTTCTGTAGAATTGATATTCAGTTTGCAAGCGGAGTTCTCTCCCACCCGCGTCGGCCGTTTTTCCTCGGATTCCAGAGGTAAGCAAGGTTGCCGGGTAATGGTCGGGCGCTTCCGGCGGGCACAGTCCTGTCGAAGCGTGCGCAGCCCACGGGCCTGCGCATCCGATCCTCGAGGCCTCTGATTGCTCCGGCAATTGGGGGCCTTCTCTATTTGCCGGTGGAATACTCACCACAAACACAGGAGCTTTAACATTAGCGAGCCAAGAATCAATGAGCGTATCCGCGTCCCTGAGGTGCGGCTGGTCGGCCCTGCCGGCGAACAGGTGGGAATCGTCCGTATTGAGGATGCTCTTCGCCTGGCTGCCGAGTCCGATCTTGATCTCGTTGAAGTTGCACCTCAGGCCAAGCCTCCGGTGTGCAAGCTGATGGACTTCGGCAAGTACAAGTACGAGGCCGCCGTCAAGGCCCGTGAGGCCCGCAAGAACCAGACCAATACGGTTCTTAAGGAAATCCGGTTCCGCCTGAAGATCGACACCCATGACTACGAGACCAAGCGCGGCCACGCCCTGCGCTTCCTCGGAGCCGGGGACAAGGTCAAGGCCATGATCCAGTTCCGCGGCCGCGAACAGCAGCGCCCTGAAATGGGCCTGCGCCTGCTCCAGCGTTTCGCCGAAGACGTCAACGAAGTTGGTGTGGTGGAGTCGAGCCCGCGCATCGATGGCCGCAACATGGTCATGGTGATCGGCCCGCTGAAGAACAAGGCTGAGGCCAAGGCCGAAGCCCGCCGCGCCACCCAGCGCGCCGAAGCCAAGGCCCAGAATGAAGCCAAGGCATCCGGCCGTATCGACGTCTCGGGCGATGACCAGGTACCACTGACGCAGTCACTCGCGGACCTGCTCCCGGAAGGCTTCCAGGTCAACACTGAAGCTGCACCGGAAGCCCCGGCAGCAGCCGCTGCTCCGGAAGCCGCCGTCGAAGCGCCGACCACACAGACTCCGGCTGCCGAAGCGCCTGCCGCGGAAGCTCCCAAGCAGGAAGCTCCGAAGCAGGAAGCGCCCAAGGCTGCCGAGCCGAAGCGCGAGGCACCCAAGGTCGAAGCTCCCAAGGCTGCCGAGCCGAAGCGCGAGGCACCCAAGGCCGAAGCGCCCAAGGCTGCACCGGCGAAGGCGCCGGCACCGAAGGCTGCGGCACCCGCCGCGGCGAAGGTTTCCGAGGCCGCGGCCCCGGCCGCGCCCAAGCCTGCGGCTGTTCCTGCTCCACCGAAGCCGGTGGCCAGGCCTGCTGCGCCGAAGCCCGCTGCGCGACCTGCAGCACCCCGGGCCACGCCGAAGCCGGCAGGCAAGAAGACCACCTAGTTCACAGCTGCGGAAGGTACCGCCTTCAGGCAGTCAGCAACCAGCATGCCGCCCGCAGGGGCGGCTGCACGAAAGACTGCAGACATCTAGTCTGCGGATACGTTAGGAGATCGGTTCCCATGCCGAAGATGAAGACCCACAGTGGTGCTAAGAAGCGCTTCAAGCTGACCGGCAGCGGCAAGCTGCGCCGCCAGCAGGCCAACCGCCGCCACTACCTCGAGCACAAGTCCTCCAGGCTGACCCGTCGCCTCGCCGGCGACAAGATCGTCTTCAAGGGCGACGCCAAGGTCATCCGGAAGATGCTCGGCATCTAATTTCCAAGCTCTCTGGCTGATTGCCACCTGGCACCAGTCAACTAAATAAGCCTTCTCAGGCCGGCCGGGTTACCGGCAGTAGACGCTTGGGATAAGAATTCTGAAGGAGTACGCACGTGGCACGTGTGAAGAGGGCGGTAAACGCCCACAAGAAGCGCCGGGTTATCCTCGAACGCGCAAAGGGCTACCGTGGACAGCGTTCACGCCTGTACCGCAAGGCCAAAGAGCAGCTGCTGCACTCGTTTGTGTACAGCTACGGCGACCGCAAGAAGAAGAAGGGCGACTTCCGCCGTCTTTGGATCCAGCGCATCAACGCTGCATCCCGCGCCAACGGCCTGACCTACAACCGTCTGATCCAGGGCCTGAAGGCCGCTGAGGTCGAGGTCGACCGCCGCATGCTGGCCGAGCTTGCCGTTTCCGACGCCAACGCCTTCGCTGCGCTGGTCCAGGTCGCCAAGGACTCGCTGCCTGCCGACACCTCCGCTCCCGCCGTCTCGGCTGAAGCCGCACCGGCTCCGAAGGCCAAGGCCACCAGGAAGCCCGCCGCCAAGAAGCCTGCTGCAGAGAAGCCGGCCGCCGAGTAGTTCCCCCGTTCTGGTAGTTCGAGAACCTGCTGCGACAGCAACTAAGGTTCTTATATGAACGAAACCGGGCGCCCGCAAGACTTTCCACTCTCCAACCCCCGAGCTGATCGGGTCAGGGATGTGGCAAAGCTTGCAGGGCGCCCGGCCCGTTTAAAGCGCCGGCAGTTCCTGGCAGAGGGACCCCAGGCTGTCCGTGAGGCGCTGGTCCTGCACCGCAAGAGGACGGACGCGGGGGAGCCGGGCATCGTGAGCGAAGTATTCGCCAGCGAGGCATGCCTGGACCGTTACCCGGAGTTCGAGGAACTGGCTGCCGGAACCAGCGCCCGGCTGGCAACGGACGACGTTCTTGCCGCCATGGCAGATACCGTGAGCCCGCAGGGAATCATCGCTGTCTGCGATTTCGTCGACGTTCCGCTCGCAGATGCGCTGGACGCCCGGCCGAGGCTGATAGCCGTGCTGTGCCAGGTGCGGGACCCCGGCAACGCCGGCACCGTTCTGCGCGCTGCCGATGCCGCGGGCGCGGATGCTGTGGTGCTGACAGGCTCCAGCGTGGACATTTACAACCCGAAGGCCGTGCGCTCGACGGCAGGATCGCTGTTCCACCTGCCGGTGGTCCTCGGCGCCGACGTCGAAGACCTGGCGGCCCAGTGCAGGGCCCGGGGCATCGGGGTGCTGGCGGCCGATGGCTACGGCAAGCTTAATCTGGACCGTCTCCAGGACGAGAGTGCGGCGCGGCGGCTCGGTGGATCTACCGCCGGGTCGGCTTATGCCCTTGAAAGTCCCACTGCCTGGCTGTTCGGAAACGAGGCGCAGGGACTGTCTGAGAAGGAGCTGGCCCTGGCGGACCACCGGGTGGCAGTTCCCGTGTACGGCGCCGCCGAGAGCCTGAACCTGGGCACGGCCGCCACCGTCTGTCTCTACGCCAGTGCGAGGGCGCAGCAACCGGCCTAGGAGCTCGTAAAAGTCGGCATGAAAAAAGCGGGGGCCCACCAGATGGTGGGTCCCCGCATTTAGTTTTTCAGCAGGTCCGCGTCGAGGCGGGCCTTTTAAGGGGCTCGCGTGGTCCGGTTGCTGCGTCCGGTGATTGCCCCGTAGACGCCGGCGACGACCAGGCCGCCGATAATGGCGAGGATCCAGGTGCCGAGGTCGAAGAAAGCCAGGTCACCCTTGCCGAACAGAAGGCTGCCGATCCAGCCGCCAACGATGGCGCCAACGACGCCCAGAACCAGGCTGGTGACCCAGCCACCGCCGACCCTACCGGGCATGACGGCTTTCACAATTGCGCCTACGATCAGGCCGAGAATAATCCAAGCAAGAAAACCCATTGTCTCCTCCTTCATATTCGTCGGGATCGATTCTTATCAGTCCCGATATGGCTTCAAGCTAACACAGCCCGCGTTTATTTGTCAGCACGCTTAGTTTCGGGGTTTCCGTGGCGTGAACCCGCCACGGCTGGTGCACCGCCGTGGACCGTGCAGGTACGGTATTTACTAGACGGCCGCGGTTCGCGGCTGTATCCAATTCGTTGTAATTCCCACTTGAAGAGGTGAAGCTCCCTTGGCTGCAAATGGCGGTACCAAGGCGATCGTCGCGGCTCTGGCCGCAAACCTGACCATCGCTGTAATGAAGTTCGTCGCCTTCCTGCTGACGATGTCTTCCTCGATGCTTGCCGAAGCCATCCACTCGGTGGCTGACTCCGGCAACCAGCTGCTCCTGCTGGTAGGCGGAAAGCGCGCACAGAAGGAGGCAAGCCCGGAGCACCCGTTCGGCTATGGCCGCGAACGCTACATTTACGCCTTTATCGTCTCAATTGTGCTGTTCAGCGTGGGCGGTTTGTTCGCGCTGTTTGAGGCCTGGGAAAAGATCCAGGACCCGCACGCCATTGAGGGTGACTTCTGGTGGGTACCGCTGGCCGTACTGGTAGGTGCCATTGTCGCGGAGTCCTTTAGCTTCAGGACCGCCATCATCGAGTCGAACCACGTTCGGGGCCAGCAGAGCTGGGCAAAGTTCATCCGGAACGCCAAGCAGCCGGAACTTCCGGTCATCCTCCTGGAGGACTTCGGGGCCCTGCTGGGGCTCGTGTTCGCACTGCTCGGTGTGGGACTCACCTTGCTGACAGGAGACGGCATCTGGGACGCGCTGGGAACAGGGATGATCGGCCTGCTGCTCGTGGCGATCGCCGTCGTCCTCGCCGTGGAGACCAAATCGCTGCTCCTGGGGGAATCGGCCACCAAGGCAGATGTTGCCAAGATCAGGGACGCCATTGAGTCGGACGGTACCGGAATCATCCATCTGAAGACCATGCACCTTGGGCCGGAAGAGCTCCTGGTGGCTGCCAAGATCACCATCGGCGCGGCCGATTCCGGACTGGAAATTGCCCGGCTTATCGACGCCGCGGAGGACAGGATCCGCACCGCAGTGCCGATTGCCCGGGTCATCTATCTCGAACCTGACGTGCACCGTGCTGACGTACCCAGCGGGCAGGCGTTCGCGGGGGAGCAGGGGGCCTGACCGGCCCCGGACAGCCGGGGCCGCTGGCGCTGTGACCTGAGGGTTCGCCGTGACTTGAGGGTTACGGTGCCAGCGGTCTCTTGCGTTCCAGCATGCCGCTGAGGACGGCGACGCCCAGGCCCAGAACCGCCAGTACCGCACCCACCAGGGCGGGGGCCACGTAGCCCCAGCCCCAGGCGATGACCAGTCCACCGAGGAAGGCGCCCAGGGCGTTGGCCACGTTCAGTGCCGCGTGGTTGAGCGAGGAGGCCAGCGACGGCGCATCCGGAGATGCGTCCAGCAAACGCGTCTGCAGCGCCGGAACCAGCATTGAACCGGCCGCCCCGACGACGAAGACCATGACGAACGCGGACCAGGACCAGTGAACGGCGATGGCGTACACCACCAGCGCAACGGCGATGGCGGGCAGGACGCGGTAAATGGTTCCCATTACGGACTTGTCCGCGATCCTGCCGCCCACGATGTTGCCGGCAACCATCCCAAGCCCATAAAGGGCCACCACCAGGGGAAGCCATGCAGATGGGATGCCGGCGACCGACGTCATGGTGTGAGCGATGTAGGTGTACGTTGCGAAGAAGCCGCCGAACCCAACGATTCCAATCATGATCGCAAGCCAGACCTGTGCGCGCTTTAGTGCGCCGAGTTCACGCCGGATGCTCGCGTCGGCGTGCGCCTTCTGGAACGGGACGAACCTCCAGATGAGGGCCAGGGTCACCAGACCGAGCGCGCCGACCAAGACAAAGAGCAGCCGCCAGCCGAAAGTCTGGCCGAGCCACGTGGCGAAGGGTACGCCGATGACATTGGAAACCGTCAGGCCGGCCATGACCATGGAAATGGCCCACCCCCGCTTCGTCGGCGCCACGAGGGAGGCTGCGATGACCGCTGCCACTCCGAAGAAAGCCCCGTGCGGCAGTCCGGCGGCGAACCGCGAAACCAGCATGCTCCCGTAGTCGGGTGCGACGTAAGAGGTCAGATTGGCGATGCTGAAGAACAGCATGAGGCCGAGGGCAAGGTACTTGCGTGGCAGCTTCGCTCCGACGGCGGCCAGCACCGGAGCGCCGATGACAACGCCAAGAGCATAGGCGGAGATCAGGTGGCCCGCCTCGGGGGTGCTGATGTTGAGTCCAAGCTCCACCTCTTTGAGGAGCCCCATCATGGCAAATTCGGTGACGCCGATACCGAAGCCGCCCATGGCCAGGGCCAGGATCGCGAGTCCGAGGTGGGTGCTGGCGGCTTTGGAAGTGCCGGGGGCTTGAACAGTAGAAGTCATGGGCCTGCTTTTCGGAGCGGAAGGGTGGAGACGGCCTCTGGGGCTGATGGACACCAGGGCCAGTTAAATCTGATTTATAGAACGCCGCGGGGCTGAAGGGTATTCCTTGCAGATACACGGGATCGGGTTTCCCGCGCTGGGGGGCCCTACCCATTCTGCCCCATAGACTGGGGCGGTGACTGAACTGATCAACACTGAACTGATCAACACTGAGCTGATCAACGTTGTGGGCGGCGCCGTGCTCGATTCGCTGGCTGAGCCCGCGCGGCTGCTCGTGGCCCGGCGCACGGCACCGCCGCAGTTCGCCGGCATGTGGGAATTCCCCGGCGGCAAGGTGGAGGCGGGCGAGGCCCCTGAAGACGCCCTGCACCGGGAGTTGCGGGAGGAACTCGGGATCGCAGTCATCCTCGGCGCCGAATTGGAAGCACCGGAGAGCTCAGGCTGGCCCCTCAATGAACGCGCGTCGATGCGCGTATGGTTCGCCGAGGTAGCCGACGGCGACCCCCGGCCCCTCGAGGACCACGATGAACTCCGGTGGGTCAGCATTCAGGACCGTGACGAAGCTCTCGACCTTCCCTGGATCCCCGCCGACCTTCCGATTGTCAGGGCACTGCTGACCGCGCTGGGCGCGCCGCTGCCTGCGGGGGCCGCCCCCCGCGCGTAAGAGTCACGCCGGGTAGGAAGGTGCCAAATCAGTCTGCTCTGTCAGAGGGCGTTCAGAAAAGTGTCGGCTGTGGTGCGGCCGCCGCTCCGCTGGGGTGGCCGGCACGCGCCGCGGGCAGGCTGCCCTCCGGGTACGCCGCTTCCTCCCCGCGGGGGTCATCGACGTCGCGGTGGCTGAACCCCTGTGAGCCCGAAAAACCGTGCCGCGCCTTGAAGAAGCGAATTCTGCCGGTGAGCCAGGTCCGGTATTCCTTGGAAGCGTACGAGCCCGTGCCGTAAAGCCTGCGGTACCGTCCGGCAAGTTCCGGGTGCCGGGCGGCGATCCATTGCATGAACCATTCGCGGGTGCCGGGCTTGAGGTAAAGCGCCCCGGCAGTGACTCCGGTGGCTCCGGCAGCGGCCAGCGAGCTGAAAAGTGAGTCCAGCGCTTCGTCGCTGTCCGACAGCCAGGGCAGGATGGGCATGGCCATGACTCCGCAGGGGAGCCCGGCTTCGCGCAGCCTTGAAATGAGCTTGAGCCGCGCCCGCGGACCGGGCGTTCCGGGCTCAACGGCCTCGGAAAGCTGTTCATCCGTCATGGCGAGCGAGATCCCGATCCCCACGGGGACCTGCGTGGCGGCATGTTTCAGCAGGGGGATGTCCCTGGCAAGTAGGGTCCCTTTGGTGAGGATGGACAGGGGTGTGCCCGAGTCCGCCAGCGCGCTGATGATTCCGGGCATCAGCCGGTAACGGCCTTCGGCACGCTGGTAGGGATCGGTATTGGTGCCGAGCGCAACCTGCTGGCGCCCCCAGGACGGCTTGGCCAACTCCTTGCGCAGGACGTCGGCGGCGTTAATTTTCACCACCACCTGGCTGTCGAAGTCGAGCCCGGCATCGAAGTCAAGATAGGTGTGGCTCTTGCGGGCGAAGCAGTAGACGCACGCGTGGCTGCAGCCGCGGTAGGGATTGACGGTCCACTCAAAGGGCATCCGTGAACCGGCAGCCACCTTGTTGAGCACCGATTTGGCGGTGACCTCGTGGAAGGTGACCCCGGCAAATTCAGGGGTGGAGACGGAACGCACAAGCCCGGCCAGGGGCAGCAGCGGCACTGCGGCTGGGGCGGCCGCGGTTACGCTGTTTGCGCCTTGCTCTCCAGGTGCCGGATTAAGTGCTTGTGCGTCCCATCTCATGATCTCCATTCGAAGGTATGTTCTAATCAATGTCAAGGCCCGGCGTCGGTGTTTCGCCCGGCCGCTAGGCTTGCTTCATGATCCTCCTCTCCGGATTTGAACCGTTTGGCGGCCAGTCTTCCAACCCGTCATGGGCAGCAGCCCTCCACGCGCGGGAACTGCTCCGCAGCGAAGGCCTGGCCGTCAGGGCGGTTGAACTGCCCTGCATCTTCGGTGCAGCCGGCGCCGTTCTCCGCGATGCCCTGAACGAACTGGAGCCGGAACTCGTGGTGTGCATCGGTCAGGCGGGAGGCCGTGACCGCGTGTCGCTGGAGCGAGTCGCCATCAACTGCGATGACGCCCCGATTCCCGACAATGCCGGGAACCAGCCGCTGGACAGCGAAGTGGTGCAGGGCGGGCCGGCCGCGTACTTCAGCTCACTGCCGGTGAAGGCAGCCCTCCGTGCCGTGACTCTGGCCGGCATCCCCGCAGAGATCTCGCAGACGGCAGGGACATATGTCTGCAACCACATCTTCTACACCCTGATGCACGAGCTCGCGTCCCGGGCGGATGTGCGGGGCGGGTTCGTCCATGTCCCGTTCGAGCCCGGGCAGCTGCCGGAGGGGAGCGCAGCCCCCTCTCTGCCCGTGACGTTGATGGCCGAGGCGATCGCCGCCGTCGTCCGCACTGCACTGGCGACCACGGCGCACCTCAAACTGTCCGCTGGTACCGTCCACTAGCCGGGACCGTCCACTAGCCGGTTGCGCGGAGTTCCCAGACGACGCCTACGGTCGCGGAGACGCTCGACTGGCCGGCTTCGATCCCCACGGCATCAGCGGATACGGCCCGCTGCATTTTCGCTACCGGAATGGGCACGGCGGCGCCGGGCTGCTGGGTAACCGAGGCCACCGGGCCCAGTTCGGTGCCGGCCAGTGCAGCGAACTGCGTGGCCGTGGCGAGGGCATCCTGCCAGGCGGCCTCCCGAGCCCGTGCCATCACGGCGGCGGGATCGGCAAAACCGAGATCCAGTCCGTTCAGCCTGACATCGTTTCCGCCTGCAGCCACCGCCCCGGCGATGACTTCCGAAGAGCCTGCGACGTCCCGCAGCCGGACGGCGAGGACGCTGGACGCCACATAGCCCGTGACTATCTGGCCCTGACCTTCCTTCCAGACAACATCGGCGCGGACGTTCAGGCCTGAAGTGCTCATGTCCTGTTCACCCACACCGTGTTCCCGCAGCACGGCGGAGATACCGGCGGCAGCCCGCACCGCCGCGGCATAGGCGGCCCCCACGTCCTCCCGGCGGCACTCCACGCCAAGGGAAACGGTCAGCAGGTCCGGCACGGCTTCCGCGGTTCCGGCCCCGGTCACCGAGATGGTCCTCGGAATTTCCGTCATGTCACGCCTCGATTCCGTTCGGGGGAAGCTTTGCCCGTTCCGCGTTTTCCGGTCTCCGCATATCCGCCTGCTTCCAGGCCCGCCAGGCGTTCAAAGACGTTGGCGGACCCCGGGTTGCCTGTCCGCAGCCGGGACCACCCCGCGGCGATGAAGTACAGCGGCAGGAACGGCAGGCCCAGGCAGGCGTATTGGCTGCTGTGCCGTTCCTCGTGTCCCAGCAGCACGGGATTGGCCAGGGCTTCCTCCGCTCCGGCCCGGAAGATGACCACGTTGCCGACCGTGAAGGCCTGCGCGAAGGGAAGACGCCAGCGGTAGCCGGTGGCAATCACCAGACCGCGGGGGCCGCCAACCGTTTCGGTGCCTGCCAGTCTGGCCAGCAGGAGTCCCAGGGTTGTGGAGGCGTTGAGCACGTTGGCAAGCTGGCGCAACCGCTCTGCGGGGGTCATCCTGCCATGGTAGCGGCAGCCATATCCGCTGCACACTGCGTCCACGTGCGCCCTGCCGTTCGGGCACCCGGGCCCCGTCAATTAGACTGGGAACAGTGCCTGCCGGCCAACCTCCGGCGAGCCTGCCCTTGTCTTTGGATGATGTCATTGGATGACTCCATCCAATGACATGCCAGTGACGGACGCGCTGCCGGGGAACCGGCACAGCAGCACCGGCCATTGGCATCACCCGACTCGTAGCTAAGAACAGTAGATGACTGAAACTTTGCCGGGCGCTGCCGCCCCGAACCCTCTGGATGAAGCCGCCATCACCGCCGCCGTCGACCAGGCAATCGCCGCGATTGCCGGTGCCTCCACGCTCGATGAACTCAAGGCTGTCCGTTTGGCCCACACCGGCGAGAAATCGCAGCTGAGCCTGGCCAACCGTGAGATCGGGCGCCTTCCCAAAGACCAGAAGGCTGTCGCCGGCAAGCTCATGGGCTCTTCCCGCGGACGCGTCAACAAGGCGCTCGCCGACCGCACCGTCGAGCTCGAAGCCGAGAACGACGCCCGCATCCTGGTTGAGGAAACCGTGGATGTCACCGCTGCTCCGCGACGCCGCCGTGCCGGGGCGCGCCACCCGCTCTCCACGCTGCAGGACCGCGTGGCAGACATCTTCGTGGGCATGGGCTGGGAAATCGCCGAAGGCCCGGAAGTCGAATCCGAATGGTTCAACTTCGACGCACTGAACTTCAAGCCGGACCACCCGGCCCGCGAAATGCAGGACACCTTCTTCGTGGAACCCCCGGAAGCCCACCTCCTCATGCGCACCCACACCTCCCCGGTGCAGGTCCGCTCCATGCTGGAACGCGAGGTTCCCATCTACGTGCTGTGCCCCGGCAAGGTGTTCCGCACCGACGAACTGGACGCCACGCACACGCCGGTGTTCCACCAGTTCGAAGGCCTGGCCATCGACAAGAAGCTCAGCATGGCGGACCTTCGCGGAACGCTGGAGCACTTCGCCCGGCAGATGTTCGGTGACGAGGCCCAAATCCGGCTGCGCCCCAACTACTTCCCGTTCACCGAGCCGTCCGCCGAGCTGGACATCTGGCACCCGGGCGCCAAGGGCGGTCCGCGCTGGATCGAATGGGGCGGCTGCGGCATGGTCAACCCCCATGTTCTCCGGGCTGCCGGCATCGACCCCGACACCTATTCAGGATTTGCCTTCGGCATGGGCATCGAGCGCACCCTCATGTTCCGCAACGAGGTCGGCGACATGCGCGACATGATCGAAGGCGATGTACGTTTCAGCGAGCACTTCGGGATGGAGATCTAACAGTGCGTATCCCACTTTCCTGGCTGCGTGAATTCGCGCAGGTACCGGCCGGAGCAACGGCCGAAGACGTCATGGCCGAGCTCGTCAAGGTCGGCTTTGAAGAAGAAGCGGTCTACCGTCCCACGGACGGCCTTAAGGGCCCCGTCGTGGTGGGCCAGGTCCTGAGCCTGGTCAAGGAACCGCAGACCAACGGCAAGACCATCAACTGGTGCCAGGTCCGCGTGGTCCCCGAAGGCCAGGAGCAGACCCTCACCGGCAAGGGCATCGATCCCTCCGGCGTCCAGGGCATCATCTGCGGAGCCCACAACTTCGTCGAAGGGGACAAGGTGGTAGTCACCCTCCCCGGTGCCGTGCTGCCCGGCGACTTCCACATCTCCGCACGGAAAACCTACGGCCACCTCTCCGCGGGCATGATCGCCTCCGTACGCGAACTGGGCATCGGCGAAGACCACGACGGCATCCTGGTGCTGTCGAGGATCGGCCTGGACCCGGAAATCGGTACCGACGCCATGGAGCTCCTGGGGCTCTACGACGAAGCCGCCGAGATCAACGTCACCCCTGACCGTGGCTACGCGTTCTCCATCCGCGGCGTGGCCCGCGAATACGCCCACGCCACCGGAACGTCCTTCACGGACCCCGCGTCCAAGGTGACGGCCCCGGCGGAACTGGCCGGCGGCCACGGCGTCAAGCTCAACGACGACGCGCCCATCTACGGCAAGCCCGGCTGTGACCGCTTCGTGGCCCGGACCGTCCGCGGAGTCGACGCCACAAAACCGACACCCCAGTGGATGGTTTCACGGCTGCGCCTTGCCGGCATCCGCTCCATCTCCCTTCCCGTGGACATCTCGAACTACGTCATGCTGGAGCTCGGCCAGCCCACGCACTGCTACGACCTGGACAAGCTGTCCGGCGACATCGTGGTCCGCCGTGCCGTGGCGGGGGAGAAGATCACCACCCTGGATGACAAGGAACGGACGCTCGACGTCGAGGATCTCCTCATCACGGACGGCTCCGGGGCGATCGGCATCGCCGGCGTCATGGGCGGCGCGGCCACTGAGGTGTCCGACTCCACCACCAACGTGCTGGTCGAGGCGGCCCACTTCGACGAGGTTTCCATCGCACGCTCCCGCCGCCGGCACAAGCTGCCGTCCGAAGCGTCAAAGCGATTTGAACGCGGCGTGGACTGGCAGGTAGCGAACATTGCCGCCCAGCGCGTTGTGGACCTTATGGTGGAACTCGCCGGGGGCGTCGCTGACGAGGCGGGCACCGACGTCGGGACGGCACCGGACGCCGTGACCATCGCCCTGCCGGCGGGCTTCGCCGCCGCACGGATCGGCATCGACTTCACCGAAGAGCAGATTGTCACCTCCCTCGAGGATCTCGGCGCCGTGGTGGAAAAGGCCGACGGCGGCTGGACAGTTTCGGCGCCCAGCTGGCGGAACGACCTCGAAACCAAGGAAGACCTGTCCGAGGAAATCGCCCGCCTGGTGGGATACGACCAGATCCCGGCCACCCTTCCGGTCGCTCCTCCCGGCCGCGGGCTGACCCGCGTGCAGCAGCAGCGGCGGCGCCTGATCCAGGCCCTCGCCGACGCCGGGCTCACCGAGGTCCTGGCCTACCCCTTCGTGTCGAAGGCTGCCAACGACACCTTCGGCGTGGCCGAAGCCGGCGCGGTCCGCACGGCCGTCAAGCTGGCCAACCCCATCAGCGAGGAACACAGCTACCTGCGGACCTCGGTCCTGCCCGGGCTCATCGACGTAGCCAAGCGCAACCACTCGCGCGGCTTCCGCGACCTGGCGCTCTTCGAGGCAGGCCTCGTCTTCCTGCCCGGCGACACCGTGGGAACGTCCTCCATCCCGCCGCTGGGCGTCAAGCCCTCCGATGAGGTGCTGGATGCCCTGTACGACGGCGTGCCGGACCAGCCGCTGCACCTCGCCGCGGTCCTGACCGGCCACGACTCACCCGCTGCTGCGGGTCACTCGCCCAGGGCCTGGGACTGGGCTGACGCGCTGGACATCGCCCGCTTGGCTGGCGACATTCTGGGTGTTGAGCTCGTTGTGGGCCAGGGCAATCACCAGGCGTTCCATCCGGGCCGGGCCGGCCAGCTTTCGCTGCGCACCGGCGAGGTTGTGGGCTACGCGGGGGAGCTGCACCCGAAGCTCCTTGCCGCCCACGACATGCCGGCCCGTTCCGCGGCACTTGAGATCAATGCCGACGCCCTGTTCGAGGCGGCTGCCGATGTCATCGTGGCACGCCACATCTCCACCTTCCCCGTGGCCACCCAGGACGTGGCACTTGTTGTGCCGCAGGAAATTCCTGCAGATGACGTCCTGGCCGCGCTGCGGGAAGGAGCGGGCGAACTCCTGGAGGACGTCGCGCTGTTCGACGTGTACGCCGGCAAGGGGATCGAGGAAGGCAAGAAGTCGCTGGCCTTCGGTCTCCGCTTCCGCGCCAATGACCGGACGCTGACCGCCGATGAAGCCTCAGCCGCACGCGAGAGTGCGGTCGCGGTTGCCGCCGCGCGGTTTGGCGCTGTGCAGCGCTAGCCGGGGGACGAGTCGTCTGGGCACCAGTTTGGGAACAACGCGAAAGACCACGCCCTCCGGCGTGGTCTTTCGCGCTTCCCCGGACGGTCCCGCCGACGAATCGCTGCTTGATCCTCCCGAGCTGGAACGCGCAGCCGCCATGCAGCCCGGCCTGCGCCGGGCTTTTGTGTCCGGTCGGCTGGCTCAGCGGGAGTTGGCCGCGCATTTGCTGGGGATCCCCGCCCGCGACCTGACCTGCGACTACAGCTGTCCGAGGTGCGGCAGCGGCCCGGGCCTATCGCACGGCCGGCCGGGATATTCGCGGGCGGGCGTTGGGCTTCCGTTGCTCCTCAGCCTGTCCAGGGCGGCGGGCTGGACGCTGGTGGGTGCCGTCCTGGAGCCGCAGCCCGGAACCAGGCTGGGCATCGACATTGAGGATCCCCGCGGCACCGATTTTTCGGGTTTCGAAGCGGTAGCGCTGACGGAGTCGGAGCGCGCGGCCGTAACGGGGCTGCGGGACACTGAACTGCTTCAGGCCCGCGCCCGGCTCTGGGCGCGGAAAGAGGCGTGGCTCAAGATGACCGGCGAGGGGCTGACCGTGCAGCCAGGAACGGTAGAAGCACTGAGGCATCCGGAGATCTCCGATGTCGACGCCGCGGCGGCCGGCCTGCCGGCCTGGCTCGTGGCCGCTGTCGCACTGGGCTGACCGGGCACCGGGCAGCCTGGCCCGTTAGGCGCCCGGCAACGCCGGAAGTGCCTCCTCGAACAGCCACGGGTGCAGCAGGGACTCCGAGTCCAGGCCCGTCACCCGGTCCGCAGCCAGTATGAACTCGGCTGTGGATACTGAGGCATGGACTCTGCTCCGGGTCCAGTCCTGCAGCAGCGCGAAGAATGCCAGATCACCGCACCGCCGGCGGAGAGCGTGCAGGGCCAGCGCGCCGCGCTTGTACACCCTGTCGTCGAACATCAGTTCGGGACCAGGGTCTCCTACGAGGATGTCCTGGATGCCGGAGTCGAGTTTTCGCCACGCTGCCGCGGCCCTCTCCTGCACGGGCATGATGCCCGCCTCCTCGGACCAGATCCATTCCGCGTAGCAGGCGAAGCCCTCATGCAGCCAGATATCGCTCCAGCTGCTGAGGGTCAGGGAATTGCCGAACCACTGGTGCGAAAGTTCGTGCGCAATGAGCCGCTGCGACTCCCAATCCGCGGCCAGGTGGTTGCGGCCCAGGATCGAAAGCGACTGGGCCTCAAGGGGAATCTCGAGGTCGTCGTCGGTCACCACCACGGTGTACTCCCGGAAGGGATACGGTCCAAAGCAGCCGATGAACGCGCGCATCATGTCCGGCTGGCGGGTCAGTGCGGCCCTCGCGGAACCGGCAAATGAGGCGGGCACGGCGATGTGCTGCGCCACTCCGCCTTCGTCGGGCAGCGTCAACAGTTCATACCGGCCGATCTGCACAGTGGCCAGGTAGGTCGCCATCGGCTCCGCCTGTTCATAGACCCAGGTCTGCCTGCTCGACCGGCTGGTATGTCCCACCAACAGGCCGTTGCACACGGCACGGTAACCGGCGTCGGTGGTGACGGAAATACGGTAGCTTGCCTTATTCCGCGGATGGTCGTTGCACGGAAACCAGGACGGTGCCCCGTTGGGCTGGCCCGCGACGAGCACTCCGTCCGTGAGCTCCTCCCACCCCACTTCGCCCCAGAGGCCCTTGCGCGGCTCCGGATTACCGGTATAGCGGATGTCCAGGGTGAATTCCGCTCCAGGGTCCAGGGGCTGCTCGCAGTGAACCACCAACTGCTCCGCCCGCTGGGTGAATCTCCTGACACGGGACCCGTCCAACTGGATCTTCAAGGCACGGAGGCCGGTCATGTCCAGCACCACTGCTGAGATGCGGCGTGCGGCAACCGCCCGCAGCACCGCCCGGCCGTTGAGCCTGTTGCTGGCCAGTTTGTAGTCCAGCTCCAGTTCATAGCGCAGGACCCCATAAGCATCGGTTCCGTGCCCGGGAACGTAGGGATCGGCGGTGCCGGCCGGACCCGGCACCGGCAGCACAGCAGCGGGGCCGGGGGAATCTGGAGAACTCATCAGGCGTGTGCCTCAATCAGGTTTGTCGGGCGGATCGGTTGGTCTTCTGCGGGCAGTTACTTCAGGCGGGGAGCCGGAACTCCCGGGCCCGTCCAGGGGCTGACCGGGTTGCCCATCCAGTAAGTTGCGGCCGGTACCGTCTCGCCGCGCATTACCAGGGATGCCGGGCCCACGGTCCCACCCTTGCCGATCCGCGCCTGCGGCAGGATGACGCCGTGCGGTCCCATGGTGGCCCCGTCTTCGAGCGTAACAGTGTCGATGCTCATGATGCGGTCGTGGAAGAGGTGCGTCTGGACCACACAGCCGCGGTTAACTGTTGAGCTGTCACCCAGGGTGACGAGGTCAGCTTCAGGCAGCCAATAGCTCTCGCACCAGGCGCCGCGGCCGATTTTTGCGCCCAGGCCGCGGAGCCACCACACCAGTGCAGGTGTTCCCGTGGCTGCCCGGGCGAACCACGGCGCGGTGACCATCTCGATGAAGGTGTCCACCACCTCGTTGCGCCAAATGAACGAGCTCCATAAGGGATGTTCGCCCGGTTTGATTCTTCCGACCAGGAGCCATTTGGCAGCCACGGCGCTGCCTGCGGCTATCCCACCGGCAGCCAAAAGCACCAGCCCGCCGAGCGCGGCGGCCGCCGCGTAACCCCAGAGGGCCGCGAGCCAATCGAACGTCACCATGACCCCCAGGGCCAGGGCGACGGTCAGCATCACGGGCACGAAGCGGCACAGCTCCCACAGCGTCCGGGCCACCTTCAGCCTTGCGGGCGGCTGGAACGTCCGGGTGCTGTCCGACGCCACCGCTGTCCGCCGAAGCCTGACCGGAGGGCTGCCGAGCCAGGACGTACCGGACTTCGCCTTGTTGGGCGTTGCCGACAGGACTGCCACCAGGGAGTTCTTCGGCACGTTGCGCCCGGCCGCCGTCATTCCCGAGTTGCCAAGGAAGGAGCGTTTGCCGATTTTGGCAGGGGCGATCCGGATCCAGCCACCGCCCAGCTCATAGGAGGCCACCATGGTGTCGTCCGCAAGGAAGGCGCCCTCGCCCACGGTCGTCATTTTGGGCAGCAGGAGGACAGTGGAAGCCTCAACGTTCTTGCCGACCTTGGCGCCCAGCAGTCTCAGCCAGACAGGCGTGAAGAGGCTCGCATAGATCGGGAAGAGGAGGTCACGGGCCATGTCCAGGACCCGCTCCGTGGCCCAGACCTGCCAGCCGATGCGGCTGCGAACGCGGTAGTAGCCTTCCGCAAGGCCCGTGCCCAGCAGCCTCGTGGCTGCCAGGATCAGGAGCAGGTTCGTCAGGAACCAGGTGAGGGCAGCCAGCGGTAGCGCGGCCAGAAGCTGGGGCCAGGCACCGATCAGGGTGTTGCTTCCCCTGATGAACAGGAACACCACCAGCGCTGCGCATGCAGCTGAAGCGTACGGAATCATGGCCAGGAGTGCCGAGGCCGCGGCGAAGGCGGCAAACCACAGCCTGCCGATCAGGGAGCTGGCAGGCTGTGCAGCGGGCCAGCCCTGTTTGGCCTTGCCGCGGCGCTCAGCGGGCGATCCCGCCACGACCTGGCCCGCTTTGACCTTTCCCAGAACGGCCGAGCCCGGTTCCACCTGGCCTCCGGCACCGATACTGGTCCCGGGCATGAGGGTGCTGCGGGCACCGACGGAAGCCTCTGCTCCCACGTGGACCCGGCCGATGTGCACGACGTCACCGTCGATCCACCACCCGGACAAGTCCACCTCGGGCTCGATGTTGCTGCCGTTGCCCAGTGAGAGGAAGCCGGTCACCGGGGGCAGGGAGTGCAGGTGGACGTTGGTCCCTATCTTCGCCCCCAGCGCCCGTGCGTAATAGGGCACCCACGGAGCGCTGGCCAGGCTGATGGCGCTGGAGAGATCCTGGATCTGCTCGGCCAGCCAAAGCCGCAGGTGAACCCGTCCGGAGCGCGGATAGGTTCCGGGTGTCACGTTCCGCAGCAGGAGACGCGCAGCGGCAACCGCGATGGCCATCCGCCCCGCAGGACTGACAAAGACCAGCCACGACGCCGCAACCCACCACCAGGAAAGGACCGGGGCGGCCGAGAAGCCGGCGAAGGCCGACAGCAGGTTGTTCGCGGCCATCAGGTATGTCAGCCAGCGCATGCCCACGAGAATGTGCAGCGGGATGCCCATGAGGGTCTGGAACACCTGTGACTTGAGGGCGGTGGGCCGCACCGGCCGCTCCGGGGCGGGCCCGGCGGCCATGCCGTCCGGCAGCGACTGGCGTGCGGTGTCAATCAGGGCGCCGACGCGCGGGGTGGCATAGATGTCCGCCACAGTGATAGTGGGGTAGCGGACACGGAGCGCCGAGACGAGCTGGGCTGCGGCCAACGATCCGCCGCCGTGGGCGAAGAAGTCCGCGTCAAGGCTCGCCACCCTGCTTCCCAGGACTGCCGCCCATTGCTCCACAATCCACTGTGCGTCGTCCGGGAGGTTCAGCGGGGCGGCAGCGTCGTCCGCGCCGCCGGCCCCCGGCAAGGGCCACGGAAGCGCATGCCGGTCCACCTTCCCGCTGGTTTTGGTCGGGAGGCTGCCGACGACGGTCAGCAGCGGGATCAGCGGCGCGGGGAGAACCGCAAGCAGCAGCTCCCGGGCCGCCGCGAGGTCAAGGACGGCATCTCCGGAGGGGGCGAGATAACCCACCAGGACTTGGTTGCCAGCCGCCGTCGTGCGTACCGCGGCAGCGGCGCCCGCCACGTCCGGAAGCGACTGGAGCGCAGCATCGATCTCGCCGAGCTCGATCCTGCGGCCGCCGAGCTTGACCTGCTCATCGGCCCGTCCGATAAAGATCAGGCCCGCACGTTCGTAGCGGACCAGGTCGCCTGAGCGGTAGGCGCGGTCCCACCCCAGTGCCGGCATGGGTGCGTATTTTTCCGCGTCCTTCAGAGGATCGAGGTAGCGGGCCAGGCCCACGCCCCCGATGATGAGTTCACCGATTTCCCCTTCGGCGACGGGAACGTCGTCGGAAGCGACCACGGCGAGGTCCCAGCCGTCGAGAGGCAACCCGATCCTGACCGGACCGGTGCCGCCAAGGGGAGCAGCGCAGGCAACCACCGTCGCTTCGGTCGGCCCGTAGGTGTTCCACACCTCGCGGCCTTCCACTGCCAGGCGTTCAGCCAGTTCAGGCGGGCACGCCTCCCCGCCGAAGATCAGCAGCCGGACATTCTCGAGTGCCTCCACAGGCCACAACGCCGCGAGCGTGGGAACGGTGGAGACAACAGTGATGCCGTGGCTGATCAGCCACGGCCCGAGGTCCATGCCCGTGCGGACAAGTGCCCGGGGAGCCGGCACCAGGCAGGCTCCGTGGCGCCAGGCCAGCCACATCTCTTCGCACGAGGCGTCGAAGGCCACCGACAGCCCCGCGAGGACACGGTCCTGCGGCCCCACAGGCTCATCGCGCAGGAATATCCTCGACTCCGCGTCGACGAAGGCCGCCGACGACCGGTGGCGGACGGCCACGCCCTTCGGCGTCCCCGTGGAACCTGACGTGAAGATGACCCAGGCGTCGTCGTCGGGAGTTGCTGTCCGGGGCTGGGGAAAAGGCCGGGGACGTTTCTGGTCGGTGACAATATCGCCGTTGGCCCGCACGATCCCGGCCACCCGGGCCTCGCCAAAGACCAGTTTGGCGCGCTCGTCCGGATCATCGGCGTCGACCGGAACGTAGGCCGCCCCGATGAGCATGACCGCAAGGATGGAAATGTAGAGCTCGTTCGTGCCGGACGGGATCCGGACGCCGATCCTGTCACCTGCGCCCAGGCCGGCCGAATGTAGCCGGCGGGCGGTTGCCCGGACGGATGTCATCAGCTGCGCGTAACTGAGTGACTGCCGGCCATCATCCAGGGCTGACGCGTCCGGGAACGTTGCCGCGGTGTCCTGCAGGATGTCCATCAGGGTCCGCTCCGGCGGCGCAGCGTGGGCACCGGGAAGCTGGGCTGCGTGCACCGTGGCAGGCGCAGCACCGCCCGCAGGGATGCCTAGGGTGCGGGTGGTCTGCGGAGGCTGCTCATTCACAGGTGGATTCTCTCCCGGCAAAGTGAACGGAAGGTGTCGCGGTTTACCGGGCGTTCACTTGCCAGTGGATCCGGGTGGCCGTTTAGGGAACAAGAAGTACTTTGCCTGTGGTGCGCCTGCCTTCGAGGTCCTCATGGGCCCGCCGGGCCTCGGCCAGGGGATAAGTGGCGCCGATCCGCACGCTAAGGCTGCCATCGGCCACGGCGCCAAAAATTTCGGTGGAGCGCCAGAGGCGTTCCTGCGGGTTGCCCAGGAAGTGGGCGAGCGAGGGCCGCGTGAGCGTCAGCGAGCCACCCGCGTTGAGCCGCTGCGGATCCACCGGCGGGACCGCACCTGAGGCTGCGCCGAACAAAACGAGCGAGCCGCGGGTGCGCAGGCTGGACAGTGAGCCGTCGAACGTGTCTTTCCCCACGCCGTCGTACACCACGTTCACCCCGTCGCCGTTGGTCAGCTCACGGACAGTGGCCGCGAACCCGTCATAGCGGAGCACCTCGTCGGCGCCGGCTTCCCGAGCCAGGACTTCCTTCTCATCGGTGGAGACCGTGGTGATGACGCGGGCGCCGCGGGCCTTCAGGAGCTGGATCAGGAGCAGGCCGACGCCGCCGGCGCCCGCGTGCACCAGCACGCTGTGGCCCGGTTCAACCCGGAACGATGAATTGATCAGGTAGTGGGCGGTCATGCCCTGCAGGGGGAGTGCCGCAGCCGTGAGGTCGTCCACACCGTCGGGCACGGGAAGGGCCTTGGCCGCGTCAAGCACCGTGTATCCCGCATAGCACTTTGAGCCCTCGGCCGTGGCTACCCGGCTGCCCACCGCGAAGTCCTCGACTCCCTCGCCGACTTCCTCGACCGTGCCGGCAGCCTCCGAGCCCGGAGTGAAGGGAAAGGGCACCTTGTACATGCCGCCGCGCTGGTAGGTGTCAATGAAGTTGACGCCGGCAGCCGCCACCTTGATAAGCAGCTGGCCCGGACCGGGAACGGGGCGGTCGATCTCCGCGAAGTCCAGGACCTCGGGTCCGCCCGGCTGCTGGGCGACGATGGCGTGCGTCATGGAAGCTCTCCTTCCCGGGCCGGGACTTCCGGCGGCCGGATCCTCAGTCCATCCTAGGGACGTCAGGCGCCGCAGGCGAAGTCGGGCTTCATCCGGGGGTCCGGGCCGCGCCAACCTGGCGCTGGGGGCGGTCAGCGTTGCTGTGCCGGACTCGGCGACATTTCGGCGGCCTGGCGCAGTGCCTCGATCATGCTGCCCACCTCAACGATGCCCTTGCCGGCGATGTCGAAGGCGGTCCCGTGGTCCACCGAGGTGCGGATGACGGGCAGCCCGACCGTGATGTTGACGCCGGCCTCGATGCCGAGGACCTTGACGGGACCGTGGCCCTGATCGTGGTACATCGCGACGATGAGGTCGTAGTCGCCGCGGCCGGCGAGGAAGAAGGCGGTGTCGGCCGGCAGGGGGCCGCGGGCGTCGATGCCGTCGGCCTGGAGCTTTTCGATGGCGGGGGTGATCTTCTCCGCTTCTTCGCCGTAGCCGAACAGCCCGTTCTCGCCGGCGTGCGGGTTGATGGCGCAGACGCCGATCTTCGGGTTGGCGATGCCGGCGCGCTGCATGGCACCGTGGCCCCGGCGCACCGTCCGTTCCACCAGCCCGGGCTCAATCCTGTTGATGGCGTCGAGGAGACCGATGTGTGTGGTGACGTGGATGACCTTCACCTTCGGGGTGGAAAGCATCATCGACACTTCCTCGATGCCCATGAAGTGCGCCAACAGTTCCGTGTGCCCGGGGTAGATGTGCCCGGCCTTGTGCAGGGCGGCCTTGTTCAGCGGCGCGGTGCAGATGCCCTGCACCTGGCCGCTCATGCCCAGCTCGCAGGCGATCCTGATGTAGTGGTAGGCGGCGTTGCCCGCCTCGGCGGACTCCTGGCCCCAGGGCAGGTCCCTGGACAGTAGCTTGGGGTCGATCACGTTGATGCGGCCGGCCTCAAAGACGGCTTCGCCCACGCTCGCGATCTCCACAATGTCGGCCTTGACGCCAAGCGCCTTGGCACCGAGCTGCAAACGGTAGGTGTCTCCGATGACCACCGGCCGGCAGTCGCGGTAGGCGTTCTCAGCAATGAGCGCGCCCACTGTCACTTCGGGGCCGACGCCGGCGCCGTCCCCCATGGTCACGGCGATGAACGGCCGGGTGTCCTGCTCAGTAATGTTCGCTACTGCGGATGTCATGTCTGCTCCAGATTGGTGGGAGGGATTGTGGGGGTGTTCTCCGGCCGGACCTGCGGGAAGGGACGCGGCGCGGAGGTCTTTCATGGACTGGTACAGCTCGACGAGCGCCTGGTCGTCCCCGAAGCTGCCCGGTTTGGTGCCGACGAGCCTCCCGTCATCGGACAGGCTGACCACGGCCCCGTGCTGCGCGGACGCCAGCGGCGTCAACTGGCGGATGCCAAGGTCATCGAGCACCTCGCGGGCGGTTTCGCCGCCGGTGAGGATGAGGTCGGCGGTGCCGGCGGCATCTGCCGCCAGGCGACCTAGGCTGCGGACGATCGCGCCGGATTCCTGCGGATTCACGACGTCGGCGCTGACAGTCAGGGCGGTCGGCGTGCCGGCAGCCAGGAGCTGCTTGGCCGAAAGGAGCCGCTGCGCCCAGGCTTCAGGATCCCGGAGTTCGGCGGGAGCTATCCGCAGTGCGCTGAACCCGGCGCTTTCCAGCCGCAGCAGCTGCGCAGCCGCCGCCGCGGAGGCGGAGCCGACGGCGGCAAGCACTTTTAGGGTGGAACGCGCCGTTGCCTGATCTTGTCGTCGGGAAAGCTGGATCTGCGTGTTCCGCGCAGATTCGTTGCCCAGTTTCGTGCCCAGTTTCGCACCCAGTTTCGCGGCCAGGAGGGCGGCGATGCCGCCTGTTCCGGCCAGCACGATCCGGCGGCCGGCGGCGGTGAACTCCAGGTCCAGCAGGGCGTCCGTGACGGCTTCCAGATCCGCCTCGGTCTCGCCGTCGGCAATCACCGTGGCCGGGCCCCCGGCTGGCAGGGCTTCAGCTATGAAGGCCGCCAGGCCGCCGGACCTCACAATGTCGAGGCCGGCCATGGTGAGGGAGGAGCCCTCAGGCCGGTTCAATACCTGTTCTACTGACGATGGCGGCGCGGCGTCCTCCGCCTTCCAGAGAGGCGTGAGGTCGAGGCGGATGTCGTCGGCAAACGGCTGGCCGCCCACCACGGTCCGGCGCAGCTGGGGGAGTGCACCCGCCACCACGACGTGGTAGCCCAGGCCCGTCAGTGCGGCCAGTTCCGGGCCCACGTTGCCGCGCCACAGCGAATCCATCTTCTTGAACAGGGCCTGTGCACCGGCTGCCGCGGCGCCGTCAAAGACTCCGGAAACGGCCGCTTCGGCTGCTTCCGGAGAAAGGGCCCGGGTATGCGTGTCAACCACGAGGACGTCCGGAGCGTCATTGTCGGCAACGCCTGAGTCCGCGGTGCCGGCCAGGAGGAGGCGCGTTCGAAGGCCCTGGGTGGCAAAGCACTGTCCCACCTCGGCTGCGCCGGAAAAGTCATCCGCCTGAATAAGGACTGCGGTCACGTCGTCCTCCTTTCTTCTGTAGATCCGCTCTTGTGAAGATCCACCGACTGCGAACCGGCCGGGATGGGTTCCAGGCCGCGTCGTCGGTAGCACCATCATGGCACGATTGCGCGAAATGCGCCATAGTGCTTGCGCATTTCGCGCATGAGTGGCAGAGTGATCCATGTAACACGGCGCAGGCCAACCGGCCGCCAGCCGTCCCGTTCAACCGGGAGGTCAACGATGACCGTTCTTCCTCAAGGAAGTGAGATCTCACGGCGCCGCCTCCTGCAGTTCGGCGCAGCCGCCGGATTTCTCCTGGGCACAGGCTCCATCGCCGGGTGTGCCGGCCCCACGGGCCTGCCGGGTCCCAGCACCCTGACCCTGGCGCTCAACAGGTCCCTTGTCAGCCTGGACAACAAACTTAACCAGTTCGATGCCGCCGTCACCGTCCAGCGGGCTGTCCGGCAGGGACTCACGGCCATCGGGCCGGAAACCAAGCCGGTCCTCGTTCTCGCGGAGAGCTTCAAGATGACCAAGCCCACGCAGTGGACCGTCAGGCTCCGCGAGGGGGTCCGCTACTCCGACGGCACGCCGGTGGTCATCGAGGACATCGCCACGGCCCTGAAGATGTACCAGCAGGTGCAGGGATCCTTCGTCGCCGGGTTCTTCCCGGAGTTTCCCACCGTGGTGCCCGTTGACGAGCGGACCTTCCTGATGGAGTCCAAGAACCCCATCCCCATCCTGGATTCGCTCATGAGCATGATCCTGATCAGCCCGGCTGCGAAGAACAAGCCCGAAGAGCTCCAGGAGGGCGTTGGTTCCGGCCCCTACATGGTCACCAAGTTCAACCGCGGCGCCGGCACCTACAGCCTCAAGCGCAATGAGAACTACTGGGGCCCGGCGCCCAAGGTGGACAACGTCGAGGTCCGGTTCCTCCCTGAGGAATCCAGCCGCGTGATCGCCCTGCGCAGCGGTGAGGTGGACGTCATCGACTCCATCACGCCGGACTCGCGCGAACAGCTGGCCGGGCTTCCCGGCGTCGTCCTTGCCGAAGCGTCGAGCCTTCGGCTGAACCAGATCTTCTACAACTTCCGCAAGCCCGCCGGCCACCCGCTGGCCGACGTCCGGGTCCGCGAGGCCCTCAGCTGGGCCGTCGACGGCGAGGCTCTGGTCAAGGACGTGCTGGTCGATTCGGTCAGCGCGGCCGAAGGCGTGGTGCCGTCGAGCCTCACCGGCTACTCGAAGACCGGCGCCTACGCCTACGATCCGGAGAAGGCCAAGGCAACGCTGAAGAGCCTGGGCGCCACCGACCTGAACCTGAAGATCATCTGGGAAACCGGCGAGTTCGCGTCAGATACCTCCGTGATGGAGGCCCTTGTGGAAATGTTCGGCGCCGTGGGCGTGAAAACGCAGCTCCAGCAGTTCGAGCCCGGCGGCAACATCCTGGCCTGGCGCCAGGGCAAGCAGGGCGACTGGGACCTGCTGGGCAACGGCTTCAGCAGCCCCACCGGCCTGGCCATCACCATGATGCAGGGCATGTACGCCGGCACTGCCGAGAAGGAAAAGACCCGCGACACCTACCAGGGCTACGTGGTCCCGGAGGTGCAGGCCAAGATCCAGGCGGCGTCGTCCGAAGTGGATCCGGTGCGCCGGCAGCAGCTGCTCGCCACGGCGCAGAAGGCCATCTGGGATACCTGGCCGTGCGCCTGGGCGTTCGTGCCCAAGTCCGTGCTGGCACACCAGAAGCGCGTGGACGGCCTTTCACTGGCGCCCACCAACTCCTACCCACTTGTTGACGTCCGGCTGGAGGCCTGAGTCATGACGAACTACATCCTCAAACGGCTGGGCCAAGGCCTGCTGACCGTGTTCCTCACGGTCTCCACCGTCTTCATCCTGATCCGTCTGGCCCCCGGCGACCCTGCGGTCTCCTACGCCGGACCGCTGGCCACCACCGAGCAGCTGGCCAAGGTCCGCGAGCAGTTCGGACTGGACCGCCCCGTGCTGGAGCAGTACTGGATCTTCCTGCAGCAGCTGTTCACCGGCAACCTCGGCACCTCGTACTCCTTCCAGGCCCCGGCCCTCCAGGTGGTGGCCGAGCGGATGCCCTACACGCTGACGCTCGCGACGGCGTCGATCCTCCTCACCGCCGTGGTGGCCATTCCGCTGGGCGTGTGGATGTCCCGGCGGCCGGACACCAAAAGCGAGTTCGGCGTGAACGTCCTGACCATCGCAGGGCAGTCCATGCCCGACTTCTGGACCGGCATCATGCTCCTCACCGGATTCGCCGTCCTCATTCCGATCTTCCCGGCCTCCGGGTTCGCCACCTGGGGCGGGCTGATCCTGCCCACCGTCACCATCGCCATCCTGCAGATCGCCCTGATCTCCCGGATGGTACGGCGGGAAATGACCACCAACTTCGCGGCCCCCTACCTCACCGTGGCCCGGTCCCGGGGAATCCGGAACTCGATCCTCACCTGGCGCTACGCCATGGGCAACTCAGCTATTCCGGTCTTCACCGCACTCGGTACCCGCTTCGCCGCCATGCTCAACGGCGTGGTGGTGGTGGAAGTGGTGTTCGCCTGGCCAGGCGTCGGTTCCTTGATCGTCCGTGCCCTCGAAACCCGCGACTACCCCCTGATCCAGGCAACAGTCCTCCTCACTGCCCTGCTGGCCGTAGGCGTCCAGCTGGTCATCGACCTCGCCTACCCGCTTCTTGATCCCCGCGTTCGTCTTGGAAAGGCGGCAGCAGCATGAGCCTCGACACCGCAGCACCGACCGCCGGCCTGCCTGACGGCACCCCGGAGCGCAAACCGTCCCCCAGCGCCGTCACCAAGGCGCTGATCGCGAAGGCCGGCGCCACCCGCCGTCGTAATTCCGCCAAATGGAAGATGCGGATCGGCGCCCTCTGCACGCTCCTGGTCATCATCCCCATCCTGCTGGCCCAGGTCCTGCCCCTGCCGGATGCCAACCACCAGGACCTCTCGGCCCGCCGGCTCCCGCCCCTGATGGACGGGCACCTGTTCGGCACCGACCAACTGGGGCGCGACCTGCTCTCCCGCGTCCTGCACGGCGGCCAGGTGTCACTGACCATCGGCGTCCTGGCCGTGGTGGTGTCCGGCGCGATCGGCATCATCCTTGGCGCGGCCGCCGGCTACTTCGGCGGCTGGGTGGACACCGTGGTGTCCCGCGTCCTCGAAGCCCAGATGTCCCTTCCGCTGCTGATGATGCTGCTGCTCGTGGTGGCCCTCTTCGGGCCGTCAATTCCTGTCATCACTGGCGTCATCGCCATCGCCCAATGGCCCGAAGTGGCCCGCCTAACCCGGTCCATGGTCCTCGTGGAACGCGAAAAACCGTACGTTTCGGCAGCCCGGATCCTGGGCCTGCACAGGATCCAGATCCTGATCCAGCACATCATCCCAAACGTCATCAAGCAGGCAACCCTTGTGGTGCTCCTGCTCTTGGCCCAGGCCGTGCTGCTCGAGAGCGCGCTCAGCTTCCTCGGCGCCGGCCCGCAGCGGCCGTTCGCCACCTGGGGCCGCATCATCTCCGACGGCCAGGACTACATCACCACCTCGTGGTGGATGGTCACCCTGCCGGGCCTGGTGATTGTGCTCATGGTGGTAGGCGTGAACCTGCTGGGTGACGGCCTCCGCGACCGTCCCCGCCGCAAGAAGAAGGGTGCCTGACATGAACGCACACACAGACGCAGGCCACACTGACTCCGGCCACAAGGAGCAGGCCCTGCTGGAGGTCCGTGACTTCCAGGTGGAGCTGATCACCGACGCCGGCATCATCCGTGCCGTGGACTCCGTGAGCTTCAGCATCCACCGGGGCGAGACCGTCACCATCATCGGTGAGTCCGGCTCCGGGAAATCGACGACGGCGATGGGCATCCTGCGGCTGCTGCCGGAGGACCTCGCTGTGCTCTCCGGATCGGTCAAGATCGACGGAGTGGACGTGATCGCAGAGCCCAAGGCCATCGAGAAGGTCCGCGGCAGGACGCTCGCGCTGATTCCCCAGGACCCCATGACCGCCCTGAGCCCGGTGCACTCGATCGGCAGCCAGCTCTCCGAAGCCATCAGGATCGCCGGTGCCGCCTCCACGGACAAGGGCGCCGTCCAGGCCCGGGCCATCCGCCTTCTGGAACAGGTCCACATCCCGACGCCGGAAAAGCAGCTCAAGAAGTACCCCCACCAACTCTCCGGCGGCATGCTCCAGCGCGTGCTGATCGCCATCGCCCTGGCCAGCGAACCGCAGCTCCTCGTGGCCGACGAGCCCACCTCCGCCTTGGACGTTACCGTGCAGGGCGGCATCCTGGACCTCCTGCTGGAGCTCCAGGAACAGCGCGGCATCGGCATCCTGATGATCACGCACGACCTCGGCGTGGCCCGGCTCATCTCGGACCGGATCCATGTGATGAAGGACGGTTCCTTCGTGGAATCCGGAGATGTCCAGCAGATCGTGGATCATCCCGCCACGGAGTACACCCGCGGCCTGCTGGCCGCCGTGCCGGTCCTGGGTCCCTGGGACGAAACCCCAGGGCTTCCTGCCACCACCACAACGCCCGACGCCGCCCTGACCAACACTGGAGCCCGCCATGAGTAAGCCGTTCCTCTCCGTCGAAAACCTCGTGGTGGACTACCACGTGCCGGGCGGAACCTTTCGGGCGGTGGACGACGTCTCCTTCTCGGTGGAGAAGGGCAAGACGATCGCCGTCGTCGGTGAATCAGGCTGCGGCAAGTCGACCATCGCGAAGGCACTGATGCGGCTGGTGACGCCGGCCAGCGGCCGGATCGAGCTGGACGGAACGGACCTCGCCGCGCTCAGCGAGGCGAAGCTGCGCCCGCTCCGCTCCAGATTCCAGATGGTGTTCCAGGATCCCTACGGCTCCCTGGACCCGCACCTCACCGCGCAGGAAATCGTGGCCGAGCCGCTGAAGCTGCAGGGCGTCCGGTCCAAGGCCGAGCGGAACAAGGCCGCGGCGAAGCTCATCGACCAGGTGGGCCTGCCGGCAAATTCCCTGGACAAGCACCCGGCGGAATTCTCGGGCGGCCAGCGGCAGCGGATCGGCATCGCCCGCGCGCTGGCGTCCAAGCCCGAACTGCTGGTCTGTGACGAGGCTACCAGCGCGCTCGACGTCTCCGTCCAGGCCCAGGTACTCCGGCTGCTGAAGTCCATCCAGGACGAAACCGGCATCACCTACGTCTTCATCTCGCACAACCTTGGCGTGGTGCAGGAGATCAGCGATAGCGTCATGGTGATGCAGCGCGGCAAGCTCGTGGAAGCGGGAACCACGGCCTCGGTGCTCACCTCGCCGAAGGAGGACTACACCCGCCGGCTCCGCCGCGCGGCACTGGACCCGTCCACCATGCGCGGGCTCAAGCCGCGCCACCTTGTCTCGTCGCTGGCGCTGAAAACCAGCGCCTGAACTGAACTGAACCCGACCAAACCGATACTGCAACCATGAGGAACCAACACATGAGCAAGCAGCCAGCAGGCACCCCGGTGGACGGCCTGAAGCTACCCATCTCCCGGCTCGTCCTGGGCACCATGACCTTTGGTGATACCGCCGACGAGGCCACCGCAGGCCGCATGGTGGACGAGGCCCTCGACGCCGGCATCACCACGATCGACACCGCCAACGCCTATGTGGGCGGGGCCACCGAGGAAATGCTGGCCCGGCTCCTTAAGGACCGCCGGGAGAACATCATCCTCGCCTCCAAGGCGGGCATGCCCCACCCGGACCATGGCCAGCACTCGCCGCTGTCACCCGAGGGGCTGCGCAACAGCGTCGAGGGCAGCCTCCGGCGCCTCGGCGCGGACAGCATTGACCTGTTCTACCTGCACCAGCCGGACCGTGCCACGCCGTTGCACGACACACTGCGCACTGTGGCCGAGCTCGCCGCCGAAGGCAAGATCGGCGCCCTGGGCGTCTCCAACTTCGCGGCCTGGCAGATCGCCGACGTCATCCATGTGGCCCGAGAGGTCGGCGCACCGCGGCCGGTGGTGGCGCAGCAGCTCTACAACCTCGTCGCCCGCCGTGTGGAGGAGGAATACCTCGAATTCGCCGCCACGCACGACGTCCACACCATGGTCTACAACCCCCTGGGCGGCGGCCTGCTCACCGGAAAGCACAGCTTCGAGTCCAAGCCCTCCGAGGGCCGTTTCGGCGACTCCAAGCTCGCTGCCATGTACACGCAGCGCTACTGGGACAAGCAGCTGTTCGAAGCTGTCAACGCGCTGGCAGGCATTGCGGAGAACGCCGGAGTCACGCTGGCGGAACTCTCGCTGCGCTGGCTCGCGTACCGGGACGGAGTGGGCTCCATGCTGCTCGGTGGATCCAAGGTGGAACAGCTCCGCGCCAATATCGCGGCCGTGGCCAAGGGCCCGCTGCCAGCCGACGTGTCCGATGCCTGCGACGCCGTGGGCGCCGGGCTCCGCGGCCCCATGCCCGCCTACAACCGCTGACCGGGCCCGTATATATCCGGCCCGTAAACATCCGGCACCGCTCCACACACATGACTGAAGGTAGAAAAAGATGACATCGGAACTGGCCCTCGAATTCGCCCGTAAGATCCGCGCCCGTGAACAGGCGGTCGGCTACTGGGCCGTGCTGGATGCACCCGTGGCCACGGAGCGCATCAGCCGTCTGGGCTACGACTATGTGGCACTCGACGCGCAGCACGGCCTGCTCGGCTACTCGGGCGTGCTCAGCGGCCTCATGGCCATCGACGCCGGGCACACCGCCGTCGGGATGGTGCGCGTTGAGGACAACAACCTCACCGCCATCGGCAAAGCCCTGGACGCGGGCGCCGTCGGCGTCATCGTGCCGCTGGTCAACACGGCGGAGGATGCCGCGGCGGCCGTTGCCGCGGCAAAGTACCCGCCCATGGGCGGCCGCTCGTATGGGCCCATGCGGTCCGCCCTGCGGATCGGCCCGGTTCCCGCGGACGCCAACGCCGCCACCCTGGTGTTCGCGATGATCGAGACGCCGGACGGCCTGAAAAACGTCAAGGAGATCTGCGCGACGCCCGGGCTCGACGGCATTTACGTGGGCCCGTCTGACCTGGCGATCGCCGTCGGCGGTGCGTTCCCGGGCGATCCCGCCATCGAAGCCGAGTTCAACGCGGCCCTCGAGACCGTCGCCGAAGCGGCAGCCTCCGCCGGAGTGGCTGCCGGCATCCACACGGCGTCCGGCGACATCGCCGCGCTCCGGCTCCGCCAGGGTTACACGTTCACCACGGTGGCTTCGGACCTGACCCACCTGGAACTGGCCGCAAAGGCCCACCTGGCCGCCGCGACGGCAAAGGACTGAACCGTGTCCACAAGCCCCACGACGCCCGCCCCCACGACTCACGGCACCGGGTACAGCTCCATCACCCCGGACGGCAGCGTCAAGCACGCCGACGGCGCGGACTTCGCCTACCTGCCCGCGCCCACCGTGCAGAGCCACGCCGCGAACCTCCTGACCCTGCCGGACGGGCGCCTGGGCTGCGTCTGGTTCGGCGGAACCCAGGAGGGCGTGCCGGACATCTCCATCTGGTTCTCCACGCTCGAACCGGGGAACACGCAATGGTCCCCGGCGGAGCAGCTCTCCGACGACGGCACCCGGTCCGAGCAAAACCCCATCCTGTTCACCGCACCGGACGGCTCGCTGTGGCTGCTCTACACCGCGCAGAAAGCGGGCAACCAGGACACCGCCGAGGTCCGCCGTCGGACTTCCACGGACAGCGGCCGGACGTGGGGTCCGGTGGAGACGCTGTTCCCGGCCAACGAAACCGGCGGCGTGTTCGTCCGGCAGTTGCCGGTGGTCCTGCCGTCGGGCCGGCTGATCATCCCGATCTTCCGCTGCATCACCACCCCGGGTGAAAAGTGGGTGGGCAACAGTGACGACAGCGCCGTCATGATTTCCGACGACGCCGGCGCCGGCTGGAGCGAGCACGTCCTGCCGGGGAGCCTGGGCTGCGTCCACATGAACATCCAGCCGGTGGCCGACGGTTCGCTGCTGGCCCTGTTCCGCAGCCGCTGGGCGGACTCGATCTACGAGTCCCGCTCCACCGATGACGGCACCACCTGGAGTGAACCGGTCCCCACCGAGCTGCCCAACAACAACTCCTCCATCCAGTTCACGGCACTGGCTGACGGCCGGCTGGCGCTGGTCTACAACCACGCCAGGGCGGAGGAGAACACCGAACGGCGGCTCTCGCTCTACGACGAGATCGACGACGACGGGCTGGCCGACGAACAGGGGCAACTCGCTGACGCACAGGTGGGACCGGCCGTGCCGGCCGGCGGTTCGGTTCCCGCCGATGCCGGGGAGCGGACGGCCTTCTGGGGCACGCCGCGCTCGCCGATGACGCTGGCGATTTCGGAGGACTCCGGCCGCAGCTGGCCCATCCGGCGGAACCTGGATGTGGGCGACGGCTACTGCCTGTCCAACAACTCCCGGGACGGCCTGAACCGTGAGTACTCCTACCCGTCCATCCATCAGGGCCCGGACGGCGCGCTGAACATCGCCTACACGTACTTCCGCCAGGCCATCAAGTACGTGCGCGTGGACCCGCAGTGGGCCTACGAAGGGACCGCGACCCCCGGCGGGGACTCGTGAGCAGTCCGCAGGCTGAGCGGCACGCGGTCGTCACCGGCTGCAGTTCGGGCATCGGCAAGGCCATCGCCGAGCGACTGCTGGCCGACGGCTGGACGGTCACCGGGCTGAGCCGCAGCGAGACTTCGCTGGGACGAGGGTTCCGGTGGCTGCGGGCGGACCTCTCGGACCCGGCGTCGCTGGCTGAAACCGTCGCCGGAGTCAGCCCTGCCGACGCCCTGGTGCATGCGGCCGGGTTCCAGCGGACCGCCGTCCTGGGCGACCTGGATCCGGAGGCGCTCGCCGGCATGTTCACGGTGCACGTGGCCGCCGCCAGCGCTCTGGCCAACATCGTCGTGCCGCGGATGCCGGCCGGCGGCCGCGTCCTGCTGATTGGCAGCAGAACGTCTACGGGTTCGCCCGGCAAGAGCCAGTACGCAGCCACCAAGGCGGCGCTGCTGGGCATGGGCCGCACCTGGGCGCAGGAGCTGGCCCCGCGAGGCATCACCGTCAATGTCCTTTCTCCCGGCCCGACGGACACCCCCATGCTCGACGATCCCGGCAGGTCGGCCACGCCGCCGAAACTACCGGCCCTGGGCCGGCTGGTGGATCCGGAAGACGTTGCGGCACTGGCCGGTTTCCTGCTCGGACCGCACGGCAAGTCCATTACCGGGCAGAACTATGTGATCTGCGGCGGCGCGTCTCTGTAGCAGGCCGGGGAGGCCTGCCCGTGGCATGATGACAGCGCGCCCTTCCCGAAGGAGAACGGAACATGACCACCGCCAAAGCCAGGCGAGAAGAGATCTACCACCTCGCCGTCACCACAGGGCTGGCCTCTGTGGAGGAGCTGTCGCGTCACTTCAACGTGACCGCCTCGACCATCCGCCGGGACCTGGCGCGGCTGAACGAACAGGGGAAGCTCGCCCGGACCTACGGAGGGGCTGTTGCGCTGGGCGCGCATCCGGAACCATCGCTGCGTCAGCGTACCGGCGAGGCCTTCGAACAAAAGCAGGCAATTGCGGCCTGGGCCGCCGCGGAGGTTAGGGACGGCGAAAGCATACTGCTCGACGGCGGTTCTACTGTCGGCGCCCTCGCGCACGCCCTCCGGGAGCGGGACAACCTGACGGTCACTACACCCGGCATCAACACGCTGCTGGAACTCGCTGACTCGCCGGGCGTGCAGGTGGATTGCCTCGGCGGCAGACTCCGCGGCGTCAGCCAGACGTTCGTCGGTCCTCTCGCCGAAGCCGCGCTCGAACGCATGAGCTTCGACAGGGTCTTCCTGAGCGCAGATGCCGTGACGGCCGAGGACGGACTGTGCGAGGCAGACCACGCCCAGACCAGGCTCAAAGAACTCATGGCACGGCGCGGTGACACTGTGTATGTCCTTGCCGACTCCACCAAGCTGGGCAAGAGGCCCTTCCACGCCTGGGCGCGGATTCCCCTTCCCTGGACGCTGGTGACTGACAGCCACGCCGATGCATTCCAGATCGAGCTGTTCCGCAAAGCGGGCGCCACCGTTCAGCTTGTGGACGTCGGCGACAACGGAGCCGCTGGCCCCGCCCCCGCGAAACGTGTCAGTTAGGGTCGCAGGCGCAGACGCGCACCACGGCCGCATGAACCATCCACCGCAGAATCCGAGGTCCCTGAATGTGCATTCCCGATGAAATCACCACGCCGGAAGTGATGATCGATGTGGACGTGCTGGACCGCAACATCGCACGGATGGCCGCCTCCACCCGTGCCCGCGGAGTGAAGCTTCGCCCGCACGCCAAGACCCACAAAATCCTGGAGATAGCGGCCAGGCAACTCGCGGCAGGAGCAGTGGGGCTCACCGTGGCCACGATCGGCGAAGCGGAAGTCTTTGCCAACGGCGGGGTGAAGGACATCTTCATCGCCTACCCGCTGTGGGTAACCCAGGGTCAGGCAGAACGGCTGCGCCGCCTTTCGGCCCAAGCCCGCATCACTGTGGGTGTGGACTCTGCGGAGAGCGCGGCGTTCATGGGACAAAACCTCGGAACGGATGCCGGCAACATTGCCGTTCGGGTGGAGATCGACAGCGGACACCACCGAAGCGGAGTCCATCCTGACGAAGCCGCAGGCGTTGCCCGCGCGGCCGCGGACGCCGGGCTGGAGGTTGTCGGCGTCTTCACGTTTCCCGGCCACAGCTATGCGCCTGGCATGCCTGCGGCAGCGGCCCGGCAGGAGGACGAAGCGCTGATCCGGGCGGCCACGTGCATGGCGGCGGAGGGGTTCAACGTGCCAGAAATTAGCGGCGGCTCCACTCCGACCGCCTTGGTGGGAGGAGACACAGTGGCTACCGAACTGCGGCCGGGTGTCTACGTTTTCGGTGATGCCCAGCAGTTGGAGCTTGAGCGGTGCACGCCAGAGAGCATCGCGCTGACGGTTGCGAGTACGGTGGTCAGCCATCACAGGACGGGACCAGGCGAGCCTGGGCGGTTCATCATGGATGCCGGCAGCAAGATCCTGGGGAGTGACCGCGCGGCGTGGGCCAGCGGCTACGGCCGTCTGCTCGACCATCCCGATGCCAGGATCACGTCGCTGTCCGAACACCACGCCACGGTGGAGTGGCCCGACGGCACTCCAATGCCGGCGCTCGGACGGCGGCTCAGGGTGGTCCCCAACCATGTATGCCTGACCATCAACCTGGTGGACGAGGCGAGCCTGGTCAGCGGCGGGGTGTTCACTGGCCGGTGGACCGTTGCGGCCCGCGGCAAGAACACCTGAGGATGGCCGTGCCTCGGGGTGCGGTTCCTAGTAGCGCCGCGTGACCGTGGCCATGGGGCACTCAAAGCGGCGGCCGGCTGCGAGGCCCACGTCGTTGAGGTAGCGCACGATGATGCCGTAGGAAGCCGTCAGCGTGGTCTCGGTGAAGGGAATGCCGTGGGTGTCACAGTACTGGCGCACGATCGCCGTCGCCTTGTGCAGCTGGGGCCGGGCCATGTCGGGGAAGAGGTGGTGCTCCACCTGGCGGTTCAGGCCGCCGAGAAGGATGTCCATGAAACGGCCGCCGGAAATGTTCCGGGACGTGAGGACCTGGCGGCTCAGGAAGTCCACCCGGCTGTCCGCCGGAAGAACCGGCATGCCCTTGTGGTTTGGCGCAAAGGAGGCACCCATGTAAAAGCCGAAGACGGCGAGCTGCACGCCGACGAAGGCGAAGGCCATGCCGAGCGGGAGGAAGGAAAACGCGAGCACGGGAAGGATGCTGAGCCTGACCAGCAGGATGGGCAGTTCCACCCAGCGGTGGGTGACCTTGGCGCGCCGGAAGATGAAGCGGACCGAATCGATCTGCAGGCCCAGGCCCACCAGGAACAGCAGCGGGAAGAAGAACCAGCCCTGTTTGCGGGTGAGGAACGAAAGCGGTCCCTGGCGGCCGGCGGCGGCTTCGGTGTGGAATGCGATGGCACCGGTGGCGATGTCGGGGTCCTTGGAGATGACATTCGGGTGGTTGTGGTGGGCCCCGTGCTTCTGCTCCCACCACGAGTAGCTGATTCCGGCCACAGACGTGGCAATCAGCCTGGCGGACCAGTCGTTGGCGCGCCGGGAGGCGAAAATCTGGCGGTGGCCTGCCTCATGGGCGAGGAAGCTCAGCTGTGTGCAGATGATGCCGAGAGCGGCAGCGATCAGGAGCTGGAACCAGCTCTGCCCGATCAGCGCGAAGCCGAACCAGGTGGCGGTCATGAGGACCACCAGGCTGGAGAAAACCGTGATGTAGAAGCCCTGGCGCCGTTCCAGCAGGCCGGCTGCGCGCACGGACTTAAGCAGGTCCGAGTAGCTTTGGGTCACCGGATTGGCTTGGCGGACCCGCGACTTCGGGCGCTCGGAAGTGATGGTGGGCGTCATGGACGGATTGCCTCGTAACTGATTACGGGCAACGCTGCAGCCGACACTCGGCTGCGCGGTCAGGATCACCCTCTGTCCACCATACGCTGTTGCGGCGCGCGCCGAGATCATGCATAAATATCAGGACCCATGCATACTCTTGCTGTATAGTCGTTCCCATGACTATTTCTGTTGCCGTCTCCGGCGCGAGCGGCTATGCCGGCGGCGAGGTGCTGCGCCTACTGTCCGGGCATCCCGACGTCACCATCGGTGCCATCACGGCGCACAGCAACGCCGGTTCCAGACTAGGCGAACTGCAGCCACATCTCCATGGCCTGGCGAGCAGGATTCTTGAGGACACCACCGTGGAGAACCTGTCCGGGCACGACGTCGTGTTCCTGGCGCTCCCGCACGGGGCGTCGGCGGAAATCGCTGCCCAGTTGCCTGAGGGCACCGTGGTGATCGACGCCGGAGCGGACCACCGCCTGGAGGACGCCGCCGCATGGGAGAAGTTCTACGGCTCGGCGCACGCCGGCACTTGGCCTTACGGACTTCCGGAACTGCCCGGCCAGCGCGAGAAGCTCAAGGGAGCCCGGCGGATCGCCGTTCCCGGCTGCTACCCGACGTCGGCCCTGCTGGCACTCACCCCGGGCTTCGCCGCCGGGCTGCTGCAGGGCGAGGACGTGGTCATCGTCGCCGCCTCGGGCACATCGGGGGCAGGCAAGGCCGCCAAGGTAAACCTGATCGGCGCCGAGGTCATGGGGTCCATGAGCCCTTACGGCGTGGGCGGCGGGCACCGCCACACCCCGGAAATCGAACAGGGACTGTCGAACGCCGGGGGAGAGTCCGTGACGGTGTCCTTCACGCCCACGCTGGCGCCGATGAGCCGGGGCATCCTGGCCACGGCCACGGCCAGGGTCAAGCCCGGCATCGGGGCCGAGGAGCTGCGCCGCGCCTGGGCCGAGGCCTACGACGACGAACCGTTCGTCCACCTGCTCCCGGAGGGCCAGTGGCCCTCCACCAAGTCCGTGCAGGGGTCCAACCACGCCGCCATGCAGCTGGCCTTCGATGAACACACCGGCCGCGTCATCGTCACCTGTGCCATCGACAATCTGACCAAGGGAACCGCAGGCGGAGCCGTGCAGTCCATGAATATTGCCCTCGGACTGGCGGAAACCGCCGGCCTCAACCTGCAGGGAGTTGCCCCGTGACCGTTACCGCACCCCAAGGATTCCGCGCCGCAGGCGTTAAAGCCGGCCTCAAGGCCTCCGGGAATCCGGACCTCGCGCTCGTGGTCAATGACGGCCCTTCCAAGGCAGCCGCGGCGGTGTTCACGTCGAACCGCGTGGCGGCCGCTCCCGTCCACTGGTCGCGCCAGGTGGTCTCCGACGGGCGGGTGGACGCCGTTGTCCTGAACTCGGGCGGCGCCAACGCCTGCACCGGGCCGCAGGGCTTTCAGAACACGCACACCACCGCGGAGAAAACGGCTGAAGTCCTCGGCATTTCGGCCACGGACGTGTTCGTCTGTTCCACCGGCCTGATCGGCGAGCAGCTGCCCATGGACAAGATCGTTCCGGGAATCGACGCCGCGGCGGCCGCCCTGAGCGCGGACGGCGGTGCGGACGCCGCAACGGCCATCATGACCACGGACACGGTTCCCAAGCAGGCAATCTTCACCGGCGTTGACGCCGAGGGAAACGAATTCACCATCGGCGGCATCGCCAAGGGCGCCGGTATGCTCGCGCCCGGGCTGGCCACCATGCTGGTGGTGCTCACCACTGACGCGGATGTCCAAGCTGAAATGCTCGACGTCGTCCTCCGAGACGCCACGCGCGTCACCTTCGACCGTGCTGACTCCGACGGCTGCATGTCCACCAACGACACCGTGGTGCTGCTGGCTTCCGGCGCCTCCGGCGCCGTGCCGTCCGCGGAGACCTTCGGCGACGGCCTGACTCAGGTGTGCGCGGAGCTGGCGCGCAAGCTGATCGGCGACGCAGAAGGTGCAAGCCACGACATCGCCATCCGGACCTTCAATGCCGCCAGCGAACGCGACGCCGAAACCGTCAGCCGCGCGGTGGGCAGGTCCAACCTCTTCAAGGCCGCCATCTTCGGCAAGGACCCGAACTGGGGCCGTGTCCTGTCCGCCGTCGGAACCACCGACGCCGCCTTCGAGCCGGACGAGCTCAACGTCTCCATGAACGGCATCCAGATCTGCCAGAACGGCGGCATCGGCCAGGACCGCAAGCTCGTGGACCTCGAACCGCGCGAGGTGCTCGTGGAGATCGACCTGCAGGCAGGCGGCGCGGAAGCCACCATCTGGACCAACGACCTCACGCACGACTACGTCCACGAAAACAGTGCGTACTCAAGCTAGATCCACCAGCCACCCCTGGAGAACAGCAGCATGAACACCCAGACCCGCGAGACCACGTCCATGAGTGACGCCCAGGACAAAGCCGGCACACTGATCGAGGCCCTGCCGTGGATCCAGCGCTTTGCCGGAACCACCATGGTGATCAAATACGGCGGCAACGCCATGGTCAACGACGAACTGCGCCGGGCCTTCGCCGAAGACGTCGTGTTCCTGCACCATGTGGGCATCCACCCCGTGGTGGTGCACGGCGGCGGCCCACAGATCAACGCGATGCTCAGCCGCCTGGGCATCGAGTCCGAGTTCAAGGGCGGCCTGCGTGTCACCACCCCCGAAGCCATGGACGTGGTCCGCATGGTCCTCACCGGCCAGGTGGGACGCGAACTCGTGGGACTGATCAATTCCCACGGCCCGTACGCTGTGGGCATGTCCGGAGAGGACGGCGGTCTGCTGCGCGCCGTCCGCACCGGAACGGTCGTGGACGGCGAGGAAGTGGACCTGGGCCTCGTCGGCGAAGTCGTTGGTGTCAACCCGGAGGGAATCGTCGATATCCTCGCGGCAGGCCGGATCCCGGTGATTTCCACTGTCGCTCCGGAAATCATTGACGAGGACAGCAATGACGAAGGAGCTCGGCGGTTCCAGACCACCGGACAGGTGCTCAACGTCAATGCGGACACTGCGGCCGCTGCCGTCGCGTCGGCCCTTGGCGCCTCCAAGCTGGTGATCCTGACCGACGTCGAAGGCCTCTATGCCAACTGGCCGGACAGGTCATCGCTTATTTCGTCGCTGACGGCCTCGGAGCTGCGGGAGATGCTGCCGCGGCTGGAGTCCGGAATGATCCCCAAAATGGCCGCCTGCCTGAAGGCCGTCGATGAGGGTGTGGAGCGCGCGCACATTGTGGACGGGCGCCTCCCGCACTCCATGTTGCTGGAAACCTTCACCACCGCGGGCATTGGCACGCAGGTGGTACCGGACGAGGAAGTGAATGCATGAGCCAGATTGAAAAGTCGCCGGTGGTCGACCTGGTCGAGACCCGCGGCCACACGACCGGGGCCGAGTGGCTGAGCCGCTACTCGTCCTCGCTCATGGGAGTGTTCGGCACCCCTCAGCGTGTCCTGGTCCGCGGCGCCGGGTGCCTGGTCTGGGATGCCGACGGCAAGGAGTACCTGGACCTGCTCGGCGGCATCGCCGTGAATGCCATGGGCCACGCGCACCCGTTCGTGACGTCGGTGATCTCCAGCCAGCTTGCCACCCTGGGCCACGTCTCCAACTTCTTCACCAGCCCCACGCAGATCGCACTGGCCGAGAAACTGCTCGAACTGAGCAAGGCGCCGGCCGGTTCCAAGGTCTTTTTCGCGAACTCCGGAACGGAGGCCGTCGAGGCCGCGTTCAAGCTGGCCCGGCGGAACAACGGCTCCGGTACGGCCAGGAACGGAACGCCCCGGACCAAGATCATCGCGCTGGAGGGCGCCTTCCACGGCCGGACCATGGGCGCCCTCGCCCTGACCGCCAAGGAAGCGTACCGGGCGCCGTTCGAACCGTTGCCCGGCGGCGTGGTCCACATTCCGTTCGGCGACGTCGACGCCCTCGTGGAGGCGATCGATGAAACCACGGCGGCTGTCTTCCTCGAACCGATCCAAGGCGAGGCCGGCGTCCGCCCCCTGCCCGCCGGCTACCTGCGGGCCGCACGCGAGGCCACCACCAAGGCAGGCGCACTGCTGATCCTCGACGAAGTCCAGACCGGCATCGGACGCACGGGCAAATGGCTGGCCAGTGCAGACGCCGGCTTCGTGCCGGACGCCGTCACCCTCGCCAAGGGCCTGGGCGGCGGGTTCCCCATCGGAGCGCTGGTCACGTTCGGCCCTGAAACGTCCGCGCTCCTGACGGCCGGGCAGCACGGCACCACGTTCGGCGGGAACCCGGTGGCTACGGCGGCCGCCCTGGCCACCCTGCACGCCATCGAAAACCAGCACGTCCTGGACAACGTCCGCAGCGTGGGGGAGCACCTCCGCTCGAGGCTGGCCGGAGTCGACGGCGTCACGGAAGTCCGCGGCGAAGGCCTCCTCATCGGCTTCGACCTGGACGCTGACGTTGCCCCCGCCGTCGTGACAGCCGGCCTGGATGCCGGGTTTATCATCAACAGCCCCGGTCCACGGACCATCAGGCTGGCCCCGCCCCTGATCCTCACGGAAGAGCAGGCGGACCGTTTCCTGGCCGCCCTTCCTGACATCCTGCACACTGCAAAGGAAGCACAGTGACTTCACCAGCGACATCATCCGTCAAGACCCGCCACTTCCTGAAGGACACCGACCTGACTCCTGCCGAGCAGGCCGAGGTGCTGGACCTCGCCATGCGACTGAAGGCCGCGCCGTACAGCGCGCAGCCCTTCGCGGCAGAGGGCAGCGGCCGCCAGACGGTCGCCGTGATCTTCGACAAGACCTCCACCCGGACCCGGGTTTCCTTCGCCACCGGTGTGGCGGACATGGGTGGAAACGCCCTCATCATCAACCCCGGTGAGGCCCAGATCGGCCACAAGGAATCAGTGGCGGACACCGCCAAGGTGCTTGAGCGCATGGTCTCCACCATCGTGTGGCGCACGGGCGCCCACTCGGGCCTCGTCGCCATGGCGGAAAACTCCCGGGTGCCGGTCATCAATGCCCTCTGCGACGACTACCACCCGTGCCAGCTCCTGGCGGACCTGCTGGCCGTGAAGGAGCACAAGGGCGAGCTCAAGGGGCTCACCATGGCCTACCTTGGCGACGCCGCCAACAACATGGCCAATTCCTACCTGCTGGCCGGTGTCACCGCCGGAATGCACGTCCGCATCGCCGGGCCGGAAGGCTACCTGCCAGCCGCGGGCATCGTGTCGGCGGCCCAGGAGCGCGCGGCGGAAACCGGCGGCTCCGTCCTCGTCACGACGGACGCCGGGGAAGCCCTCAAGGGAGCGGACGTCATCGCGACGGACACCTGGGTCTCCATGGGCCAGGAAGCCGAAAAGGAAGCCCGGCTGCAGCTTTTCCGCGAGTACTCCGTCGATGAGGCGGCTATGGCACAGGCGGCGGAAGACGCCGTCGTGCTTCACTGCCTTCCCGCGTACCGCGGCTACGAGATCTCGGCGGCCGTCATCGACGGCCCGCAGTCGATCGTCTGGGACGAGGCCGAAAACCGGCTCCACGCGCAGAAGGCGCTGATGGCCTGGCTCATGCACCGGTCGGGTCTGGCCGTTGTTGAGGGACTGCCGCCGGTGGCAGGGCAGGCCTAATTGTCAGTCCAGCCTCCGTCGCCGGGCGCGAGCCCGGCCACCAAGACAGCCCGCCAGGCGCGGATCACCGCGATCCTCACCGGCGAGTCCGTGCGCTCCCAGGCGGAGCTGGCGGCGCTGCTCGCGGACGACGGGGTGCAGGTCACGCAGGCAACCCTGTCGCGGGATCTCGTGGAGCTGGGCGCCGTCCGGGTCCGCGGTAAAGAAGGCGTCCTGGTCTACGCCGTGCCCGGCGAGGGCGGGGAGCGGGGGGCCAAGAGCGGAGTCAGCCAGGAAATCCTTGACGCACGGCTGGCGAGGCTGTGCGGCGAACTCCTGGTCACGGCCGAGGCGTCTGCCAACATTGCCGTGCTGCGCACGCCGCCCGGGGCCGCGAACTTCCTGGCCCTCGCGATCGACCATTCCGTGATGCCGTCCGTCCTGGGCACCATCGCGGGGGACGACACCGTGCTGCTGGTCGCCCGGGATCCGCAGGGCGGACCGGACCTTGCCGCCCGGTTTCTGCAGCTCGCGGAGGAAGCCGGCACCAGCCCGTAGCCGCCGGCCCGCAGCAGCAGCGACGTACAAAAATTGGGCCCGGCACAAGGGTGTGACAGGCTTTCATCAGACGAACAAATTCAACCAAACAACTAAGGAGCATGTGAAGTGACTGAGCGTATTGTTCTGGCCTACTCCGGTGGCCTGGATACTTCTGTAGCCATCGGCTGGATCGGTGAAGCCACCGGCGCCGAGGTCATCGCCGTGGCGGTCGACGTCGGACAGGGCGGCGAATCGCTGGAGACCATCCGCCAGCGCGCGCTGGGCTGCGGTGCCGTCGAAGCGTATGTGGCGGACGCGAGCGACGAGTTCGCCAACGAATACTGTGTGCCCACGCTGAAGGCCAACGCCCTCTACCAGGGCCACTACCCGCTGGTCTCCGCCATCTCCCGCCCGGTGATCGTCAAGCACCTGGTCAAGGCTGCCCGTGAATTCGGCGCCACCACCGTGGCCCACGGCTGCACCGGCAAGGGCAACGACCAGGTCCGCTTCGAAGTGGGCATCCAGACCCTCGGCCCGGACCTGAAGTGCATCGCGCCGGTCCGTGACCTTGCCCTGACCCGGGACAAGGCCATCGCCTTCGCCGAGGAAAAGGGACTGCCGATCGAGACCACCAAGAAGAACCCGTACTCGATCGACCAGAACGTCTGGGGACGCGCCGTCGAGACCGGCTACCTTGAGGACATCTGGAACGCCCCCACGAAGGACATCTACGACTACACCGCCACGCCGGAATTCCCGCCGGCCCCGGATGAGGTCACCATCTCCTTCGAAGCCGGCGTGCCGGTAGCGATCGACGGCGTCAAGGTCACCCCGCTGCAGGCCATCAAGGAACTCAACCGCCGCGCCGGTGCCCAGGGCGTGGGCCGGATCGACGTCGTCGAGGACCGCCTCGTCGGTATCAAGTCCCGCGAAATCTACGAAGCACCGGGAGCAATGGCGCTGATCACCGCGCACAAGCACCTCGAGGACATCACCGTCGAGCGCGAACAGGCACGCTTCAAGGCCACGGTCGGCCAGCGCTGGGCCGAACTGGTGTACGACGGCCAGTGGTTCTCCCCGCTCAAGCGCTCCCTGGACGCCTTCATCGAAGACACCCAGAAGTATGTCTCCGGCGACATCCGCATGACCCTGCACGGCGGCCAGGCGATCGTCAACGGCCGCCGCTCCGAGACCTCGCTTTACGACTTCGACCTCGCCACGTACGACACCGGCGACACCTTCGACCAGTCGATGGCCCGCGGCTTCATCGAACTGTGGGGCATGTCCGCCAAGGTTGCCTCCGGCCGCGACCTCCGCGTCGCCGGAAAGTAGCCCCTGTGGCTGAGCAGGAAACCACCAAATCGGAAGCAACGAACACTGGAGCTCTATGGGGCGGCCGCTTTGCCGGCGGCCCCGCAGACGCCCTGGCGGCGCTGAGCAAGTCAACGCATTTTGACTGGCGCCTGGCCCGTTACGACATTGCCGGCTCGGTGGCGCACGCACGCGTGCTGCACAAGGCAGGCCTCCTGGACGATGCCGAGCTGGAGGGCATGCTCGCGGCCCTCAAGCAGCTGGACGAGGACGTCGCGTCCGGCGCCTACACGGCCGCGGAGTCCGACGAGGACGTGCACGGCTCGCTGGAACGGGGCCTGATCGAGCGCGCCGGCACCCAGCTGGGCGGCAAGCTCCGCGCCGGCCGGTCACGCAACGACCAGGTGGCCACCCTCGGCCGCATGTTCCTGCGCGACCACGCCCGGATCATTGCCCGAGGAGTCCTGGCCACCATCGATGCTCTCGTGGAGCAGGCCAAGGCGCACCAGGGCGTGGCCATGCCTGGCCGCACGCACCTCCAGCACGCGCAGCCGGTCCTGCTCAGCCACCATCTGCTGGCCCACGCCTGGGCGCTGCTGCGCGATGTCCAGCGGCTGCAGGACTGGGACAAACGCGCCGGCGTTTCGCCCTACGGCTCCGGCGCCCTTGCGGGCTCCTCGCTGGGCCTGGACCCGGAAGCTGTTGCTGCGGCCCTAGGCTTCTTTTCGGCAACGCACAACTCGATCGACGGCACCGCCTCCCGCGACGTCTTCGCCGAGTTCGCCTGGGTGACCGCCATGATCGGCGTGGACCTCTCGCGTGTCTCGGAGGAAGTGATCCTGTGGGCCACGAAGGAGTTTTCCTTCGTCACGCTGCATGATTCCTACTCCACGGGCTCCTCGATCATGCCGCAGAAGAAGAACCCGGACGTGGCTGAACTGGCGCGAGGCAAGGCCGGCCGGCTGATCGGCAACCTGACCGGGCTGCTGGCCACGCTCAAGGGCCTGCCGCTCGCGTACAACCGCGACCTCCAGGAGGACAAGGAGCCGGTGTTCGACGCCGCCGACACGCTGGAGCTCCTGCTCCCGGCAGTCTCCGGCATGATCGCGACGCTGAAGTTCAACACTGAACGGATGGAGTCGCTGGCACCGCAGGGCTTCGCACTGGCCACCGACATCGCCGAATGGCTGGTCCGACAGGGCGTCCCGTTCCGCGAGGCGCATGAGCTCTCCGGTGCCGCGGTGAAGCAGGCCGAAAGCCGCGGCGTCGAGCTCTGGGACCTTACGGATGAGGAATACGCCGCCATCTCGGAACACCTGACGCCGGAGGTCCGCACGGTCCTCAGCACCGAGGGTTCGCTCAACAGCCGCAACTCGCAGGGCGGCACGGCACCGGCCGCCGTCGAACGCCAGCTTGGTGCGCTGGAAGCCGAGCTCGCCGGCGTGCGGGAGTACGCCGGCTAACAGCCGCACGCTCTCTCACTTCCTGCAGTTTTTTGGCCAACGCTCTCTCACTTTCCTCAAGAAAGGGAGAGAGCGTTGCCGATTTTCCTGCGAAAAGTGAGAGAGCGTTGCGCGTTAACGAGCGAAAACTCCCCGCTATCATGGCGCCATGAGCGAATCCTTCCGCCGGCAATTGCGTGCCCTGCCGGATTTCCCCGAGAACCTTCCGGACTTTGATGCGGCTACTGCCCCCGCGGACCCGGCCGAGCTGTTCCGGAAGTGGCTGGCGGATGCCCTGGATGCCGGGGAGCGGCAGCCGCACGCGTGCAGCCTGGCCACGGTGGATTCCGACGGCCAGCCGTCGTCCCGGATGCTGATCCTGAAAGACATCGACGACGACGGCTGGCACATCGCAACGTCCCGTACCTCACGCAAGGGGAGGGAACTATCGGCGAACCCCAAGGCCGCGCTGAACTTCTACTGGCCGCTGCAGGGCAGGCAGGTCCGTGTGGTTGGCCACGCGGTGGAGCTGTCCGCGGAGGCATCGGCGGCGGACTGGGACGCCCGGCCAGCGGCGGACGGCAGCCACAATCCGGACTGGCAGCTTTACGCCATCCAGCCTCTGGAGATCGAGTTCTGGCAGGCCCGGCACGACCGCAGGCACATCAGGCACTTCTACCGGCCGGCGGGGAACGCCGAGCTGCGTTAAGGCCGATTAACCGTCCGCTACGATTGCCGTATGACCGCAATCACACCTGAGACAGTACTCACGGAAATGCACAAAGCGGCCGACGCCGTTGCCTCCCAGGCGGCAAAACTCACCGCTGATGACGTCCCGGCGTCGTCGAAACTTCCGGGCTGGACGCGGGGACATGTTCTGGCCCACATCACCGGGATCTCGAACGCCATGGCCCGACAGCTGGAGTTCGCCGCTCGCGGCGCTTCCGTGGAGTTGTACGACGGCGGCTACGAGGGCCGCACGAAGGCGATCGGGATGGCCGCGGGGCACAGCATCGATGAACACCGCGCCGACCTGGACGCCGCGCTGGAACGGGCGCTCCGGGCCTTCGACGCGCTGGATGCCGCCGGTTGGCAGGTCCCCATCGCCTACCGCGGGGGAGTGGTCTTCGACGGCGGCCGCGCCCTCTGGCGCGAACTCGTGATCCATGCCTCGGACCTCGGCACGGGTCCTGGCCCTGAAGCGTGGAGCAGGCTTTTCTGTGAGCATCTGTTCGACTTCCTGACGGCACGGGTTCCGGAGGGGCAGAAGTTTGTGCTCCAGCCGCTGGGCCTGCCGCCCGTGGCCATCGGAGTCGGCGGGCGTTCCACGGTGATCAGCGGGATGGTCACGGATATCGCTGCCTGGCTGGCCGGGCGCGAACCTTCGCTGGGCAGCCTGCGTGCATCGGCAGCCGCCGACGGAGTGGACCTGCCGGAGCTGCTTCCTTGGCCCTCGGGAGTGCGGCACTAGCACCGCCTAAGACCTAGGTCCGGGTGAGGGCCTCTTTTTCACGGGCCAGCAGGCTTTCCTTGATCCGCAGCCCCCACCGGAAACCGCCCAACGTGCCGTCGGTGCGGACCACACGGTGGCACGGCACGAAAAGGGCCGCAGCGTTGAAGGCGCACGCGCTGGCCGCGGCGCGGACCGCTTTGGCGTTGCCGGACAGCACCGCGTATTCGGTGTAGGTCACCGGCGCACCGGGGCTAACGGTGCGCAGCACATCCCAGGCATGGGCGCGGAACGGGCCTGATTTCTGCAGCACCGGCACGCTCATGGCCGGAACAGGATCCCCGGCGTAGAAGGCTTCCACCGCGGAGGAGATGGGGCCGAGGTCGTCCACGCTGTCGTACGCCACGGGCTGCAGCACCGGATGGATCTGCCCGGTGAGTTCGCCCGAATCGGCGGTCCAGCCCGAAGCCAGCACAACGCCGTCGCGGGCGATGATCGTGAATGGGCCGTCCGGCGTGGTCATGGTGAGCAGCTGCGCATTCATGTCTGCGCCGTTGTGCTGAGATGTCATTTCGAAGCCTTCTTAGTGGTGGTTTTCGGCGCGGCCGCTGCGGCGCGCCAGAGGTGCATGGTGGCGTACGACCGCCACGGGCTGACTTCGCTGAAATCTGAGGACAGCGTGGAATCAGGCGAGGCGCCTTGAGTGGCGGACACCTGCCCGAGTGCCCGGATTCCATTGCGTACCGCGGCGTCGTTGGCCAGGAAGATATCCGGTGCGCCGATCACTCGCATCGCAACGTATCCCACTGTCCAGGGGCCCACGCCCGCCAAGGGAAGGAGATTCGCGCGAAGACCGGGCAGATCGTCCCCGTAGCCCAGGTCCAGGTCCCCGGAAGCCAGCGCCGCGGCGGTTGCCACAAGGGAGTCTATTCTCCGCCGCGGCCCGCGCAGCAGTCCTTGGCCGGCCAGTGCGATCTGCTCCGGCGTCGGGAACATCCTGTCCAAGCCTTCGCCGGGAGCGGTGCTCGGGCTGCCCGCGGCGGCCAGCTGGGTGAGGGCCGTCCTGGCCGCGGCCACCGTGATCTGCTGCCCGACCATGGCGCGGACCAGGAGCTCGTGCGGATCCAGGGCGCCGGGCATGCGGATGCCGGGAGTTTCGGCAACAGCCTCTGACAGCCGGGGATCTGTGCCGAGTGCTCCGTCAATGGCGAGGGGGTCGGCGTCGAGGTCGAAGAGCCGGCGGACCCTGCTCAGCAGGGCAGGGAGGTCGCGCAGGTCCACCGCGCCGATGGTGAGCACCAGGGGCCGCCCAGGGGCGCCGGCGTCGTACTCCACCCTGAAGCGCGCGTCACCGTGCGGCAGCCGCAGCGAACGGGCATAGGACGACGGCGTGCCCGCCTCGATACCGGGAATGGCGCGGACCGCAAGGAAGCCGAAGATGCCCGGGTCGAAGGGTTCACGGTAGGGAAGGTTCAGCGTGAGCGCGGTACTGGCAGCCGGCGACGGATGATGCCGCGCGGTGGCGCGCAGGGCGGTGGGGGTCATGTCGAACACCTCGCCCACGGTCTCGTTGAACTGGCGAACGCTGCTGAACCCGGCCGCGAAAGCGATGTCCGCGAGTTTCATGGGCGTCGACACCAGCAGTGTTCGGGCGGTCTGTGCCCTGCTGGCCCGGGCGAGGGAGAGCGGCCCGGCGCCGAGCTCGTGGCTGAGGATTCTGTTCAGCTGCCGGGACGAATATCCCAGGCGTGCGGCCAGTCCTTCCACGCCGTCGCGGTTGATCACGCCGTCGTTGATGAGCCGCATGGCACGGCCCGCGATGTCCGAGCGCACGTTCCACGCAGGCGTTCCCGGCACTGCTTCCGGAAGGCAGCGCTTGCACGCGCGGTAGCCGGCGTCGTGGGCCGCAGCCGAGGTTTCGTAGAAGGTGACGTTCTCGGCTTTCGGCGTCCTGGCCGGGCACGAGGGCCTGCAATAGATTCCCGTGGTCCGCACCGCCGTATAGAACTGCCCGTCGAAACGGGTGTCCCGTGCGTCGATTGCACGGTAGCGCTGCAAGAAGTCCATGACTCCATCCTGCCAGCCGAAGGAGGACGCAGCTAGCGGAAATCGGACATGGCCGTGCGACAGTTTGCGCCCTCCCATCGGTGGCGAGGTACGGGTGGGTAAAGTCGGAGCATGACCGTCAGCAGCAGCCACCCCGCATCGGACGACGAGGATCACGTGCGGGAGGAGGATCACCTGCCGGAGGATAAGGGGCCGGGGGATCACGTCCGGGAATTCCTCACTGGCGATGCCCGCGAGGTAGCGCCCCTGCTCCTGGGCGCCGTCCTCACCCACCACAGCCCGGATGGTCCTGTGTCCGTACGGATCACGGAACTCGAGGCCTACATGGGGCCCGGCGATTCGCTGCATCCCGATCCCGGGTCCCACACATTCCGAGGCCCCACGCGCCGGAACGCGCCGATGTTCGGCCCGGCCGGGCATCTTTATGTGTACTTCACATACGGCATGCACTATTGCGCCAACATCGTCTGCGGGCCGTCCGGCCACGCCTCCGCCGTGCTCCTGCGTGCGGGAGAGATTGTGGACGGGCTGCCGGTTGCCTTGGCGAGGCGGCCGACGTCGAAATCGGCCAAGGACCTGGCCAGCGGACCTGCCCGCCTGGCCACCGCCCTCGGACTGACGACGGCGGACAGCGGCCGGGACGCGCTCACGCACCCGTTCAGCCTCGAACTTCCCCCGGCGCCGGTGGCCGGCGTCAGCGCCGGACCCAGAGTGGGCGTCGCCGGGGACGGCGGATCGCACGACTATCCCTGGCGTTTCTGGCTGACGGGGGACCCCACGGTTTCCCGCTATAAGGCGGCGAAGGTGCGTTCGGCCTAGTCCGTGACCGGCGGGGTTCAGTAACGCGGCGGCTCGGCAACACGTCGTAGGCTTGACGGGTGAACCAGAGCGAGCAGACCCCGGCCCCCAAATCCGTTCCCGTGGACCAGCTGATCACCCGGCTTTGTGCCACCGTGCCGGACTATCCGAAGCCGGGAATCGTGTTCAAGGACCTGACTCCCGTGTTCGCCGACGGCCGTGCGCTGCGGGCCGTCGTGGACTCCCTGGTGGAACCGTTCAAGGGCCAGTTCGATGCCGTGGCAGGCGTCGAGGCCCGCGGCTTCCTGCTTGCCGCCGCCGCAGCCTACGCCACGGGAACAGGGGTCATCACCGTGCGGAAAGCGGGCAAACTGCCCCGTGACGTCTACGCCGAGGATTACGCCCTGGAGTACGGAACCTCCACGCTTGAACTCCACAAGACGGACCTGCCCGCCGGCAGCCGGGTGCTGATCCTGGACGACGTCCTGGCCACCGGCGGAACACTCAGTGCAGCGGTGCGGCTCTTCGAACGCTGCGGTGTCCACGTGTCCGGCGTGGGAGTGGTCATGGAGCTGGGGGAGCTGCGCGGCCGCGCAGCCCTTGCCGGGCACCGCGTCCGCTCGCTGCTCCGCCTCTAGCAGCTCGTGTGAGCAGCCAGCGCTGGCGGCAGTTCTCTGAGGCGCCGGAAATACATGGCACCATGGGCGCGCTGACAAAAATGGTTGTAGAATGGACGGTCTGTCTTTTGCGATAGGGGAACGTTTAGATGCTCGACGCCGATTTGGCCCACGAACGGGACTATGTTGCCGGTCTGTACGCACGGCTTGATGAATTGCGCGAGGAAAAGCGCACCCAGCTGGCGCACGTGCGCCGTGCCGGCGCTGTGGGCACCATGCAGAACGTTTCAGAACGCGACGCCTTTGCTGCACTGTACGAAGACCGCCTGGCGCAACTCGACGCCGTCGACGACCGCCTCGTGTTCGGCCGGCTGGACCTCGACTCGGGCGAGGCGCAGTACATCGGCCGCATCGGCCTGACCACCGAGGACCTGCAGCGCCTCATGGTGGACTGGCGTGCGCCCGAAGCCGGGCACTTTTACCAGGCCACGGCCTTCGACCGCCAGGGTGTTCGCCGTCGCCGGCACCTGATCCTGCAGGGCCGCGAGGTCAAGGCCATCGAAGACGACGTCCTCGACGCGGACATGCTGGCAGACAACGACTCCCTGCAGGGTGAAGGTGCCCTGCTCGCTGCCCTGAACTCGAAGCGGACCGGCCGGATGTCGGACATCGTCGGCACCATCCAGTCCGAACAGGACCGCATCATCCGGTCCTCCATCTCCGGAGCCCTTGTCGTCCAGGGTGGTCCGGGAACGGGCAAAACCGCCGTTGCGCTCCACCGCGCCGCCTACCTGCTGTACACGCACAGGGACAGGCTCAAGACCGCCGGCGTGCTGCTGGTGGGACCGTCGTCGTCGTTCATGAAGTACATCGAACGCGTCCTGCCCTCGCTCGGCGAGACCGGTGTGGTGATGGCGAGCGTTGGCCGGCTGATGCCGGGCATCAATGCCGTGCCCGAGCCGGAGGCGGACGTCGCTGCAATCAAGGGGCGGCTGGACATGGCCGACGTCGTCGCCAACGCCGTGGCAAACCGCCAGCGCATCCCCGCCGAAAACCGCGTTCTGGAAGTGGACGGACGCAAGCTGGTTCTCACGCCGCGGCAGGTCCGGCGCGCCCGGGAGCGCGCCCGCTCCACCGGCAAGCCGCACAACGAGGCACGCGTTACCTTCGTCAAGATTTTGCTCCGGGAACTGACGGAGCAGATGACGGAACTGGTGGAAGCCGGCAACATCGGCAACAATGCCGACCGGTCCTACCTCGCCGAGGATGTGCGCTCCGCACGGGATGTCCGCGTCGCCCTGAACCTCTGCTGGATGCCGATGACGCCCGAAAAGCTTGTCAGTGAACTGCTGAGCAAACCCGCGATTTTGGAAGCCTGCACGCCCAAGCTGACCGCCAAGGAGCGCGAACTCCTGCTCCGGGCACCTGACGCCCGGTGGACCGAGGCCGACGTTCCCCTGCTCGACGAGGCAGCCGAACTCCTCGGCGAGCTCGATCCCGCCGCGGGCCGCGGACTGGCACAGCAGGAGCACGACCGCGCCCGCGATCTGGCAAACGCCCGGCAGACGCTCGTCAACATGGAGACGGCCGGCGTCGATGTCCTGGTCTCTGCCGAGGAACTGGTTGAGCAGAACGAGGAGCGCGAGGCACGGCTGACCGCCGCCGAGCGTGCCACCAGCGACCGCACCTGGGCATTCGGCCATATCGTGGTCGACGAGGCCCAGGAACTTTCCCCCATGCAGTGGCGCCTCCTCGTCCGGCGCTGTCCGCTGAAGTCCTTCACCATCGTGGGCGACATCGCCCAGACCAGCTCCGTGGCCGGCGCGAATTCGTGGCAGGGTGCACTTGCCCCAATGTTCGGTGACCGCTGGCAGCTCGAAGAGCTCACGGTCAACTACCGGACACCGTCGCAGATCGCCGAGGCCGCAGCCCGGATGGCAAACGCCGCCGGGCTCGTGGTGTCCGCACCCAAGGCTGTCCGTGAGGGCCGTTGGTCGCCCGTCATCGACCGCGTGGAGCCGGGCGGCCTGGTGAGCCGGTTGGTGGAGGTGCTCCCGGAGGAGCTGGACGCGATCGACGGCGGCCTGCTGGCGGTGATTGCCGACGGCGATCTCCTGGCGGAAGCGACGTCAGCGCTGCGCGCGGCCTACGGCCGCCGCATCGGAACGGGCGCCGGCAGCTACGAACAGGACGTTGTGGTGATCAGTCCCAGGGAAGCCAAGGGCCTCGAGTTCGACGGCGTGGTGGTCCTTGAACCGTCCGTGATGCTGAATCATGAACACGGACGCGTGGGAGACCTCTATGTGGCGATGACCCGGCCCACCCAACGGCTCCGGCTCATCGCTGCTGACGGCATTCCGGCGGGCATCGAACGCTAGAAGTTGCAGAGAACGGCCCGGGCGCCTGACATCCGAACCTTCATCGGGGGCCAGGCGCCGCCGATCCTGCTAACTTAGAAGTCGTGTCACACCTAAACGACCTCGAATCCCAGCAGAACGACCCCAGCTTTGCCAACGTCTGGCAGGAGCTCAAATGGCGCGGCCTTGTCCACGTCTCCACTGACGAGGTGGAGCTGGAGAAACTCCTCGCAGGGGATGCGGTCACGTATTACTGCGGGTTCGACCCCACGGCGCCGAGCCTGCACCTGGGAAACCTGGTCCAGCTCCTCCTTATGAGGAGGCTGCAGCTGGCCGGCCACAAGCCCCTGGGTCTCGTGGGCGGCTCCACCGGCCTGATCGGGGATCCGCGGCCGACGGCGGAACGCACCCTGAACACGAAAGACACCGTCACTGAGTGGGTGGGCTACCTGCAGGCCCAGGTCCGCAGGTTCCTCAGCTTCGAGGGCGGCAACGCTGCCCGCATGGTCAACAACCTCGACTGGACCGCGCCGCTGAGCGCGATCGACTTCCTGCGCGAGATCGGAAAGCACTTCCGTGTAGGCACCATGCTGCGCAAAGACGCTGTGGCGTCACGCCTCAGCTCGGACGAAGGCATCAGCTACACGGAGTTCAGCTACCAGATCCTGCAGGGCATGGACTACCTCCAGCTCCACCGCGACTACGGCTGTGTTCTGCAGACCGGCGGATCGGACCAGTGGGGCAACCTCACCAGCGGTACGGAACTCATCCGCAAGGTGGAGGGCAAGACCGTCCACGCGCTCGGCACCCCGCTCATCACCAACTCCGACGGCACCAAGTTCGGCAAGAGCGAGGGCAACGCCATCTGGCTGGACGCGGCCATGTGCAGCCCGTACACGTTCTACCAGTTCTGGCTGAACACGGCGGATGCCGATGTTGTGGACCGCCTTAAGGTCTTCACGTTCCTAGGCAGGGCAGAGATTGAGGCACTGGCGGAATCCATTGCTGAGCGTCCCTTCGCCCGGGAGGGCCAGCGGAAGCTTGCCTACGAAGTGACTTCGCTGGTTCACGGCGTCGACGCCACAGAAAAGGTCATCGCTGCGTCGGCCGCCGTGTTCGGCAACGGCGACCTCTCGTTGCTCGACGAGCAGACCCTCGCGGCCGCGACCGCCGAACTGCCTTCCGCGTCAGTGGACGGGGCGGGCCTGGGCATCATCGATCTCCTGGTTGCCTCCGGACTGTCGGAGAGCAAATCCGCTGCCCGCAGGACCGTCGGTGAGGGCGGCGCTTACGTCAACAATGCCAAGGTGTCGGATCCGGATGCTGTGATTCCTGCATCCGAGCTGCTTCACGGAAAGTACTTGCTGCTGCGCCGGGGAAAGAAGAACCTGGCCACCGTTCAGGTGTTAGGCGTCTAGCACTTCTGGCGCCGCAAAAACCCAATTGCACGCTCCTTCGCAGCCGATTTGCACGGCCGCGGGGGAGCGTGTAATGTTTTCTGAGTCGCCGCCGCTGAGTGGTGACAAACCCCCTTCACTTGAGAAGCGATTCTTCATGTGCAACGCACGAAATGAAGAAAAGCTTCCATTTGCTATGGGCGGATTCGTACCACCAAGTGAATATCGGGAAAACAACCCGGATTTGCAAAGTGAATATGAATGAAATAAGCTATAAACATCGCAGCGAAGAAATGCGAAACAAATGAATTTGCGAATGGACTTGCAAATTGTTTCGAGAAGTATTCGAATGTGTCTGTTGTTTGAGAACTCAATAGTGTGCCAAGTTTGTTGATACCGGTTTATTTTATATGAATTGGTTGAATTGACCGGACTGTGCCGCCCCTGTGGTGTGGTCTGGTTTTTACAGCTGGTTTCAAATTTTGTGCAGCCTGGTTCC